>DATDRM010000230.1:0-15222 GCA_035291705.1 Anaerolineales bacterium
GGCTTAAAAATTCCATCTTGCGGGTAGAAATCGGCAAAAGCCCGATCATAAGCGCTCAGGCTTGGGACAGGGTACACCTGCTCTCCTTTGGAGTAACCCGATATTCTAGACGCACTTGCGGGCGAAATTATTACCCGAATATCGAGGGAAGATTTTAAAGCGCTATGCAAAGAACAGAGCCGAGGTCGATAAACCCCGGCTCTATTTACCGTGCCTGCCACATGGGCGAATTGTAATCCGTGTCGTTATACTCCAAAATTTCACCCCTCGTCGAGGATCAGCGCGTCTTTCGGGGAGTCGGCGGTGATTTGGATAAACAACCTACGGCCGGCGTCGCCCTTGTGCAGTTGACCGGTGGAATGCAGGTAGCGCGGTCCATGGCCAACCGTGGTCGCCAGGCGGGTGCGAATACCTAGCGCAACGCTGATGATCATCGTAGATGATTTATCTCGCAACTCATGAAGCCGTTTTTTGGTGCCCGCCGCAGCCGCGCAACCATGTGCGCCTGCCATGCGCCAGGAATTCGTCGGCCTCCACTGGTCCCCAACTCCCTGGCTCATAGACAGTCAAGGTTGGGCTATCTGCTGCATGCCAGGTATTAATGATCGGGTCGATGATCTCCCAGGTCAGCTCGGTCCGGTCGTCGCGTGTAAACAAAGATTGATCCCCGATCAGGGCGTCCAGCAGCAAACGCTCGTATGCTTCCGGTATCGAGGTTGGGCCAAAGCTGTCACGGTAATGAAACTCCATTTCTACAGAGCGCATTTCCGCGATCGTGTCGGGTACTTTGGCTTCGAAACGCAAGTGAATGCCCTCGTCGGGTTGGAGACAAAGGGTTAGGATGTTGGCTGTCATTTCATGGTCTGATGGCAGGGGGAACATACTCAGCGGAGGGTATTTGAACTGGACAAGGATCTCAGTGCATTTCTCCGCCATCCGCTTTCCGGAACGCAAGTAAAAAGGGACGCCTTGCCAGCGCCAATTATCGATAAAAAGGCGGATCGCGGCGTAGGTCTCAGTCTGTGAATCGGGAGCCACTCCCGGTTCCTCCCGGTATCCCCGGTACTGGCCGCGCACGGTTGCCTCCCTCATTTCCTCCGTTGCAATCGGGCGGACAGACTTGATGACCTTCACCTTTTCATCTCGTAGGGCGTCACCCTTATAGGTAGCCGGCGGTTCCATCGCTACCAGGGAGAGCAATTGGAACAGATGGTTCTGAAACATATCCCGCAGCACGCCAACGCCGTCATAGTAACCTGCTCTATGCTCGACGCCGACCTCTTCGGCAACCGTGATTTGCACATGATCGATGCATTGTCTATTCCACACCGGTTCGAAGATACTATTGGCGAACCGGAAGACCAGCAGATTCTGAACGGTTTCCTTGCCCAGATAGTGGTCGATGCGATAAATCTGGCTTTCGTCAAAGACTCGGTGGACGGCATGGTTGAGAGCACGAGCCGAATCCAAGTCAGTACCAAACGGCTTTTCTATCACGACGCGGCGCCAACCTGCCTCAGCTTTTGTCAGTCCAGCACGACTCAGCTGGTAGATGGTTTCTAGAAAAAAGCCCGGTGCAGTCGCCAGGTAAAACAAGCGATTGGTTGGACTGCCTTCCAGCCCGGCCAGGTAGTTCGCCAAGTGATCGAAATCAGATAGGTTGGTAAAGTTTCCAGGCAGGTAGTGCAAATGCCCTGCAAAATTTTCCCACTCGGTTTGCTGGAATTTATACTCGGCAAATTGCTCAACTCCAGAATGCATATTGCTACGAAACGTATGATCGTCCCAGGGTCTGTAAGCAAACCCCAGGATGCGGAAATTCTCTGGAAGTCGGCCTTTACGGTACAGGTTAAACAGTGCCGGGATAAGTTTGCGTTGCGTTAAATCACCGGAGGCACCAAAAATGACGAACGAAGTCGACAATGAGTTTTCAGCCATGTCTATATCTCGTGAGACAGTCATCCAGACTCATGTTTCACCGCGTGCCCGCCGAACTGACTGCGCAGTGCGGCCAGTAGCCTATCTGAAAACGGCTCTTCTTCCCGCGACCTTAAACGCCGTTGGAGCGCCATCGTGATCACTGGAGCAGAAATATCCAGATCGATAGCCTCAACTACCGTCCAACGTCCCTCTCCGGAATCAGGTACCCAGGCCTTGATGTTCTTCAGATCCTCGTCTTCGGCTAATGCCCTAGCAGTGAGGTCGAGCAACCATGAGCGTACGACGCTTCCATATCGCCAAATCTCTGCAATTTGCCCTAAGCTGAGGTCAAATTCTCGCTTGGCCTTCAAGATTTCAAAGCCTTCAGCATAGGCTTGCATCATGCCATACTCGATGCCGTTGTGAATCATCTTAACGAAATGACCAGCGCCACTCGGACCAACATGTCCCCATCCCTGGTCTGGTGCGGGTGCCAAGGTTTCAAAAATCGCCCGATGGTGTTCAACGACCTCCGCCTTACCACCGATCATCAAACTGTAGCCCTCGGTTAATCCCCAAATGCCTCCGCTGGTGCCGACGTCGATAAGATACAGGTCTTTTTCCTTAAGCGCCTGGCCGCGGCGTTGCGTTTCCTTATAGTTCGAGTTACCGCCGTCGATCAGTGTGTCTCCCGGGGAGAGCAGCTCTGCCAGCGATTGAATGGTTTCATCAGTTATTTGACCGGCGGGCAGCATCAACCAGATGGACCGCGGCGAGGATAATTTCCTCACCACTCCTGCCAGAGACAGCGCTCCTTCCGCTCCGTATGCTACTGCAGACCGGCTGGCTGCTTCGTCGATGTCATAAACCACAACCCGGTGTCCGCCGCGGAGCAAGCGTGTGGCCATGTTGGTGCCCATCTTTCCCAATCCAATCATAGCGATATCCATGTTAGATTTTCTCCTTGTCAATCTCACCTCACAAGCTGTCGTGATGAAATCACGATTACTTTCTCCTAATACTTCCTCCATTTCAGCAATCTGATCTGCTGTCATTCCATCTACAATCAGGCGATCAATCTGCTCCAGGAGATGCTCCTTATTGATCCTAGGCGTGGATCGAATGAAGGTCCCGATTTTGATCATCGATCAAACGTGCAACGACATTGGGCAACGTCTCCGGGTCGTCCACAATCCATTCCGACGGCAGGAGATTTTGAACGTGCAACCCCTGGCGGGTGAACGGTGAGGTGACGGCAATACAATTCATCCCCGCTGCCAGGGCCGCTTGAACGCCTACCGGTGAATCCTCGATGACCAGGCATTGCTCAGGCCGCAGAGTCAACCGCCGCGCAGCTTGCAAGTAAATTTCTGGGTCGGGTTTGGGACATTCCACATCCTCACGCGTCAGAATGACATCGAATTGATTGGCAAGACCAATCACCTGCAGAATGTAAAGGACCTGCTCGCGGGACGACATACTGGCAAGCGCGGTGCGGCAACCAGTACGCCTGGCAATGCGCAAAAGTTCAACATTGTGCGGCCACTGGCTTGCACGCAAGACCTTCGCGTTTGCCAGCATCTCTGAATAGATCTTTAGCCGTACATCTGTCAGAACCTGCCAGGGTTGCTGTGCCTGTGTATCTGCCATTCGCTCGCGCGTAGCCTCTTGTAACCCGAAGCGTTCGACCAGGGTGCTTGCAACGACTTCGCGAGAGCGTCCTATCACTTCGGTGAAAACCTGTTGTACATCTTCTGTTGTCACTGGCTTCGGACTGAGCAACTGAATAGCCTTGGCATAGGAAAGACTCTTTAACCATTCAGTCTTGACCAGCGTGCCATCCAGGTCGAAGATCATCGCCAGGATCATGACAATCCATCCAAAAGGCGTTTCAAACCGGCCAGGACATCCGGATCGAGGTGAAAGCGGATCACACGGCGGCGCGCCTCGAGCAGTGCCTGCCTGTCTCCCAAAGACTGAGCAATTTTGAGTACTTCGAAGGTAATCGTTGAGTCAGGCAAACCGGCTTCATCCGGGATTGGCACGTCCAGGGGGGAATCGGCAGTGATTTGGATAAACAGCCCGCGGCCAGCGTCACCCTTGTGCAGTTGACCCGTGGAATGCAGGTAGCGCGGGCCGAAGCCAACCGTAGTCGCTAGCTTAGTGTGGACGCGCAGCTGGGTGCGTAGGGCGTGCAAGGCTGCATCAGTTTCCACCGTCGGCTGAACGTAAGCTTGAATGGCAATATAATCCCCTGGCTGGGCCTGATCCACAAACGCTCTCAACATCTCCCCGGGTGAGTCCCTGGCCTGGAGAGTTTCTCCCATGGTTGTATAGTCGGCATAAACAGCAATGCCATCAGCTACCTGAGTAGGATTAGGCTCAGGGAGCTTGCCGGTGGCCTTATAGGCAGCGACCATCTTGCGCGCCAGGACCTTAGCCGCCTCAACGTCAGGCTGGTCGAATGGGTTGATCCCCAGCCGATAACCGGCCACAGCAGTCGCCATCTCCCACAAGAAAAACTGCCCACCCAAATCATAAAGGTCTTTCAGCCTTAGCCGTACCACCGGATGGCCTTCGTCTTCCACAGATTGCAGTCCAGTATCCTGAGAGTCATCGCCCTCCAGGCACAGGCGCACGAAAAGGCGGTCAGCTGCGTACTCTGTGGGACTTTCCAATGGTTCCCCGACGACGGGCAGGATGCCCCTGCCCTCCTTGCCAGTGCTTTCGGCGATCAACTGTTCCACCCAATCCGCGATGCTGGCGATGGTTGGGGAAGCGATCAAGGTTAATTTATCGCGCCCAGCTATGGCTAATTCTCCCAGGATAGCCCCCAGGCGCGCTCCAAGATTGTCGCCGCCTATCGGGTAATTATAGCTATCACAATTGCATGCCACCGTGTGCGCCCGATCTAGCAAAGTCTCTAGGTCTACCCCGACTAGGGCAGCCGGAACCAGGCCGAAGTAAGACAGGGCTGAGTAACGCCCGCCGATATTCGTGTCGTTCAAAAAGGCAGTGCGGAATTTATACCGATCAGCCGTATCGACCAGCTGGCTGCCTGGGTCGGTGATGGCGACGAAATGCTCTCCGGCGCGGTCCTTTCCTAAAGAGTCGGCAACTCGATTATAGAAGTATTTAAAGAATGATAAGGTTTCGACTGTACCGCCCGATTTGGTCGAAACGATGAACAACGTTTTGGAGAGATCGAGTCCCTCGGCAAAAGCCAGGACCGCTCCAGGATCGGTGCTGTCCAAAACCGCCAAGTCCAGGTACCCCTCTTTCATGCCAAACGTCTTGCGGAAAACCTCCGGGGCCAGGCTCGAGCCACCCATCCCGAGCAGAAGGGCATGGGTATAACCATCGCTTCGTACAGCATCAACAAAAGCTGATAATTTCGGCAATGCTTCCTGCATAACTTCTACTGTGTGCAGCCACCCCAGGCGGTTAGTGATCTCCTTCGGGTCAGGCTTCCAAAGGGTATAGTCATGCGCCCAGAGGCGCGCCATGACCCGCCCCTGTTCCATCTCAGCCAGGGCGGAGTCCACGCTTGCCTGGTAGCCGCCGAGTTCCGCTGAGATCGGGGACCAGCTTAAGCGAAGTTGCTCTCGTTTTGCGGCGATGCTGGCCAATAAGGACTCAAAGGATTTAGCGAAGGCTAATACGCCCTCCGTCTGCAATTGTTCCGTGATGGTCTCCAGGTCTATACCCAGATCGGCCAGGCGTTTCATTTGGACCTGTGCGGTTTCCAATTCCTCCTCCAGCATCCTGGCAACCAGGCCGTGGTCGCGGAAGGCGTCCAGAGTGGCAGGCGGCACGGTATTGACCGTATCAGGCCCGATCAGGCTCTCCACGTACAGGGTATCGGGAAAGTGAGGGTTTTTCGTCCCGGTGCTGGCCCATAGCGGTCGTTGCACCTGTCCACCCAGTGTAGCGAGTTTCTCCCACCGTTTGCTGCTTAAGATTTCCCGAAAGCGGGCATAGGCGATCTTGGCATTGGCAATTGCGATCTTGCCTTGCAAGTCGGAGATGCCGATCCTTTCCAGCTCTCGATTGACCGCGGTATCCACCCGGCTGACGAAAAAGGAAGCTACAGAAGCGACATCGCGAATATCCTGCCCAGAGGCAAGCCGTTTTTCCAGTCCGGACAGATAGGCATCGGCTACAGCCTCATACTGGCTGAGCGAGAAGATCAACGTGATATTGATGTTGATCCCGTCAGCTATCAGGGCTTTAATGGCAGGGATTCCCTCCGGCGTTGCAGGGACCTTGATCATAACGTTCGGCCGGCCTAGAGCAGCAAACAGGCGCCGGGCTTCGTTGATGGTGCCCTGCGTATCGTACGCCAGGGTAGGACGTACCTCCAGGCTCACGAAGCCATCGCTTCCCCCTGTACGATCAAAGACGGGTTTGAGCACATCCGCCGCGCCCCGGATGTCCTCCAGGATCAACGCCTCGTAGATCGCCTCTGGACCGTACCCAAGTTGCACGAAGGATTCCAGGGCAGTATCATAATCCATGCTCCCAGCGATGGCTTTCTCGAAGATAGTTGGATTTGAGGTCACGCCCGTTACACCCTGGTCTACCAGGCGTTGCAGCTCGCCGGAGGTCAGCATAGCCCGGCGTAAGTTGTCATACCAGATAGATTGTCCAAGAGATTGCAATGCCTTCAATGGATTATCCATATATTTCATGCCTCCTCGGGCTGCCAGCCTAGAACGTGGCAGGCCGCTCCAAATAAACCCGCCTGGGGATGAAGGATGACGTGCACAGGAACCTTCGACAGCATCTCGGCAAAGCGTCCCTTATTAGTGAAGGCGCGCAGGAACGCAGCCTGCTTAAGGTATGGCAGGATGCGCGGTGGGATGCCTCCACCCAGGTATATCCCACCGGTCGCCATGACCTTAAGCGCCAGGTTTCCCGCCTCGCTGCCCAGGATGGAAACAAAAAGATTGAGCGTTTCGACACAAATCTCCATCTTACCTGCGATAGCAGCCTGGATGATCAGCGGGGTTGGATCAGGTGCGCGGGCAAGTTTTTCGCGCAACAGCTCGGGTTCGGCGGAGCGCTGTGTATCTCTGAGGAACGCGTAAAGATTGGGCAGCCCCATCCCAGAACAGACCCGCTCATGGCTGATGTGATCGAAACGGTGCATCAAATAACGCAACAATTCGACCTCGATCAGGGTTGATGGAGCGAAGTTGCTGTGCCCGCCCTCAGAGGCTTGAGGAACATGGTGGTTTCCGATCCACACCAGGAAAGATTCGCCCAACCCTGTGCCAGGTGCAATGACTCCCAGCGCACCATGTTCTTCCGGCTCACCTGGGTTGAGCGTCTCCAGATCGGATGGTGCCAAAGACGGTACCGCATAGGCGATCGCCTCCAGGTCATTCAGCAAGTCCACCGGAGAGCCACCGATCGCCTGGCTTATTGAGCTGGTATCCACCACCCAGAGTAAGTTCGTCACATGGGCCTGGGTTCCACGTACTGGGCCAGCCACGCCAATACTCGCCCTAACGACAGAGGCGTTTTTACCAGCCAGAAAGGCCTGGATGACTTCTTCGAGGGAAACGTAATCGTTGCTTGGGAAGGTCGCTTCTTCCAGAGGCCGATCAGGGCCTTGATCTGAGGAATAAAGCGCCAGGACAGTCTTCGTTCCGCCGACATCGCCTGCAAGGAATAGTTTTTTCATCAGTTGTCAGGGCATCTCCCATCCAATGTAATGGTTAAAAGTATGCCAAGGTGCCTTCTTAGTCGGAATTGTATACTTAATCCGGCTGGTTTGTCCATGCTGAGAGCTTGAGTACTGCCATCAATTGGGAGATGGTTAGCCGGTCTGTTGGATCGTGGCTACGATATGCCAGGCGGATAATCCCATTTTGGTCTACGATGAAGTCGCCGCCTAATTGGCTACTATCTCCCTGGATACCCCGCCACCTCTGGCCTGCCAGAATCAAGCGAGCATAATGCCACCAGACTTTAGGCTCCCAGGAGCGCAATAACGAGCGTTCCAGGCCATATGCCCGATAAGCGATCCGCTGCGGATCGAGCAAAATTAGAAAAGGTGCTTTGGTTTCTTGCAGCCAGGTCTTCGCCCCTAAGGTAGAGCCAAACGAGATGAGAACCACTCGGGTGAGTAACGCTTCTAATTCAGCAACGTAGGAGCGCAACTGCGCTACATGCTCGCGGCAGGGAAGTCAACCCAGATGGCGCAGGAAGATCAGCAGCCCGATATTTCCATCGGCCCATGTCTCGGCCAGCGATACCCGCCTTCCAGATATTTCAGCGAGGATCACGTCAGGAGCAGAGTCACCCGGTCGTAACATTTTCTAGAATTACCAGCGAGTCTTGGCTTCCGAATGGATTCGGCGCATAACCGTCAGCTGCCCAATCGTTCTCCCAGCGTTCACCATCTAACAGGTAGCGGAACTGGTATTGTCTGCCTGTCTTTAAGGAAATGGTTGTCGTGTAACTTCCATCCCTGAGCAACTTCATCGGATGAGAAGTCTCGCTCCAGTTATTGAACTCACCACAAAGAAAGGCTGTCTTGGCATTTAATTCAGCTGGCAAAGCGAACGTTACCTGGCACGAACGGCCAGTTTTGGAATATTTTTTCTTGAGCATACTCTTCCTCCTTTCACAACTTGGGGAATCAGGTTAATCTTCTCCATGCCTGTAAAAAGGCGATCACTGACGTTATAAACTCTGCATGGCTCCAGGTCAACGGACTGACCGAGAGCGGCTCTCCTGTGTAAGGATGCAACTGCTCCGCCAACACACCGCTCGGAAGGGCATGATTGGCCACCCATCTCAAGAGATCCAGGGACAGTTGCAGGTCTTCCCGGGTTTTGGCAGTTACAGCATACCATTCAGCCAGCCACAATGTGCAAATGAACCATGGATTACCTGGAACGTTGGCAGTATCTGCACTTACCTGATGATAACGATCGTTTTCATAGCGGGCTAATCCTCCGACCATCGATTTGACCCACAACCGGTCTCGGATGACCTGCATGGTGGCGATAATTTTGGGGTCATCGGGTGCATACATGCCAAACTTCCACAAACCGACCTGGGACGCATCTATGGTTTTATCGACCTGCCAGGCACCCGATTCATCCCAGGTGATCATGCGGGCAAAGCAGTTCAATTGGGGTTGCCACAGGTCGCTCTCTGCTCCAGCCTTAATTTCACTGGCTACTTGCCGGTAACGTTGCGCACGATCCGTTTCTCCAAATGCTGCTGCGAAATCCGCGGCTGCCACCAACCCGCCCCAAGTCGCGGCGACTGTCCAGCTCAACACACCCCGCCGTTCTTCCCAAAGGTCGTAACTAGGAGACGGCAGCCCTGAATTGAGATCTCGGAAACTGGCCAAAAAATCCCCGATTGGACAAATCAGTGTCCGGTAGAGCGGTTTTATGAAAAAGACATCGCCAAAGCGTTCAAAATGACGCCACAACGCCCAAAGCACCAGAGCAGTCTCGTCCTCCTGGATTGGCAAGTCTTTGTGACCGTTGCGATACCAGGGATGCCAGCTGGAGGCCAGGGTGCCATCCGGATTGTACTTATGTAAAAGGAAACCTTCCCGAGTATCCACTCGATCGCAGAAATGAAAAAACTCCCGGGGCAAGTCAAGGTACCCGGCCATGTCCAGGGCGTCTGCCACCAGCGCTCCATCCCGTGGCCACATATAGCTGTAGGTATCGCGCACATCCGATGAGATATCCGAATCATTGGCGGCGATGATGGCCCCGCCATTATCGATTTGGGTTCGGACGATGAGCAAGCTGCGCTGGTATTGTTGTTTTACTTCGGAAGGCAAATCTCCCAGGTCGGGTACCTGGCTATTCAGCCATAAACGCCAAAAAGCTGCTCCCCGGTCCAAGAAAGCTTGCGGGCCGCGTTGGCGAACAAGCCGGTTGATCTGAGCCACGCCCCCAAATCCATCGGCGACCGCCAGCCAGGTGTATAACGTCCGGGAGTCTCCGGGCGGGACATGCAGACTGAAACCGACTGTCGAATCGACAGATCCATGGGCTGCAGCATTCCCAGAGAGCTGTCCATCCTCGGCATCTCGCCAGGTACCTTGCAGGTTGTGAATTTCCTTCAGTCCGCAAGCCCATTGGTGAACGCCGACCACCAGGCCAGGCGCAGTATCTGGAGTAGGCTCCCAGCCTGGGCCAGGATCGCCACTTTCCAGTTCGACGGTGCCATTGATCAGGAACCAACGAGCTCCTTTGTAGTGGAACACAGCCCTGCGTTCGGGTTCATAGTAAGTGGTGTCGCCCACCTCGTTGCCAGCGATGTGGAAGTCATGCTGAAAGAAGAGCGTCACAATTCGTCCATGATCGGCGAGGTTGGTGATGTCAAACCGCCGGACCAGCAGGTTTTCGTGAAAATCTACCCCATCTGCAACTTTCAAGGTCAATTGCAATTTGGGATGTCCCAATTTCACATCTGTAACCAGAGTCTCGGGCTGGTAGCGCAGTTCGCGTTGCCAGCCTTCCTCCTCCAACCAGCTGAAATGTCCGTCCACCCATACTCCAACCCTGAATGGGTGTCCCAGGGCATGATTTTCCTGACCGACGTGTGGCCAAAATAAATCCCTGATTTGATAATTCTCATCGAATGCGACCAACAGGCTGCCGTTACCGAGAGGGAGATCGCGCGGCATGGAATGTTCTCCTTGTATAGGCGTCTGAGATTATGACGGTTCGAGAGGAGCATATCTTACCAGAGCATCTCTCGCCGGGTAAGATTCGCTGGGATTGTGTCGTCTGATGGTATAGAGAATAACCTTTTATCAGGAGAACGCGAGATGAATAAACCAATTCATGTGAGTGATGCAGAATTCCAGGAAAAAGTGCTCGAGTCGAACTTGCCGGTTCTGGTAGAGTTCTGGGCGCCATGGTGCGGCCCGTGCCGGATGATCGCCCCGATTTTGGAGGATATCGCTAAGGAACATGAAGGTCGCTTAATCGTCGCCAAGGTTAATACAGATGAGTACCCAGAATGGGCGATGGAGTTTGGAGTGCAGGGAATCCCTACCCTCCTGTTTATCTCTGGCGGCGAGGAAATAGATCGCCTGGTTGGCGCTGGACCTGCACCGATGATTAATGCTATGGTGGACGTCTTTCTGAGCACGGTCTCACTACCACTCACAGAGGCGGGGGGTTGATGGCTGATCTTCAAACTGTTCGACGTAATCAGCCTCCGCAGATGAGCTATTCCGATAAGGGCTCGCTCAAATATGAATCCTGGATGGATCGATGGATCGGGGCGCGCGAAACGGCCTTGGATTGGGTGACAGGCTCCCGGCAAGGGGATGTATTGAACACCGACCAGTCCGAATCCGTGCTCAAAACAGGTATGGACCCGGGTGCCGTGCTGAAGCGCGCCCTGGATCAGATCGGGCTTACCGCCATGGATGAGGCTGGAAAGCGAGTTAATTACAATGTGTTACGCGCCAGCCCGGCCTATGCCGCCTTTCGGCGTGATAGCGCCGCTGTGCTAAGAAGTTTTAACCCGGATTCCCTGGCCACTCGAGCGGAGAGTTTAGCTTTTTGGATCAATCTATACAACGCCCTGGTGATAGATGGAGTGATCACATTCGGCATCCAACACAGCATCACGGAAATTCACCTCGGGCTATTAACCTTTTTCCGGAGCGCTGCCTATATAGTCGGTGGGCAGCGGGTCAGCCTGGACGATATCGAACACGGGATCTTACGCGGGAACCGGGGGCATCCATTTCTACCTGAACCTCATTTCTCTTCCAACGATGCACGCCTGGCCTGGGCGATTTCACCCGCTGATCCACGCATCCACTTCGCGCTTAATTGTGCCAGCCGCTCGTGCCCACCGATTCAAGTCTACACTCCGGAAAAGCTGGATGCCCAGCTGGATCTGGCAGCGCGCAGTTTCGTCGATTCAAGCGTGAAAATCGACCCCGCGCATAACCGCATGGTGATCTCCAGGATCTTCCGCTGGTATGAGATCGATTTCAGGGGTCGAAAGGGAGTGGTTGATTTCCTGATCACCCATTTACCAGACGACCAGCGGCGCGCCTGGCTCGTCGAACATCGATCCTCGCTTCGATTACACTACGCTCCTTACGATTGGGGGCTAAATAACTGAATTTTCAGTTCGTTGACGAAAAAACCCATATAGAGTTTTATGACTCCAACGCGCTAGGTAAGATAACTTAAGCATAGGACGTCTTAATACTAGGTGATAACTACAACCCTCAAACTCAAAAGAAAGAAAAAAGGAGAAACCTATGTCTACCACAACTTTTTCAAACCTTAAGACTGCGTCATCATCAAAGATGGCAATTACCGGTGCCATTGCAGGATTGGTTGGCGGCGTGTTTTTTGGCCTCATGATGGGGATGACGGGCATGTTGCCGATGGTGGGAATGCTCGTTCGCCAGGAAAACGCACTCGTCGGATTCGTCGTTCACATGGTCATCAGCGCATTTATCGGGGCCGTTTATGGCCTAGTCGCCGGGCGCTTCGCGCTTACGTGGACAAACGCTGTCATTGGCGGGATCGTCAACGGGGTCGTCTGGTGGTTGCTCGGTGCTTTGACCCTGATGCCATTGTTCCTGGGCATGACCCAGATGGTCTTCGTCATCGGCCAGGCGCAATGGATGAGCCTGGTGGGACATCTGATCTATGGTGTTATTACCGCTCTTGTGTTCATCCCCCTGCGCAAACGCATGTAATTTGGTTCAATCATATAACCTGCGCAAGCGAGTAGGGACATGCCTTCCACCCTACTCGCTCGCACTTTATTGTCGCCGATCAGCGCGAATCGGATGAGTTTCTTACGCCGGAGTCGCTTGTAATATCCGCAACAATGCTTCGAATTCTTCCCGGCAGTCCCCGCACATATCCAGGTGATGCACAACAAGAGGCAGCAATCGGGCGACATCCTCGCCGCGCAGATACGCCTCAGTAAATTGATCTAATAATGCCAGGACCTCATCGCATGTTAGTTCTACATCCTGCGTGTGCTCGAGTTGTTTCATCATCTTCCTGAGCGCTTCAGGCGAGAATTTGCCATTATTATAATCTGGTGCCCTAGGTCTACTGAACAAACGTCTGAAGTAATCGTAGAATCGCATGATAACCTCGTTTCAGCCAACGACAATCACCTCTGCAGTCCACAAGCGGTAAAGAATTCTGTCCGCAAGGCCGGATCATCCGCATAGTGACCACGCCAGACTGTCGTACGGGTCATAGGAGCAACCTCGCGCACACCACGCATTTCCATGCACAGGTGGTGGGCTTCCAGATAGATCGCCACACCATGCGGATGGAGCATGGTTCCCAGTGCGTCAGCGATTTGATGCCCGATCCGCTCCTGGACAGCGAACCGCTTGGCAAACAGCCTCACCAGCCGGGTTAGCTTGGAGATCCCGAGGATGTTTTCGTGGGCGATATACCCAACGTAGGCATGCCCAAAGAAAGGGAAAGCATGATGCTCGCACAACGAGAAGAAATTAATCGGACCCTCGATGACCTGGCTGAGACGGCAATCGGGATCGCCCCGGCACTCCGTGCTGAATACTTTGAGCAACTTCGGGTCACCGTCGTAGCCATCTGTAGCGTCAAACAAGGCTTTGATGAAGCGGCGCGGGGTTTCACGAGTAGCCGGGGTGTTAAGATCCAGGCCATAAGCAGAGAAAATCTCTGCGATATAGCCTTCGAATTTGAGCGCCTGTTCGTCGGATATTTGACGGCGATACAATTTCATCGCCGTGAGAAACTCCTGGTCATCAGGATCCAAGTGTGATTCCATGAAGATTTCCTCGTGATGTGGAGAATGTATTATGAGCTCTCATAATAAACTACACTCACAGACGCCCTGGCGGATGGTGTTCTTACCCTTTCTCAAAGATCGCCTGCACATCCTCAGGAGTCAATCCCTCCTGCGCCAACCTGTGTTTCAATCGCAAGCGAGTATCGTGCATCAGTTTATACAAGGCATTGCGGTTCGTGTCCATGCGACTAGCGACTTCTTCCAGCGGCATACCTTTGATAGAAATGGCAATCATCGCCTGGCGCTGCTTTTCTGTCAATTCCTCGGAAATAATGCGCCTCAGCCGTTCTAGCATATCTACACCTTCTACGATGCTTTCTGGGCCGGGAGCATAGTCAGCCATCAAGCGGGCGGGAGGGGGGGACACGTCGTTATCAACCAGCTCGTCCAGGGAGACATCGCGCCACTTCCGCCGGCGCAATTCGGTCAGCGCGATGCGCACGGCGATCTTCTGCGCCCAGGTGGTGAACTGGCTGCGCCCCTCGAAGGTATCCAGGCGCGCCAGGGTGCGCAGAAGGGTTTCCTGTGCAACCTCCTCAGCCAGCGGAGCGAACTGCGGGTCGTTTGGGGACAGCCAATTGGCCAGCGCGTAAGGCAATCCCCTCAAGATGACCGCCCGCAGGTCTGCCAGGGCGGCCTCTTGTGACGGGCCAGTGACCCGAAGGTCTTCCAGCCATTGATCATTGGTGCGAGGGGACATTTTTACTCTGGGGGTATTATAACCCCTCGGTCGCCCGCTATCGATCTTGATCTTCGCTACGTCGTCGCATTTCCTGGTAATAGTTAAAATGACATTCCCGTAAGACCCGCACCTCCATCGGCGTCTAGATCAACAGAAGTAGAATCCATACTATTAAACTTTTCAGGAGGCGCTAACATGAACATAATTGGAGCAATCATTGCAGGCTTGACGGGAACCGTCGCGATGACCATAGTAATGGCAATGGCCCCCCGGATGGGTATGCCAGAAATGGATATCGTCGGGCTGTTAAGCACACTCTTCAATAAAGACGGCAACCGGACTTTCGGTTGGGTCATGCATCTGATGATGGGAACGATCTTCGCCCTGATTTACGCAGGGCTATGGTCCGTTGGGGTCGGCACTCCCAGCTGGCTCGGCGGAATGATCTTTTCCGCCGGGCACTGGTTGGTCGCCGGGCTGGTGATGAGCGGCGTCCCAATGATGCATGCCGGCGTTAAGGCTGGAACCGTGATGGCTCCCGGCATCTATATGATGAAGAACGGCGGGATGATGGCTTTCGTCGGTGGGCTTTTGGGTCATTTAGTTTTCGGCCTGGTGGTCGCATTGGTCTACGGCTTATTCATCTAAAGGAAATGCTATGGTTAAAGCGATCTGGAACGGCGCAGTTTTGGCCGAGAGCGACTGCACCGTCGTTGTAGAGGGCAATCACTACTTCCCGCCGGAGGCGATAAACTGGCAGTATTATCACGCCAGTGATACCCATACTGTTTGTGGCT
>DATDRM010000231.1:0-7237 GCA_035291705.1 Anaerolineales bacterium
GATTATCTGGATGACCACTGGTATGCAAGCTCAATATTTCGCCCAAAAGAACCTGTTTGCTCCGTTGGGGATCACGGATGTGGTCTGGACGGCTGACGCGGCTGGCGTCAACCATGGCGGCTCGGGGCTCGAGCTGACCCCGCTCGACATAGCGAAGTTCGGCTATCTTTATCTGCAAGGTGGTGTTTGGGATGGCAAGGCCCTCCTTCCGGTGGAATGGGTCGCGGATTCCACCAGGGCGCACATCGCTACCCCTTATCTGGGTAACCAGTATGGATACCATTGGTGGGTGAATCCTTCCGCGGGCTACCAGGCGCGCGGCTACGGCGGCCAACGTATCTCCGTGCTGCCGGAGGATGAGCTGGTGGTGGTCTTTGTCAGCGGATTCAACGACGCAGATGAAATGGAGAACGTGCCCACGCGGCTGATCGATTCCTTCATTATCCCGGCGATTCAATCCAAAGAATCCCTGCCCGAAAATCCTGAGCAGACTGCTTTGCTGGCGGCGCGCCTGCATGCGTTAGCCGATCCGGAACCCAGGCCGGTGCCGCCCCTGCCGGCGCTGGCCTACGACATCTCGGGAAAGATGTATACCTTGCAGGCCAACACCTACGCGTTTAATGCCTTTACCTTGAATTTTTCACAGGATCAGGCGTCAATCAAGGTGTATTCGCTGGCCGGTACTCAGGAATATGCGATCGGGTTAGATGGCGTTTCCCGGTTTACTCAAGGAGGAGCTCCGCCCGGATCACCACCGCCCAGTCCGGTTGCCCTGAAAGGTTCCTGGGTGGGCAAAGATACCTTCGAATTGTCTTTGTACCAGGCAGGCAACCTGACCGACGTACGGTTTGTCTTTAAGGACGTGGACCTTGCCGTGACTATTCAGTATGCCCTGGGAGTGATTCCCATATCCGGCACGTCAAAGGTAGCGGCCTATCCGGCGCCTTCTGGGGCAACTGCCCGCCCTGGCCAACACCCGTATTCAACGGAAGTCAAAATAGAAACCGCCGATCACAAGCCGCAGACGGTGCAGGTGAACTTCTTGCTCTACCTGCCGGATTCCTATGGGCAAGACCCTCAGCAGAAATGGCCGTTGATCCTGTTCTTGCATGGCCGCGGCGAGCGTGGGAACAATCTCGATCTGCTCAAGGTACATCCGCTTCCAAAAATCCTGGAGACCCAGGCTGATTTCCCCTTCATCGTCGTGTCTCCGCAACTACTGCTGGAAAGCCTGGCGTGGTCGGACATGATCGATCCCTTGAACGCTTTGTTAGATCAGATCCAGACGATCTATTCAGTCGATCCAAAACGCCTCTACCTGACCGGGCTCAGTATGGGGGGATATGGTGCCTGGGAGTTCGCCCTGCGTTATCCCAGGCGCTTCGCGGCGGTCGTGCCCATCGCCGGCGGCTATGAAGGACCCCGCGCCGCCCTTGAAAATATCTGCGATCTGCAGCAGGTTCCGCTGTGGGTTTTTCACGGTGCCAGCGATATCATCGTTCCACCCTCTGAGGCGGAGGTCCTGGTGGAAGCCCTGCAAGCTTGCGGTGGGAACGTCCGGTTTACCCTCTACCCCGATGCAGATCACGAAAGCTCGTTTTACCAGGCCTACGCAGATCCCGAGCTGTACCAATGGCTGGCGAGGCAAACGCTGAAATGATGTTTATCCCCCAATTCCGGCCAGAACCTTCCCGGCCGCGCCAGCCCACAGGCATGGGGAACTTTTCAGGGAGCTTCCACTACGATCTCAATGAAGAATGGATCGCCAAAAAGCCTTCCCTGCGGATCGTGGGCCTGCCAGGCGCTGCGATAGGTGCCAGGTTCGGTTGGGGCGGTGAAAAGCATGCGGATCATGGCTTCGATCCCACTGCGCGCCGGAAAGAGTGCCTGCTCCTGCGGAGCGCCGAGGTCTGGCCCGGCGATCAACTGTAATCCGTAAGTGGAGTCCCAATTGCATGTACCGCTGTTTTCGACCTGCCAGCGCTTGTCTAGTTGTTCTTCCGGGGCGACGACGCTGCCATCCGGGATAGTCAAGTCTTCAAGGAAGACCAGCCCTGGTTCACAAGGTGGGGTGGGTGTTGATTGAGAGGATTCATCCTGGTCGTCGGATGTCGGCGTGATGGCAGCTGGATCCTGGGTTGGCAGGCTGAGAAAACTGGTCTGATTAGCGTTGGTCGGGGGTATATAGAGAGTAGCTGACGCGCCCTGGCCCCCACACGCTGCCAGGGCCCACGCCAGCCAAACCATCACCCCGAAAGGGGAGAATTTCTTCACGCTTTACGTTTCACGCATCAAGTCTTTACATTTCCTCATCCGTCTCATCGCCTTCGTCTTCCCCTATTCCCATGGGGATCGGGAGCTCGCCGCTCAGTGCCTGCTGGCGGATGGACATCTCGATCTCATCCATCAGATCAGAGTGTTGGCGCAGGTAATCCTTGGCGTTCTCGCGGCCCTGGCCGAGACGGATGTCGGTATAGGAGTAGAATGAACCACGTTTTTCGATGAGGTCAAGTTCGGCCGCCAGGTCGAGCACATCGCCAGCCTTGGAAATACCCTCGTCGTACATGATGTCAAATTCAGCCGTGCGGAAGGGAGGCGCGACCTTGTTCTTCACCACCCGCACCCGCGTGCGGTTGCCGATGATTTCTGAGCCCAGCTTAATCGATTGGATACGGCGCACATCCAGCCGCACCGATGAGTAGAACTTGAGCGCCATGCCACCGCTGGTTGTCTCCGGGTTGCCGAACATGACGCCGATCTTCTGGCGCAGCTGGTTGGTGAAGATCACTGCGGTGTTAGTCTGCTTGATCGCACCCGAGAGCTTCCGCAGCGCCTGTGACATCAACCGGGCTTGCATCCCCATCGGTGAATCCCCCATGTCCCCTTCAATCTCTGCGCGCGGCACCAACGCCGCCACTGAGTCGATTACGACAACTTCGACAGCGCCTGAGCGGACGAGAGTCTCTGTGATCTCCAGCGCTTGTTCACCAGTATCCGGTTGGGAGATCAACAGGGTGTCTACCTGCACGCCGCAGCGGGATGCGTAGGAAGGATCGAGGGCGTGCTCCATATCCACATAAGCGCATATGCCACCCATTCTTTGGGCCTCTGCCACGATGTGCTGGCAGATCGTGGTTTTACCGGATGATTCCGGGCCGAAAACCTCGGTAATCCGGCCGCGGGGGACGCCGCCCACACCCAGGGCGATATCCAGCGAGAGGGAGCCGGTGGGGATGATCTCAACAGCCATATGCTGAGCTTCTCCGAGGCGCATGATGGTACCATCGCCATAGCGTTTGGTGATGTCTCCCAACGCCTTGTCCAGGGCGACTCGGCGTGAATCATCGATACTTTCTGGAGGTGGAGAATTTTTCCGAACCATGTTTTTATTGCTCCTGATGAAGAATGTCTAACAGACCTATACATTCATACGGGGAGGTAGGTGGGAAGACGATCGGATCAATGACCGGCCTTCTCTATGAAATGGATCAACCCGGCTGCCATATTATAGTCTGCTATACCCTGAATTCAAAGAAGACTCGAAAACGAATTCCCCCTAAGTTTAGCACAGATGTTCTGATTGTCAAGGGATGAGAAGCGGCGTGAAATCAGCTCCGGGCAAGGGAGGAAACTCTTGTGAGAAGCCATTACGCCCGTTGAAGGAAAAATAGCTGACTAGACCCGGCTGAATCTCGATCTCCAGGAGGTATTTTCTTCCCAGGTAATTGATCAAGATTTCGTATTTCCCAGCCGGCAGGTCACTGATCACCAGGTTCTCTTGATAATAGGGATCGGGGTTGACGTTTCCACGGCCGTAGGAGTTTGCTCGCCAGGTCTGGCCGCTTTCCTGCGAACGCACCATAACGAACTGTCCAGCCAGTCTTGCTCCACCCGTGCTCATCACCCTTCCTGCCAACACTCCCCAACCTTGGGGAGGCACTAACCACAATTCGGGATTGCGCGTGGAATAAATACTGTCTTTCTCCAGCCTGACTTCAAAATGAAGGTGTGGGCCGGTTACCTTCCCTGTTTTCCCGCTTTCCCCCAGGATATCACCTGTTTGCACATACTGTCCCTTGACCACGGCGACGCGATCTAGGTGGCCGTAAAGCGTGTAGAGGGTGTACCCCTGAAAGCCGAAATCGTGACGGATATAAACGGCCAGGCCGTAGGGGTCGGTCTTGTCCTCGTAGCCATAATACAGGCCATAACCGGCCCAGGTTACTTTGCCTGAACCTGCTGCCAATACCGGCGTACCGACTGGTGCAGGGATATCCACGCCGCCATGTACAATGTCCTCGAAGAAGATGCCGCCGTAGCGGTAATCTGCTACCGGCCAGTTGATCTCATTAGCAGCAATCGGGCGCGAGAAATAGAAATGGTCGAAAGGTGTCAAAGCCCAAGGGATCGGGTAAAGGGCTGGCCGCCAGGCGGATACGGGCGGAGGTGCCGGGTCGGGGAAGACAAAGTGCAATGGCTGCTCTGCGGCATTGAGGACGACGGTGTCTGGTTGAGCACCTGCCTGGAGCTGACTGGAATGGGAAACTTTCTCATGATTAGATGTGTGGGATTCGGCTGGCGCGGGGTTAGATTCAGGAAGGGCTGGAAGGGGGAGAGGTTCCGGAATGCGGAGATGGGAGCCCGACAGGCCAGCGAAAAGCAGTAAGACCAGCCCAAGGGAGAGGTGGAGCCAGCGGGGAAGGGTGGGGAATGCAAGGAATTTCATGGCCCTTCGGCGGGAATACCACTGCCGGATGCGGAGAGGAGAGGCCACGTGGGAAGCGGGGCCCGGGTTGGATTGACAATGGGAGTAGGGGTGGGTGCGGTTGGCGTGACCAGGGCTTCGACTGGATAGAGATCCAACATGGCTTCTCGCCAACTCTGACCGTCCTGGAAGACGAACTCGTTGAAACGAGCAGCAGGGTATGCCGATCGCCAGGTGGGCAGGGCGGGCAGGCGATCCCAATTATAGGCCGCCGCCATTTCGGTGAAATCCACCCAATAACCGCGCAGGATTTCCTGGTGGAAAACCCCTCCTTGTTCATAAAGGAATGGGTCTCCCCCATAGCGGGCGTTAAAATCCCACGAACGGTTGTGGAGCGGCGTGCCCTGGGATCCATCCTGGAAACGCGCCCGCAGGTAAACGCGCCAGTAGGTGCGTGCCCCGTATTGCTCTGGGACGACGGCCACCCAACCGGCGTCGATCGCTAAGGGCGTGAAGGCAAAAGCCCGGCCGGTATAAAGCCAATCCTCTCCCAGACCTGGTGAGAGAGGGGTGGTCAAGGGCACAAACGCGTTTTCGAGAGTCGCCAGGAAATCCCAGCCTGCCTCGACAGCGACGCGCGCCCGCAGGGCGGAAAAGGACTCGTCCACCAAGTCATGTAATTGGGGGATAGGGGCCTGGATGTCTTTTAAGGAAACTAAATGCTGACGTCCGGTGGGAACATCCGGCAAGACGGTGAGCGCTGGACGCCAAAGTTCCGGCTGGGTGAGACTCGAGACCGCCGAGAGGGAATCTAACAACGAGGGAGGTAAGCTGGCCCTGGTCCAGACCAGACCAAAGACAGGTCCAGGAAGCGCTAATGGCGGCAGGGCGAGCAGGCTTTCTCGCGCCTGGTAGGCAGCCACCAGGGTCTGGTCTGGCCCGGACAAAGTGGTGAAAAGAACAGCGCCATCAGGGCTCCAGATGGGCCAATCGCCGCTGCCTACATAACGCAGCTCTCCATTTCCATCCTGGATTTGCAGGTTATGGAGACCATCCTGGATAGTTGCCCAGGCTAAGGTACGTCCATCAGGAGACCAGGCAGGGTGCGCCTCGACAGCGTCCGGGGTCTGGCTGAGGTTGGTAAAGCGTTCACTTTCTACTTTGTCCAGGTCGGCAAGCCAGATCTCAGGCTCCCCACTGCGGGTAGAGACAAAGGCAATCTGACGGCCTTGGGGCGACCAGGTCGGGGCAAAGTCCGCTGCCGGATGGTTGCTGAGAGGGATCACTGCCCTTTCGCCAGAGATGGGCTGGATCACAATTTCTAAGTCCCCCAGATAAGTTTCATAAGCCAGGTGTTGTCCATCTGGAGACCAGGTTGGCGACGAGTCGAATTCGAGAGTGTCTGTCCAGCGCGTAATTGCACCACTGTTCATGTCCAGCAAATAAAGGTCCCATTGTCCCGCGCGATTGGAGGCAAAGGCCAGCTGGTTCCCATCCGGGCTGAGGGCAGGAGTGATGTCATCCCAGGCACCCTCGGTCAGGCGGGTGAGGGGCAAGGTCAACGGTTGGTAGGCAAAAAGATGGCTGTAGCCACCTTCGCCAATGGTTAAGATGAGCGTCCCTTGTTCCAGGGAAGAACGAAATAGGGGCACTGGGGTGTCAGGACCCACGGTTGCCGGCGAGGAAGTCGGGGAGGGAGTCACACTGCCAGTTATTGGCAGCGTGTCTTTCTCCATTGTGAGTGGCAGATTTGCCGTCTCCTGATCCGGGCCGGGTACATTGCCATGCACGCGGGCTTCCGGCCAGGCCAGGAAGCCCACCAGGAACAGGATCAGCGGAGATCCGATCAGGATGGCGGCGCGTGCGAGCCTCAATCGCCAGGGGGGTGGGCCTTCTGGTAGAGATGGTGGTTGCGAGGGTGAGATCGACATCGTGCAGACCGGCTGTGCTTTGGACTCGACCATGATCGCCTGGCGCGTTGCGGCGCGGCGTTATCATCGAGTCTATCACTCTCAAGCCGGGGGATGGCTTACAGTTCTGCAATCAGGAACCTGTTCCTGGGTCTGGCTGAAGCCGCGCATCCAGATGGATAACCAAAATATCTGGAGTGAAAAGTAAAAAGCAACCAGGTGTCAGTGGCTAGTTGGCAGACTAAGCAGCTGGAATTTCAAACGTGGTCTGAGCTTCGTCCACTACTTTGATCTTAGTTGGCAGTGGAGCAGGTTGATTTTCAGGTTCGCCGTTTTTCCCCTCTAGATTTGGCGGCTCTTGTTCGTAATAATAAACCATCGCCGAGGCAGTATACTGCCCACCGATCTCGTCGGCGCGCAGGTGAACGGTAAAATCCATTTTGGGGTCGATTGTTTCAATGATGCTCAGGTTGGCAACCTCAGTTCCAGGGGCGTCAGTGATCTTGATCTCACCGTTGGGGCGCTTCTGGAACGGAGTGATCTCAAGGTAGACGCGCACACGGCGGTTGTCCGGCCATGGCTCGGCGCGAAACTGGCGGATGCGCACCTCTTCGGGCGGCAG
>DATDRM010000232.1:0-17444 GCA_035291705.1 Anaerolineales bacterium
GCAGCAGCATGAGATGCTAGCGAAGCCTTGCGAATATCAGCCATCTTAAACACCCCTGTATTTATCCATGCCTGGAGTGCTTCGATAGCGCTTCGAGGGCGATGGTCTTCTGGATATTTTTCCTCGAAATATGGCAGAACACGCTCAACACAATCAATTGCCCAGACGGCTAAAGTTTTATGGTCAGTTTTTCTGATAAGCTCGACCATTGACTCGTCTTTGTGTGTCACCGAGAATTTGGATTTTTCTATATCGATTATTCCTGGTAGTTAGGTTCTGTTGATATTCTAACATAGCCAGACTGTTGTATAGTGCGCCCATGTCCGTGTCATCCTGTCCCACCTTCATCCACCTGCCGCGCGGCCTCGACCTATACTGCTGGCGCGACCTTCGCTCGGGCGAGTGGCTTGAACTAGGAACTCGTGTGCGACGATGGCGATTTGCCTCGGCGCTGAGCGCAAGTCGGCTGCAAGCCCGTGTTCGGCGGCGTTTCTTTCATGCGGCATTACGTTGACTGTTTTGCGATAGTTTTATTGCGCTTCTTCCTTTACTACGCTCGGCCCTAGCTGAAAGAGCCTTCGGGCAATTAGGAAGAACCATGTCATCAATAGCACGTACCCAATGCCAAAGAGAGTGGTAATGATGTCAGAGTGAAGGACACCTGCGGTGAAGTCACCGACCAATAGGAGCACGCTTGCCAGAAATCCCATATAGGCAGTTACTTTATTGAAGATGTCATTTCGGAGCATGACAATTGAGATTACCAGCCCTGCACCCATTACTGAGGAGCGGCCGACCGTTCTTGTTGCGATGAAGAGAACCATCCCCAGGAAGGGTAGGGCCAAAGCGATTATGGACCAGATTCTACTGGTTCTCCTGAGGGCAGCGTAGAGGCCGAGAAACATCGCACCAACAAGTGCCAGGATAGCAATGTCCAGAAGATTCAGGACATGCAGCAGGTCGATTTGAACCCCGCTGAATCCGGCATGCAGTTTGAAGATCACAATTAGCCAATTATCCTGAAATGGCAATCGCCAGCTGCTTATGGCGCCAGGCTGAAGAACTGCGGCGATTGGGCTTATCACTGCAATCAGCAACAATATCCCTGTTATCAGGGCAGCCGCTCCGCTAGTTTTGTAGAGCCAACTTGGTCGGGATTCTGCCGTTTCGGCATTAGTGACTTGATTCATCATTTCGTTCATCCTTTCCATTTTGTATGAGGAGCGGCTGGCGTCGCCGCCTGACAGTATGGCTCAGCAGCAGCGGCGGGACTGGCAAGACTAACTCCATTATTGCACATTTCTGGCAAATCACGCCTATGCGAGGGGCGGAGCGGCTGTCTGCTGGAGTCGGTGTCAGCCAGCCCCAAATACTATCTATGGATAATCGCTGTCTCGAGTGAAATCCAATGGAGAGTCACTTCCATGATTCGGATCCACACTATCCCTTGACGTAGGACAACTTTTCGCAGATGGAACCGTTCTTCACCTGGAAAATATCGACTCCTCGGACATGTCCCTTATTTCCTGCCACATCTACCCAGTCGTATCTCCAGCGCATAACACACCGCATACCCAGGCCAAAAATCTCCTCGATTTTGATGTGGGCATGGGACGACTCACGGAAGAAGTCCTGCCAGAACTGAGTTACTGCTTCCTTCCCCGAGTACACAGCGCCGTCGGGGGCTGGATCAGTGTTTTCGAAGACACAATCGTCGCTCATCAGCTGCATCATACCGGCGACATCATGGCGGTTGAAGGCCTCATTGAACTCAAGGACGACGCGGATCGCTGATTCTAACCTTGACAGGCGGGTTGGACTCATAGAGATAACACCTCCTTCAGTAGAAAGCCGATTTGCTGCCTAACGACATCCGTAAAACCCGGGCGGGGTCATGTGGTGGTTAGCCGCCGCGAATTTGAATAGCAGAGGCTTTCTTCGTGCTTCACACTCCCTAATTGTCGTCTTCAAATTGCTCTGGCCGATAAGGCGCTTGGCGGTCAATCGCACCCACAAACTGCGGCAATTGCTTATGCCCCAATTGTTGCCGGATCGCCATGTTTTCGCCAATGTGATACCAGTAATGATAAATCACCCGCTGGAGCAGGTTCCCGTAGATACGGGCTGTTGGCTTCCCCTTACTGACCACCGCTTGTTCGAGTTTGGCTGATGTTAAGGAGTCTAGCCATGGATCCGCCGCAGCCGTGATCACTTTCCACGCCTCCAAGACGTCCTTGAGCGCGGGCGTACTGGCGGGAGCGCCATACGCAAAGTTCTTATTGACTTCCGGCAAGAGCATTTGACCCTGCGCGAAGTACAGGAAGTATCGTTGTTCTTGCCAGGCCAGATGCCCAATATTCCAGCTAAGGCAATTCATCGGCAGAAAGCGTTTCCGGGCATCTACATCACTCACGCCTTTGACGGCGCGCAGAAACTCCCTACGAGTAAAACGCAATTGACTTACGAGTGGATGAGACATGGTCGAATTATCCTTTCATTGAAGTATGTCTGTTGCCTTGGAGCTAGGCGGCTCACGGTTGGATTCAGGCGCGTTACGGAGCGAAGCGGAACAACGTCACCTGCAATCCGTAGTTGGGCGGCCAGGATGAACTCTATCTAGCTACGAGCGCTATTTTGAATAGTTCGTGCCTATCGCGCGACACGGTCTCAAATCTCACGCTTCCAAACGTATTTGGCTTCATCCCTTTTCGGCTAAGTTTTTTCTTATGATACCGGTACTATCACGGAATCACGGACCAGGATTCAAGACCTGTGGAGGTACGATTTGCCAATATTTCAACAGATTATGCATTCGTTCCCTTGCTTATAAAGATTATATATCGATTATTCCCACAAATCCATATCCCCCTCCCGGTTACCCCCTCTTATCCCCTCTTTTTCACCTTGACACAGAACACATGTTCGTCGTGTAGTGCGCCTATGTCCGAGCCAGTAGCTCCCACCATCATCCACCTGCCGCGCGGCCTCGACCGGGCCGTCCTGCGCATCCTGTCTTACCATGTGGGCCGCGAGCATGCCATCTCCCACTTTGAATTGTTTAACGCTCTGAGCATCTACCAGATCGACGCGCGCCAGCTGCACGCGCAGATCAGGCAGCTGCGCCGCTCGGGGTACCTGGTTGGCTCCGCCTCCGGCCAGCAAGGCCGATAAAGTCTGGAAGTCCCTTTTCGTCGAACGGCCGCTCCTGAGAACAGCCGGTCAGCCTCGGCGAAGCAGGCTTCGATGGCTCGGCGCCAGGCACTGTCTTTTAGCCCCGTTAGCCCGGTCCCTGGATGTGCTCCTGGCCGGTGACGCTGCTCGCAGCACCTCGTCCAGCGTGCGCGGCCGCATCCGCTGCTGCATGGCATGGTCGCAGAGGTCCGTAGCCCCCATATAACTTGCTGGGCAATAGTTTAGTCATCCAGTGGGCTGTGTCGTGCAAGGTACCTCATATGGCCTCAAAGTTTTTTTGGCTTTTGTGAAGCCCTTCACTCAGCTGTGCTCTGGGTGAGAAAAACATGTGCTAGAATCTGACCGCGCGCCCAGGTTGGCGCTCGCGTATCGGATCGCAGTAACGTGGCGAACTTGCAGCCTATCGCAGAATAAGTTCAACGTGAACACTGCGCGAACTCCGCCTATCGATAAGTTGCAGGTGCGGCGTGCAGTTGTTTGAGTAATTGAGCATAGGAGTGAAATCTATGGGCCTCAGTAGCTTGCAAGCCGCGGAAAAACCAGCCTCGGGAACGAGTCTGAACGATGATCTGATTGTTCAAGCAACGGGGGTGCATAAGGTTTATCATATCGGCCAGGTGAGCGTGCCGGCGCTGCGCGGGGTGGATCTGAGTGTCTCGCGCGGCGAGATGGTGGCCATTATGGGGCCATCCGGCTGCGGCAAGACCACGCTGCTCAACTGCCTCTCGGGCCTGGACACCGCTGATCAGGGCCAGATCGCCATCGAGGGCGTTTCCCTCTCCGGGATGTCGGATCACCACCGCACTGCCTACCGCGCCCAGCGGATGGGTTTCGTATTCCAGTTCTACAACCTGCTGCCGGTCCTGAGCGCGGTGGAGAATGTAGAGCTGCCGCTGCTGGTCTCTGGGGTGCGGCTGGGGGAGGCGCGCAAACGGGCGCTGGAGTCGCTGGCGCAAGTTGGGCTGGCACAGCGCGCCAACCACCGGCCGGCGGAGCTCTCTGGCGGGGAGCGGCAGCGGACGACGATTGCGCGCGCGCTGGTGAACCGTCCAGCCCTGGTGTGGGCCGACGAGCCGACGGGGGATCTCGACTCGGAGACGGCCAACGAGATCATGGACGTGCTGGTGGATTTGAACCGGGAGCAGCGGCTGACCTTTATCCTGGTGACGCACGACCGGGGCATCGGCGCCCGCTGCGGGCGCATCGTGCGCATGCGAGATGGCCTCGTGGAAGGTGAACAGCCCGCGACGGTGCAGGAGCACTAGCGATGGAAAAACTCTTCGGCCTGGAGATGGCGACGATAGCTGGCGCTCTGAGCGCCATGCTTGTCCTGGTGATTGCCAGCCTGGCGCTGCTGGCCTGGCGCCGCCCGGTATTCTTCAAGCTGGGCCTGCGCCCGATCCCGCGCCGCTGGGCGCAATCCGCATTGATCATCCTCGGCCTGATGCTGGCGACGCTGATCATCACCGCCGCCTTCGTCACCGGCGACACCCTCTCGCACTCCATCCGCTCGGTGGCTATCGAGGGCATGGGGGAGATTGACGAGGTGGTCCAGGTCAGCGGTGGGAGCACGGATTTGTCTTATTTCAAAATGGCGCGCTACGAGTCGCTGGCGGCGCAGCTGGCCGGATACCCGCTGGTGGACCGCCTCCTGCCGGCTATCGGCGAGTCAGCGCCGGTTGTGAACGTCACTCGCCGCAGCAGCCTGCGCAGCATCGGCGTCATGGGGCTGCGCCCAGAGGACATCCGGGTGCTTCCACAGGGGGAGGTCACAGACTCCGCCGGCCGGCCGCTTTCGCTGGAGGCCCTGGAGGCGAACGAAGTCTACCTCAACGCCGCGGCAGCCGAAGCCCTGGGCGCGGCGCCCGGCGACACACTGGAGTTATACGTCGGCTCCCACCCCAAGGATTTCACCGTCCGCGATATCGCCGGGCAGGGCGAGGAGCCGCGGTTGCTCGTCAACCTTCGCCAGGCGCAGTGGCTGTTTAACCAGCGCAATAAGATCAACATGATCGTTGTCTCCAACCTGGGCGATGCGCTGGGCGGCGCGGCGCACAGCCAGGCGGTAACCGCTCACCTGCGCGGCCTGTTGAGCGATCCCAAGGCGGCCGCGCAGCTTTACGCTTTTCTGGCGCGTGATCCCGCGGTGGCCGGGGCGCTGCGGACGGCGGCGGAGCGTGAGGAGGGCAACACGCGCGCAGATCTGTTGGCCCTGGCCGATGGCCTGGAAGCCGGCGGCTTATCGCCGGCGACACGCAGCCTGATGGCCGACGAGGGCCTGGCCGATCGCCTGCAGTCCATCCTGGCCGACACCGGTTGGGGTAGTGAGCCGCTGCGCGACCGGCTGTCGAGATTGTTTGGAGATCTTTCCGAGCTGGTTGTGGACGACAGCAAGCGCGATACGTTGGACATGGGCGAGCTGGCTGCCAGCGCCTTCACCACCATCTTTATCGTGGCCGGCTTGTTCGGCATCACCGCGGGGCTGGTGCTGATCTTCCTGATCTTCGTTATGCTGGCCGCCGAGCGCAAGTCTGAGATGGGTATGGTGCGCGCAGTTGGCGCTCAACGCGGCCGCCTGGTGGAAATGTTCGTTTTCGAGGGGACGGCCTATGACCTGGCAGCAGCAGCCGTTGGCGTGGCATTGGGCGTGGCGACCGGGTTGATCATCGCGGTGACGCTGGGGCAGGCGTTCGCGGGCGTGGGCCTCGCCATTCGCCCGAACGTCAGCGTGCGCAGCCTGCTGGTGTCTTACTCGCTCGGCATGCTGGTGACCTTCGCCACTGTGCTCTTCTCCGCCAATCGCGTCAGCCATCTGAACATCGTGTCTGCCATCCGCGATCTGCCGGAGCCACCGCGGCCGCCGAGCTACCTGAGAGACCGCCTGCTGGCGCCGCTCCGGGCCGTTGCCGATGGCTTCCGGGCGCTTTTCCGTCTGCGTCTCATCCGTGCTCTACGCGCCTGGCTGATCGGCCTGCCGGGCAGCCTTCTGCGGCTGGTGTGGTTAGGGTTTACAAGCGGGCCGTTTACGCTGCTGCTGGGGCTGCTTCTGACGCCAGTTGGCATCCAGTACACCAATGCCGCGGCGTACAGCATGGGTGTCTCCTTCGTTGTCATCGGCGGCGCGCTCGTGCTGCGTGGATTGTTGGGTCCGCTGTTCCGGCGGCTTGCCCGCGGACGGGCCTGGAACGCGGCCGATCTCCTGGACCGGATCGCGTATACGCTGATGGGTCTGGCGTTGACGGTTTTGTGGTCGCTGCCCTCCCGGTACCTGCAAGATAAATTCGGAGTGCCGGACCTGAGCGGCGGCCCGGAGATGCTCTTCATCTCTGGTATCCTGCTCGTCTCCGGAGCCGTGCTGGTGATTATGTTCAACACCGACCTGCTGCTGCGCCTGATCCTGCTGATCCTAGGCCGTTCACCGCGGTTTGCGCCGGTGCTCCGCATGGCTATCGCTTATCCGCTGTCCAACCGCTTCCGAACCGGAATGACGATCGCTATCTTTGCTGTCGTCATGTTCAGCGTGATTTTCATGGCGACGCTGTTCAAGGTGAATGAAATCGTCCTGACCGACACGGAACAGTTTACGGGCGGCTTCGATCTGCGGGTGGACTACAGCAACAATAACCCGGTGAATGACCTCTCACGCGCCATCGCCATGCAGCCGGGTTTGCGCCGGGCGGACTACGCGGTGATCGCCTCTCTGATCAACCTGCCTGTGGAGGTCAAGCAGGGGCAGGCCGGGCGCTGGGCAGGTTACCCAATCCAGGCCGCAGACGACGCTTACCTGGAGAACGTCGACTATGGCATTGGCGTCAAGGCGGAGGGCTACCCGACGGCGGCTGATGTCTGGGAGGCGGTGCGTGACAAGCCCGGCTTCGCGGTAGTGGACCGTCTTGCGGTGCCCTCCCGCACGAGCACCAACATTGTGATCGGCGGACCAGAGTTCAGTCTGGAGGGTGTCTACCTCGAGGACGAGACGATGAAACCGATCCGGCTGGAGGTGCGCGAGCCGAACAGCGAAGCGACCTTCGAAGTGACCGTTATTGGCGTCCTCGAGCAGTCGGCGATCACGGGCTACGGCCTGATCACCTCGCAGGAGACGCTGGAGAAGGGGCTGAACGTCGAGCTGCCGGCGCCAACGTACTTCGTCCGTCTGGCAGACGGTGTCGATCCAGCCTCGACCAGCGCGGCGCTGGAGAGCGTGTTTCTGAAGAACGGCCTGGAAAGTGTCGATCTAATCCAGGAGTTGCGTGGCTCACTTTCGACACAGCTCGTGTTCCAGCAGCTTCTGTTGGGCTTTCTGACGCTTGGGCTGGTGGTCGGCGTCGCCGCATTGGGCGTCATCAGCACGCGCGCCGTCGTGGAGCGGCGCCAGCAGATCGGCATGCTGCGCGCCCTGGGGTTCCAGCGCGAGATGGTGAGCTGGGTCTTCCTGATCGAGTCATCCTTCGTGGCCCTGTTGGGCATCGGCCTGGGGGTCAGCCTGGCGTTGATCCCGGCCTCTCAGATGATCACGGATATGGCCGCCGAGATACCGGGCCTTACCTTCCAGGTACCGTGGACGGAAATCGTCTTCGTGTCTGGGCTGGCGTACGCCATGACCCTGCTGACAACCTGGCTGCCCGCCGTGCAGGCCTCGCAGGTCAGGCCGGCCGAAGCACTGCGCTACGAGTAAGCGCCTCGTTAAGCTGGGGGTGAAGCAATTCTGATCATCCCTCGCATCTTACGATCCAATTTCGAGCGACCGGGTTGCACAAATCGGGTTGCAGCTGACGTTGCTTCGCTGAGTTCCGCCGGAACTTCTCCTGGTTCATCACAAATCCACCTCCCCCTCAGGTTTCCCCCTCTTTTTCACCTTGACATAGAACACATGTTCGTCGTATAGTGCGCACATGTCCGAGCCAGCTGTTCCAACCTTGATCCACCTTCCGCGCGGCCTCGACCGGGCTGTCTTGCGCATCCTGTCCTACCATCTGGGCCGTGAGCATGCCATCTCCGGCCTTGAATTGTGCCACGCCCTGGGCATCTACCAGATCGACGGGCGCCAGCTCCACGAGCAGATTAAGCAGCTGCGCCGCTCGGGTCACCTGGTCGGCTCCGCCTCCGGCGAGAACGGCGGCTACTACCTGATCGCCACTCCCGAGGAGTTCCAGGCATTCTTGAGCTCCGAATTCCAGGCCAGGATCGACGACCTGCGCCAGACCGTGCCGCCATGACCAGGGCCGCCTGCCAGCGCTGGGGACCCGACTCCATTCAGCTCAAACTGTTTTGATGCTACCCTTGACCCCCGCCGAAGTCACCCAATTTCGTCACTTGGTCAAACCCGCCATCGTCCTGCTGGTCATGCTGCGCCTGGACCGCCCGGTTGGTGCCAAAGAGATCGCCGCGATACTCGACCTGAATGAACACACCGTCGCCGGGTATCTGCGCGCCCTGGCGCGCCTTAATCTCGTTGCCCGCGCCGGTTATCGCCAGGGTTATATCCTGCTGGGTGGCCGCCAGTTGATCCTTGGCGCAGAGCGAAATGTAAAAAAGTTACATTTCAACCCTACTTCTACTACTATTAAAATAGGAAGGAGCTCGGGATCAGCAGCAGAAGTAGTAGAAGATCCCCCTCGAAATGTAAATAAGTTACATTTCACTTCTGGCGATTTGGATCTTTCTGCCCTCCTCCAGGCCCTCCAGGACGCCGGCATCGGCGAGCCAAAACGCAGCGCCCTGGCCGCCCTCCACCATCTCACTCCCGCCTATATCAAAGCCTGGGAGTCATACCTCAAGCTCGCCAAGGGCGATCGCTATACCCCCGGCCTGCTGATCCACGTCCTCGAGACCGGCGATCCTGCCCCGCCGACCAACGCCAACGGTCACGCCCTCGCTTGCCCCTGCCCTGACTGCCAGCGCCTCAAATACCTCGCCTGCCCCTATTGTGGTCACAACCCCTGCGATTGCTGTTAGACTCCCCTCTCCTTCCAGGAGAGGGGTTGGGGGTGAGGTGGAACGGGGCCGGGGATGAGGCAGAAGCTGGCCTGCAATGTTATAATTTTGAAGGCCGACGCGTGACTCGTTGGCGCGGCTGCACGTTCGTTGGTGGCCGTAACTGCCCACTCGATCCACCATCAGGAGACGGAGGATGGCTGTCATCACGGTTTCTCGCCAGCTCGGCAGCCTGGGTTCCCAGGTTGCAAGTGAGACTGCACGGATGTTGGGATACCGGCTTGCCTGGCGCGATTTGATCAATGAGTCCGCCCTGCGCGCCGGCGCGCCCGGTACCGCCCTGGCAGTGATCGATGATCTCGATTTGTTGGGAATCTCGCTCTCCAAGAAGGAAATTCGAGCCTTTCGAAAGGCGCTCCGGCAAGTGATGGAGGAGTTATACGACGGGGGCAATGTCGTGATCCTGGGCCGCGCCGGCCAGATCATCCTGCGCGAGCGGCCGGGAGTGCTGCACGTGCGCGTGGTCGCTCCTGCAAAACTGCGCGCCGAGAGAGTCGCTGCGCGTTACCAGATATCGCATCCGAACGCTGTCGCACGGGTCGAGGCCAGCGATAAAAACCACCGAAAATTCTTGAAACGCTTCTTTAAAATTGACTGGGACGACCCTCAATTTTATGATCTGCTGATCAATACCGCCCACCTGGACGCGATCCAAAACGCCAGGCTAATCGTGCAGGCTGTATCCCCGCCGCCAGACGATGACAACGTTGCCCTTCAGGTTGCAGATCAATGAAATTATCACCCGATCCCAAGGGCCTTCAGCCGCCAAACACGCCGATGCCATCCCGCCCAGCCTTTTCCCATCCAGCGGAAGAAGCGTTTGCCACGATCCTGGATTATTATGGTGTGGATTGGGAATACGAACCGCGCGTGTTTCCGCTGGTGTGGGACGAGCGAGGTAATGTCATCGAGGCCTTTAGCCCGGATTTCTACTTACCTCAGCAAGATCTATATATTGAATTGACCACGCTGCGCCCCAAGCTTTCGACAAAGAAGAATCGCAAATTGCGCCGTATGAAAGAGCTGTACCCGGATGTGAACGTCAAGTTGTTTAAGCGCAAAGAAATGCGCGATTTGTTGGTTAAATTTGGCTTGTATGATCAGGCAGCGAAGATCGTTGGGTCTAAAGCACAGGACCAGGAATCCTGATGGACGAAAACGTGGCTGTCAAGACGCTTGCCGATTATGGGGAACTGGCCGAAGGGGTGGGTGAAATATTGATCTCGGAAGAGCATTTACGCCAGCGCGTGGTTGAGATCGCAGGTCAGGTTTCCCGTGATTACGCCGGGTTGAACCCGCTTCTGGTTGGTGTGCTAAAGGGGGTGTTGTTCTTTATGTCCGATCTATTACAATCGCTGACCATCCATGCAGAGATTGATTTTATCGCCATATCCAACTACTCGCCCGAGACGCGCCAGCGCGGCATCGTGCGGTTGGTGAAAGATCTGGAAATCCCGATCGAGGGACGGCACATCTTGTTTGTGGAGGATGTGATTGACACAGGTCTCACCTTGAACTATATCCTAAAAAATTTGCGTACCCGGCGTCCCGCCAGCCTGGAAGTGTGCGTGTTTTTTAACAAGCCCAACCACCGTTTGATCGATATCCCCATTAAGTACAAAGGCTTCGACTTGCCCGACCGGTTTGTGGTTGGTTATGGGCTGGACTACCGGGAAAGGTACCGCAATCTGCCTTTTGTCGCTTTATTGAAGCCGGAGGTAATTGAAGCGGGCAATTAAAAAGTACAGGGGTCCCAAGTAACCTTCCAGATCTCCTGTTCTCTTCCCGGGCATTCTCTTTTTCACCCTGTTTGCACAGTTAGAAATTGAGCTTGCCTTTTGGGATTTCTTTCTCAGCTCTGTTCTACCTTCTGCAGGAATACCGCTTTCTGGTCGAACTTCATCGCTTTGAAAGTGCTATAGCCGCTGCTTGGTTTTCTTATCTCTGGGTGATTGCTCACCCTTCATATAGTCCAACTTTGCTTTGGCTTTTTGCTTCGAACAGGTTCCTGTCCAATTTCTTGGAACGCCCTGTACCCTATAGTATATCCAATCTTCGATCGCGAGTCAATACACTTTTCTTAAAAAATTGAAATCTTTAAGACTTTTAATCCTTGTCCCTCGTTGATTTATTTCTATGGATAAGACCTCATGCTCGGTATGCCAGGGTTATAATATCTTTAGGACTTACGCAGTTGGAATGAGGATGGGGGGTGTTTGGGCGGGCAACGCCCGCCCAAACACCCCCCCAATCCCCACATCTGCGTAACTCCTAATCTTAATAGTCGAATTATCCGAATTCTTGGCGTTGCTAATGAAGTTCGGTTATCAACAGGTTATGTCTCATGAAAATCAAATTCATACTCCCCGCCTTAACAGAAGCTGAGAGTTCTTTCTGGCGACCGATCAAATACTCACTTTTCCCCCCACTCGGATTGGCGACGCTTGCTGGATACCTGTCATCATCGGACGAGGCGGAGATCGTTGATCAGCACGTTCAAGCCCTGGATATTTGCGATCAGCCGGATATAGTTGCGATCCAGGTCTATATTACCAACGCTTACCGCGCATACAAAATTGCTGACCACTATCGAAGTAAGGGGGTCTACGTGATTCTCGGTGGCTTGCACGTTACCTCGTTACCCAGAGAGGCAGCCGCTCACGCCGACACAATATTTCTCGGCCCTGCTGAGGATTCCTTTCCCGCTTTCCTGAACGACTTTCGTAGGCATGCACCAATGCGAGTTTATTCCTCGGCCACCAGAACATTACAGGGCATTCCCCCAATACGCCGCGACTTGATTCAACGAGAATTGTATTTGGTTCCTAACTCAATTGTTGTTACCAGGGGTTGCCCTCACCATTGTGAATTCTGCTACAAAGACGCATTTTTCAAAGGTGGAAAATCCTTCTACACCCAGGTGGTCGACGACGCACTAAACGAAATAGACCGGCTCCCTGGTAGGCACCTGTATTTTCTCGACGATCACTTGCTCGGCCACGATCGCTTTGCCCGAGGCCTTTTTGATGGCATGAAAGGCATGAACAGAATCTTTCAAGGAGCCGCAACCGTCAATTCGATCTCAAGGGGCGACTTAATCGAGTTGGCAGCGGAAGCTGGCCTGCGAAGTATATTTGTGGGCTTCGAAAGCTTGGACTCGTCGAATTTAGAGCAGAGCAACAAGAGACAAAATCTGGGAATAGACTATAATGAGGCGATCCATAAACTGCATGATCTCGGAATCATGATCAACGGAAGTTTTGTGTTTGGTCTGGATGGGGATAACCATGAGGTTTTTCAAAAGACTGTCGCATGGGCAATCGAAATGGGTATCACAACTGCCACATTCCACATTGCTACTCCTTATCCTGATACTGCTTTCTACCGAAAAATGAAAAGTGCGGGGCGCATTCTGACCGATAACTGGGATCTGTATGACACACGTCATGTCACCTTCAGGCCGAAGCAACTTACTGAAGAGGAGCTTAAGCGCGGATACGACTGGGCTTATTGGGAATTCTACCGATGGAGTTCAATTTTCCAGAGCAGCTTGTCACACGGCACTGTCAAGCACCAGCTCAAGCACTTTTTCTACACAAGCGGTTGGAAAAAGTTCGAATCATTATGGAATACTGTGATTCAGTTGAAGAGGCTTAATCTCATGACACCACTTTTGGAAGGTGTGCTTTCAGATGTAACTAAAAAGAGTGGCGCTGGTTTGACGCAAGATGTCACGCAACAAACGAGTGTTTAGCGCAGCAATCCTGCCGCTAAACCAGATCATCCCCGGCGACTGTGTCGAAGTCCTGGATTCTCTGCCTGAGAAATCCATCGACCTGATTTTCGCCGATCCCCCGTATAACCTCCAGTTGCGCCAGGAACTCTGGCGTCCGAATATGACCAGGGTGGAGGCAGTCAAGGACCAATGGGACCAGTTCGATGGCTTCCAGGCATATGATGAATTCAGCCGCCGCTGGCTGGGGGCCTGCCGGAGAGTATTGAAAGACACCGGCACGCTGTGGGTCATCGGCACCTACCATAATATTTATCGCCTGGGCGCCATCCTGCAGGATTTGGGGTTTTGGCTGTTGAACGACATTGTCTGGATCAAGACCAACCCGATGCCCAATTTCCGTGGCGTGCGCTTTACCAATGCGCACGAGACCCTGATCTGGGCCAGCAAGGCGAAGGGTGCCAAATATACCTTCAACCACCACGCCATGAAAGCCCTCAACGATGATTTGCAGATGCGCAGCGATTGGCTGCTGCCGGTTTGCTCCGGCGCTGAGCGCATCAAGGTCGATGGCAAGAAAGCCCATTCCACGCAGAAGCCGGAGGCCTTGCTCTATCGCCTGCTGCTTGCCTCCAGCAACCCGGGGGACGTCGTCCTGGACCCTTTCTTCGGCAGCGGCACGACCGGCGTGGTTGCTAAAAAGCTGCACAGGCACTGGATCGGCATCGAACTGGACCAGAACTACATCGCCATCGCCCGGCGGCGAATTGACAACCAATCCATCCCAGAGTTCGACTCACAGGTTTTCGATGTGCGCGACAGGAAACGACACGCCCCGCGCATCGCCTTCGGCAGCCTGTTGGAGAACGCCCTGCTCGCGCCCGGCCAGCAGCTCTTCTTTCGCCGCGATCGTTCCCAGGTCGCTCGGATCAAGCCTGATGGCAATTTAGCCATCGATGATTTTGAGGGTTCCATCCATCAAGCCGGCCGGCGCCTGATGGGAGGCAGCCCCTGTAATGGCTGGGATTGTTGGTACTACCAGGATGGGCAAGGCGATCTCCAGCCCATCGATCTTTTACGCCAGCTCCTCCGCCAGAGCCTCGAAGGGCCAGGTTCGGAAGCTTGATCGTCTAATCAATCCTTTGTTTTCCCACCAACTCGATGCGCTTTCACTACGGTCCCTTCCCGGAAGATGCGGACTTTCACCCTGAAGCACAGGGCTGGCACTCGATCAAGGAGCCCGGCCCGCTCCTTGTGCAAGTGCTGGCTATCCCGGTGGCGTTGGTGGTGTTCTTGTCCCTGGTCACAGCCATCACGCTGCTTTCGACCGATAGCGCTGACCTGCTTAACTTTTCTTGGAAAGCGATCATCATCCTGCTGGCGATCATCCCCGTGCATGAACTCGTGCATGTGCTAAGCCAGCCCGGTTTCGGCTTCTCTCAAAACTCGGTGATCGGGATTTGGCCTGCCAGGCTCGCCTTCTACGCTCACTACGAAGGGCCCATCACCCGGGCGCGCTGCCTGGCCGGCCTGGCTGCGCCGTTAGTCGTGCTCTCGCTGTTCCCGCTGCTTATACTGGCCCTGAACCACTGGATTCCCATCCATGCCGGCCTGCTCTCATCCCTGGCCCAGGTTTCCTGGGTAAACGGTGTCGCCGCTTCTGGAGACCTGGTCGGCATGTTGCTGATCGGGTTTCAGATCCCCAGGTCGGCGATCATGCGCAATAAGGGCTGGAGGAGCTACTGGCGCAGCGACCTGGTCTGACCTGCTGCTGCTCAGCCATGAATGTTGTTCATCTTCCGTCCTTCATCCTTCCCAAAATCCCCCTCCTTCTCCCCTTCCCAATCTAAAAGGATCGTGCTATATACAAACCTGGAGGCAATCCATTAACCACTGGATACTGTACACTGAACACCGTTCGCATTCGTTCCCTCAATTTATCCATCTCATATCTCATAATGCCTCACCCTAATTGCAGCACCTCTCCCCTGCCTCTTCACCCGCAGGCAACTTCCCACTCTCGACTACCGATTTCCGACTAACGACTACCGACTAACGACTTTCCCATGACTTACCCCAAATCCCTCTTGATCACGGGGGCTTCGACCGGCATCGGCCGTGCCTGCGCCCTTTATATGGCTGCCCTGGGCTGGCGCGTCTTCGCCGGCGTGCGCCGTGAATCTGACGCCGCCGCTCTGCTCGAGGGTGCGCCTGGTCACCTTATCGCTGGTCACCCGATTCCTGATCGCCCAATCCCTGATCGCCTGATCCCCCTCTTCCTGGACGTCACCCAACTAACCTCCATCGCTGCGGCGGCCGAGCAGATCGCTGCCGCGGTCGGCCAAGCCGGGCTGGACGGCCTGGTCAACAACGCTGGCATTGCCATTGCCGGGCCGCTCGAGTTCATCGCCCTCCCTGACCTGCGCCGGCAGCTGGAAGTCAACGTCATTGGCCAGGTGGCGGTCACCCAGGCCGCATTGCCTCTTCTGCGCCAGGCGCGCGGGCGGATCGTCTACATCAGCTCGGTCGGCGGCCTGCTCGCTGCCCCCTACTTTGCCCCCTACTCCGCCTCCAAGTTCGCCCTGGAGGCGTTCTCTGACTCGCTGCGCGTCGAGCTGCGCCCCTGGGGCATCCAGGTAGTGGTGGTCGAGCCGGGCAGCATCGCCACGCCGATCTGGGAGAAGTCCCTGGCCGCGGCGGAAGAACGCCTGGCAGCCATGCCTCCCGCCGCTGAGCAGCTCTACGGTCCTTCTTTCCCCATCCTGCGCCGACTGGTTAGGTCTTCAGCGCAGCGCGGTTTGCCAGCGGAACAGGTGGCGCGTGTGGTGGCTGAGGCGCTCACCGCCCGATATCCCCGGGTGCGCTATGTCATCCCCAGAAGGCGGGGCTATATGATCGCCTTGATGCGATTGCTGCCGGTCAGGCTGCGCGACCGCATCTTGGCCCTCCGCTTTGGGCTCAATTGAAGGCTGACCGCTAATTGCCAACTGCCAACTGCCAATCGCTAAAATATGACAATCGTCTATTAATCTTGTGAAAAAAGTCACAAATTAGTGGACAAGGGGGATTTTCCATGCTACAATCATTCCATAAGAGAGGCTAACATCGTCGGTTACACCGCTGCACGGCCTCTCTTTTTCTTAACAATCACCATAAAGGGCACGATGAACTAGAAAAAATATTCGTGCCCTTCCTATATTTGAACACACTAAAAGACCATAAGACTACGAGACTAACCGACTAAAGAAGGAGGCGGCCGGATGCAGCCAGCTGAGAGAGCGAAAGACCTCCCACGAGTGGGGGTTTATGTCTGCCACTGCGGTACGAACATCGCCGGCGCGGTGGATGTCGCCGAAGTCGCCAGTTACGCCGCCAGACTGGAGGGGGTGGCAGTCGCCCGCCATTATACCTACATGTGTTCCGACCCCGGCCAGGCGCTCATCAAGGAGGATATCCAGAAGGAGCGCCTGGAGCGGGTCGTGGTCGCCTCCTGTTCGCCGCTCATGCACGAATCCACCTTCCGGGCGGCGTGCGCCGAGGCCGGGCTCAACCCCTTCCTGTTCCAGATGACCAATATCCGCGAGCATATTTCCTGGGTGACGGGTGATCCGGTTAAAGCGACCCAGAAATCCAAGGCGCTGGTGGCCGCCGCGGTGCGCCGGGTGAGCCTGCAAGAGCCGCTCGAAATGCGCCAGGTGCCGATGAAGCAGTCCGCCCTGGTGGTGGGCGGCGGTATCGCCGGCATCGAAGCTGCCCTGCGCCTGGCCGACGCCGGTAAGCAGGTCTACCTGGTGGAGCGCCAGCCGAGCATCGGCGGCCACATGGCCCAGCTCTATAAAACCTTCCCCACCTTAGACTGTGCCGCCTGAATACTCACCCCCAAGATGGTGTCCGTGGGACGCCACCCAAACATCACCCTGCTGAGCTTCAGCGAGGTCGAATCAGTCTCCGGTTTCGTCGGTAATTTCCAGGTGCAGGTGCGCAAGAAGGCACGCTTTGTCGACGAAAACCTGTGCACCGGCTGCGGGACTTGCGCCGAGAAATGCCCGTGGAAGAAAATCTCCTCCGAGTTCGACCTTGGTCTTGGCACCCGCCCGGCGATCTACTTCCCCTTCGCCCAGGCGGTGCCGCGCGTGCCGGTCATCGACACTGCCAACTGCGCCTATTTCCTGAAAGGTAAGTGCCGCGCCTGCGAAAAATTCTGCCCACGGAACGCCATCGACTTCGCGCAGCAGGACGAGCGCATCGACCTGGAGGTGGGCGCGATTGTCCTGGCCACCGGATTTAAGGATTTCGACCCGCGCTGCGACCCGCGTTATGGGTATGGCCGGCTCGACAACGTGGTCACCGGGATGGAGTTCGAACGCCTGGTCAACTCCGGTGGCCCGACGAATGGCCAGGTGCGCTTGAAGGACGGGCGTGTCCCACACACCATCGCCCTGCTGCACTGCGTGGGCAGCCGCGAGACGAATGGCGGCAGCGGGCACGCCTATTGCTCACGAGTGTGCTGCATGTATTCGCTCAA
>DATDRM010000233.1:0-7762 GCA_035291705.1 Anaerolineales bacterium
AGCAGGAGCAGGTTGGCGCGCGTCAGGGATAGCTTGGCCAGCGCCAGGCGGCCGCGTTCCCCACCCGAGAGCGTGGAGACCTGGCGGAAGACGTCCTCGCCGGTGAACAGGAAGCGCGCCAGGTAGTCGCGTATTTCTGCCAGGAGCATGTGCGGGGCGACAGCTTCGATTTCCTGGACTAATGTGCGCTGCGGGTTAAGCTCCTCGTGAGCCTGGGCGAAATAGCCGATCTCCAGGCTAGCCCCCAGGTTAACCTCTCCTGCCAGGGGAGGCTGTTTTCCCAGGATAACTTTAAGGAAGGTGGTTTTACCGGCACCATTAGGGCCGATGATGGCTGCACACTCCAGGCGGCGCAACTCGATCTCGCCGGCATCGAAAAGCGCCTCCCCCGGGTAGCCAACCACCAAGTCAGATGTGCGCAGAACAATATTTCCGCTGCGCTGCCCGGCCTTGAGATGGATCTTGAGGTTTGGTGGGCGGTGACCGGGAGCTTTCAAGGCGCGGATGCGCCGTTCCACCTCCTCTACACCTAAGATATGGGTTGAGATGTCGGCCGCTTTGCTGATCTCCAGCCAGCTTTTGCCCTGTACCGCTTCGACCCCCAGGCTCTCGATCGCTTCCACCTGCCGGCTCAGGCGGCGCAGCTTGCCCTTGGCCTGTGAAGTGCGCTGGCCGGAGATATTGCGCTTGACATAGTCGATCTCTTTCCCCAGGCGCTCCTGCTCGGCGGCGAAGATCTCCTGGCGCAAATCCCACCGTCTCTGCCGGTCCTGGAGATAGGCGCTGTAATTGCCGCGATAGGTTTCCAGACCAGCGCGACTCATTTCCCAGATATAATCCACTACCTTATCCAGGAAATAGCGGTCGTGGGAGACGATCAAGGCCGTTCCCTCCCAGGTAGTCAGATAACCCTCCAGCCACTCGACAGCGGCAATGTCGAGATGGTTGGTTGGCTCATCCAGGATCAGCAAGTCCGGGTTGGAGAGCAACAGGCGCGCCAGCAAGGCGCGCGTGCGCTGCCCGCCGGAAAGCTGGCCGAGCGGGCGATGATAGTCGTCTGGATCGAAGCCGAGGCCGGTGAGCGCTTGGCGGATGCGTGTTTCATAGGTATAGCCGCCCTGGCGCTCGAAGGCTTCCTGCAACCGGCCATAGCGCGCTAAGGCCTCTCCGGCCTGGTCAGGGTCGCTCATGACCCCCTCCAGCCGGGCCAGTTCGGCTTCCTGGAGGCGCAGGTCGGCGAAAACCTGCAGGCACTCCTCCCACAGGGTATGCTCCCCGACCAGGCTGGCTTCCTGCGGGAGATATCCGCTGCGCAGCCCACGCGCACGCTGCACATTCCCCGCCGATGGCTCCTCCAGGCCCACCAGGATACGCAGCAAGGTGGTCTTCCCGATGCCGTTAGGACCGACGATGGCGATGCGCGCCCCGCGTGGGATGCTCAGCGAGATACCCGAGAAGATGTCGACTGGCTCGTAAGATTTAGCCAGGTTTGTGGCTGTAACAAGAGCCATAAGTACCAACGAATCGCAAAATGATGCCCTGGGTCACCAATTGTGGCATTTTAATTGCAACAGGTCCCAGGAACCATATTGTACCTTAGCGAAAGGCTTCCTTCTGGTCGTGTTATAATAGGACGGCAAAATTTGTAGAAAGTTGAAAACCCTCTCAACCCCCGCTGCCTCTCTTTTCACTCCTTGCTAAGCAGGGAAAAAGGGAGATTAAGGCGGGTTTATAATTAAATCCGGTGTGTTGTCCCTCCGGCCTGAGTTTGAATAATAATGGAACGTACCAATCTGAACTTACAATCCAAACTATCCGCAAATCGAAAATGGCTGCCGGTGGCGCTGCTGGTCGCTTACGCCGTCCTGGCCGTGATCATCATCTACCTGGTGTTCACTGGTGTGAGCAATTTCGTCGCCGCCTGGAACATCACTGACCTGCCGGGCATTGTGGTCAGTGACAGCCCCACGCCCACTCCAGGTGCTTCCGAGGGGCCGGTCACCAGTGGCAATCCGCCCCCTCCGGTGGACAATGGCCCTGCCCCTCAACCCTGGGATGGCGCCAGCCGGGTCAACGTGCTGGTGATGGGGTTGGACTATCGCGACTGGATCACTGGCGAAGGAGCCCCGCGCACTGACACGATGATGCTGTTCTCGATCGATCCGATCAGCCAGACAGCCGGTATGCTCTCCATCCCCCGCGACCTGTGGGTAAGTATACCTGGCTTCGAGGAGCCCAACCGGATCAACGTCGCCTATCGCTTCGGCGAAACCTACGAATTACCGGGCGGCGGCCCCACCCTGGCAATGAAAACGGTCGAGGCCTTGCTTGGCCTGAAAATCGACTATTATGCCCTGATCGATTTCTATGCATTCGAACGCTTTATCGATGAGTTGGGCGGGATCAAGGTCGACGTACCGGATAAAATCCGCGTCGATCCGATCGTCGGTAAAGATGTTGTCCTGAGGCGTGGAAACCAAGTGCTTCCAGGGAACCTGGCCCTGGCTTACGCCCGCGCCCGCAATACCGAAGGCGGTGACTTCGATCGAGGCACACGCCAGCAGCAGGTGATCATGGGCATCCGCAACCGGGTCGTCAGCTCGGATACGCTGCCCTTGCTGATCCGGCGCGCCCCCCAGCTCTACGCGGAGCTTTCCGCGGGCGTGCATACCAACCTGTCCCTGGAAACCGCCATTAAACTGGCCTGGCTGGCCAAAGGCATCACCGAAGAGAACATCAAGCGCGGTGTAATCGGTCCCGGGCAGATTAATTTCGGAAAATCTCCCGAGGGAGATGACGTGCTCAAGCCCAGGCCGGAACAGATCCGCATCCTGCGAGACGAGATCTTCACCGCGTCTGGGCCGGCCAGCCCGGTGATGGCAAACTCAGACTCGCAGCAGCTGATGCAGGCTGAGAATGCCAGCATCTCCGTCCTGAACGGCTCCGGTCTTCCGGGATTGGCCTCCCGCACAGCGGATTATCTGAAAGCCGCGGGCGCCAACGTGGTGGAGACCAGCGATGCTCCCGAGCCCTACACCTATACGACCCTCATCTCTTACAATGGCAATCCCTACACGGTCAAGTACCTGGTGGAATTGATGGGCATTGCCCCCAATAAAATTTATAACCGCTATGATCCGTCCAGTCCGGTAGAGTTCGCCCTGTTTTTGGGCTACGACTGGGCGAATAACAACGCCATGCCATAAGATCATCCTATGCGTCGCAGCCGAGAAAACAGAAGAAGACGGAGATCATCACCTACTCCCAACTGGCTCTTGGTGGGCTTGATCATTGCGTTCGTATTGGCGGCCGGGACAACGGCTTTCCTGACCTTCGTCGCCGTGCGCGATATCGTAGCCTCCTGGAGATCCCCCGACTTGCCGGAGGTCGCCCAGGAGCAACCCCAAAGCGAGAATCCCAGCCCGCCGGAAGACCTGGGACCCGAGGGCGATGCGCCTTTGCAACCCGACAGCGGTCCCCCATCCCAATCCTGGGATGGCGAAAGTCGCGTTAGCCTGCTGGTGATGGGGTTGGATTACCGCGATTGGGAGGGTGGGGAAGGGGCGCCCCGCACCGATACTATGATTTTGCTTTCCCTCGACCCCGCCAGTCGTACAGCCGGGATGCTCTCTATCCCGCGCGACCTGTGGGTGAATATCCCTGGCTATGATCCGGCGAAGATCAACCAGGCTTACCGGGATGGAGAATTATACGATGCAGATGGCGGCGGCCCGGGACTGGCAATGCTGACGGTAGAGGAACTATTGGGCATGGAGATCGACTACTATGCTGTGGTCGATTTCTACGCTTTTGAACAATTTATCGATGAGCTGGGGGGAGTCAAGGTCGACGTCCCGGAGGAGATCGTCGTCGATCCGCTTGGCGACAATAACACAAAGACTCTCCAGCCAGGCGTGCAGACGCTGCCAGGGTACCTGGCCCTGGCCTACGCCCGCGCCCGCAACACCCTTGGCAGTGATTTCGACCGGGCGGCGCGCCAACAGCAGGTGATCATGGGCATCCGCGACCGCATCTTGAGCAAAGAAATGCTGACCACCCTGATCGAGCGGGCACCTGCCCTATACGAAACCCTGTCCGCCGGCGTGCGCACCAACCTGACCCTGCTGCAGGTGGTCCGCCTGGCCTGGCTCGCCCCACAGATCCCGCAGGAGAACATCAAGCAGGGAATCATAGGGCCTGAACAGATCGACTTTGCCACTTCATTCGATGGGCAGGACATCCTCCAGCCTCTGCCTGAAGAAATCCGGCTGCTGCGCGACGAGATTTTCACAACTTCCGGCCCGGTCAGCCCAGCGGCGACGGAAACTGATCCCCAAGAGCTGATCGCTGCTGAGAACGCCTACATTTCCATCCTGAACGGCACGTTGGACCCGGGATTGGCATCCGAAACCACCGACTACTTAAAATCGTCTGGCATCTCCCAGGTAGATCCGGGGAATGCTGAGCAGCTTTATTCTCAGACAACCCTGATCGACTATACCGGCAACCCGCACACCGTCCAGTACCTGGTGGATTTGCTGGCCATCTCACCGGATAACGTATACCATCGCTACGACGTATCCAGCCCGGCGGATGTTGTCGTGCTCCTGGGTGAGGATTGGGCAAACAGCAACGCAATGCCATGAACTATGATGCGTGATGCGTGAAACGTGATCAGTAAGGCAAGATGGAAATCTTGACCGGTTCTGTGGAGCGCGTCACTTACTACAACCCGGAGAACGGGTATAGCGTGGTAAGGCTGCGCCCTGATCACAGAGCAGCGCAGGGAGTATCCCGCCTAGGGCTGGTGACGGTGGTCGGAAACCTACCTGAGCTGTCTCCAGGGGAGCACCTGCGCCTGAGCGGTAAATGGGTCAATCACCCCCAGCACGGTTTACAATTCCAATCCGAGACTTGCGAACAAGCCCTGCCTGCCACCGTGGCGGGCATCCGCCGCTACCTGGGTTCTGGGCTGATCAAAGGCATCGGACCGCACCTGGCGGAGCGCATCGTGGCACACTTTGGCGCGGAGACCCTGGAGGTGATCGAAAGCCATCCGGCGCGCCTGCTGGAGGTGCCCGACATCGGTCCTAAACGCTCGCGCTTGATCGCCCGCGCCTGGGAAGAGCAAAAACAGGTCAAGGAGATCATGCTCTTCTTTTACAGCCATGGTGTGAGCACCAACCTGGCGATCAAGACCTACAAACAATATGGCAACCAATCTCTGAATGTGGTACAAAGCGATCCCTACCGGCTGGCGCGTGATATTTTCGGGGTGGGCTTTAAAACCGCCGACCGCCTCGCCCAGGACCTGGGGCTGCCGCCGGACCACCCCTCGCGGGTCGAGGCCGGTGTGGTCTTTGTGCTCAATGAAATGACCAATGAAGGCCATGTCTACACCCCCCAGCAGGCGCTCATCGACCAAGCCAGCGAACTGCTGGGCGTCAACCCCGACCTGCTGCCCCCCGCTCTGGAACGGCTGGCAAAGGACGAACGCATCCGACCAGACCGGCTACCCTTCCTGGTTGAGACCCGCCAGGCTTCTACCGGCTCTGGATCACCCCCCACAATCGGTGAAGCGGGCGAGGAGTACCGCCAGCCAGTGATCTACCTGACGCCGCTGTATTACAGTGAAACCGGCGTGGCCGAACGCCTGCAGGGCCTGGCCTACGCCCTACCGTCGCGGCTGAGCGACATACCGCCCGCCTTTGTCGGCCTGGACGTCCAGCTTTCCCCCGAGCAGCAATCCGCCATCCGCACCGCGCTTAGCCATCCGGTCAGCGTGCTCACCGGCGGCCCTGGCACCGGTAAAACTACTGCCCTCAAAGAATTAATCGCTGTTCTGGAGTCGGCGCGCAAGACCTGCGCCCTGGCCTCGCCGACCGGCCGGGCTGCCAAGCGCCTGTCCGAGGCTACCGGGCGGCCTGCAAGCACCATCCATCGCCTGTTGGGTTTCTCGCCCAAAGAAGGCTTTAAGCACAACGCCGAGAACCCTCTGCCGGTTGACCTACTGGTGATCGATGAGGCCTCCATGCTCGACCTGTCCCTGGCCAATCACCTGCTCAAAGCGTTGCAGCCGGGTTGCCACCTGTTGCTGGTTGGGGATGTCGACCAGCTGCCCTCGGTTGGGGCGGGGGATGTGCTGCGCGATGTGATCGCCAGTGGGATCGCTCCCGTCACCCGCCTGGGCGTAATCTTCCGCCAGGCGGCCGGCTCTCACATCATCACCAATGCCCACCGCATTAACCAGGGCCAGATGCCAATCTTCCCAACAGCTGGAGCTGCCGAGCCCAGCGACAGGCCGGGTGATTTCTTTTTATTCCCTGCCGAAACCCCCGAGGAGGCCGCCAACTGGGTGCGGGACGTCGTCGGCCAGCGCATCCCGGCTCGCTTCGGGCTGCGCCCGGAGCAGGTGCAGGTGCTGGCTCCGATGTATCGCGGCCCGGCCGGTGTGACCGCTCTCAACGAATTGCTCCAGTCGGCGCTCAACCCGCCCACGCCGAAGAAGCCCGAAAAGGCGCTCTTCGGCCAGACCTTCCGCCAGGGTGACCGGATCATGCAAACCCAGAATAACTACGATAAAGAAGTATTCAACGGCGACATCGGTCGTGTGAGTCGGTTGGATTTATTTGAACACATCCTGGAAGTGGACTTCGACGATCGTCGCGTGACGTACGACTGGAGCGAAGCTGACCAGCTCGTGCTGGCCTACGCGATTTCAGTGCACAAATCCCAAGGCTCAGAATTTCCGGCCGTAGTCATCCCCCTTGTGACAGCGCATTATATGATGCTTCAGCGCAACCTGCTTTATACCGCTATCACGCGCGCCCAAAAGCTGTGCGTGTTGGTCGGCAGCCGGCGGGCGATTGGGATCGCCGTGCGCAATAATAAAGTCGCCCACCGCTTCACGGCGCTGGATTGGCGATTACAACGAAAATAGACGCCCAGCGAGTCCACCGGACCCTTGATCGTCTGATACACGGCGAACGGCGCCAGGCATTCGATGTTCGTACCAGCGCTTCCGGCTTCGATGCGTGTGCTCAATCCTTCGATCTCGGTCAGCTCCAACCCCGTCTCTTCCCGCACCTCACGTCGCAGGGCATCGATCAATGATTCGAATTCCTCGACGCGCCCGCCGGGCAGCTCGATCCACTTGCCGCCCTCTTGGGGCTTGTTGCGGACTTGAACGAGGATTTCGGTGCTGAAGGGGGTTGTCCGCTCGATAATCGCTCGGGCGTTTACGTGGATCATTTGGACACCAACCGGTTCCTCAACATCGCTCCCTTCACACTCATCTCATGCGCCACCCGGGCCTGAAATCAGAGATGCCCATATCCGGGCGATCGATTCCAACCAGACGAACCCCAGGGATGAGATTGCTGGGGAACCAATGCGCTATCCAGCGCGAGCCTGGATAACCGCCCACAAAGACGATCAGTTCGCCTTACGGATCACCCAGTTCGCAATAACCGAGCAATCACCCATCCGATAATTGCAAGCGCCTGTCGGACTCTCCGATCACGGAACCCTCTGCTTAACCTGTAAGCGGGATGCCCGCTTCGGCGCACACACCGTCCAGCAGGCCCCAATAAGCCTCCAAAGCCTCGGCAGCCGAGTCGAGAACTGCCTCCGCGGAGGCGCCATCCTCCAGGCAGCGCAAAAGCGCCTGGCGCTCACCCTGCCTGTGGTGAATATCGGCTTCGGCGTGGACTGCAAAGTAAGCCAAGGCTGTGGGGCTGTCGACGCCATAATTCCTGCGCAA
>DATDRM010000234.1:0-6848 GCA_035291705.1 Anaerolineales bacterium
GGTGGGGGTCCTCCGAGATGCCGCTCTCGTCGTTGGTGATCCCGATCACCGCCGCGCCATACTGCTTTACCAGCGGTAAAACGACATCCAACCTTTCGTCCTCGCCGGTGACCGAATTGACCAGCGGCTTGCCCTGGTAGGCGGCTAACCCGGCTTCCAGCGCAGCTACGATCGATGAGTCGATGCTCAGGGGAATATCGACCACGCTCTGGACGACGCGCACGGCCTCGGCCAGAATGGCCGGCTCGTCGGCCAGGGGGATACCGGCATTGACGTCCAGCATGTGAGCACCCGCTGCGACCTGGGCGATCGCGTCGGCGCGCACTCGCTCAAAATCCCAAACTGCCATCTCAGCCGCCAGCCGTTTGCGGCCAGTCGGGTTGATCCGTTCCCCGATAATCACAAATGGATGTTCAGGGCCGATCTTAACTACTCGCTTGGGCGAAGTGATAATCGTTTCCATCAGTCTATGACCTCCTCACATGGGCCGGGTTGGATACGTTGTTCTATTATCCGACGGGGCAACAGGCCGGATTCTTCAATGATTTCGGCAACCAATTCCTCTTGCCGGTAAGCCATGACATGCACCCCGCTGACCCCTTCAATTTCGCGCACGGCCTGGATGATGTCGATGCAAATCCGTTTGCCCTCTTCACGCTGCCGGGAATCTGACACGCGGTTGAGATGATTGATGATCTTATCCGGGATGACCACCCCCGGAATATGACTCCGCATCCACTCGGCAGCTTTTGCCGAACGGAGGGGACCTACCCCGACCAGAATGAACGCTCGCTCTGCCAATCCCAGGTCTCTCACGGCGCTCATAAACTCGCATAGGCGAGGCAGGTCGAAACAGAATTGAGTCTGGAAAAAATCTGCACCGGCCTCGATTTTCTTGGCCATGCGCAGCGGGCGGTAATCGTAAGGGGGCACGAAGGGGTTAGCAGCCGCCCCCAGGAAAAACCTTGGAGCCACCTCCAATTTCCTGCCGCTCAGAAAATGTCCATCGTCGCGCAACATACGCGCGGTGCGCAGCAAGCTGATCGAATCCAGGTCAAAGACCGGCTTGGCCTCCGGCTGGTCGCCGGTCTGGACTCCATCGCCGGTCAGGCAGAGCACGTTGCGCACACCCATCGCCGCGGCGCCCAGCAGGTCGCCCTGGATGGCGATGCGGTTTTTATCCCGGCAAGAGACTTGCATGACTGGTTCATAACCGGCGCGGGTGAGCAGGGCGCAAACCCCCACGCTGGACATGTGCACGTTGGCGCCAGAGGCGTCAGTGGCGTTGATCGCATCGCACACTTCTGCCAGCACCAGCGCCCGCTCGTAGACAGAATGGTAATCGGCGCTGTCCGGGGGATTGAGCTCGGCGGTGACCGCAAACCTGCCGGAACGCAGGACGCGCTCGAGCCTTGACCCGGATCTCATTCTTCCCAACCAGCGGGAATCATCTGTGGTTGGCGGTGCAGGTCGTTGATCCATGCTGACGTATCGTGCAGCTGGTAATTGAGGGGAGGCTGGATATGCTTGATCCCCTGCCCATAGATTGGCATGCGCTTGGATCGCTCCCAGGCCTGCACCCAAATGCAGGGTTTCTCGGGGAGGATCTCGCAGTGACCGTTGAGCAAGACACCACCGCATGGGCCGTTGCGCAGGTTCTTGGGACAGGTCATCGGGCAAGTCATACCAGTGTCGTGCAACACGCACACGCCGCACATGCGGCAATCGAACAGCGCGCCCTTGCTGATCCGCTCCAGGCCAATAAAGGCGCGCTCAGCCCAACCGCCTGGCTGCAACCAGCGCTGGAAAGGCCGGATCGACTGGTAAACAGCCTGGTAAGCCAGCTCGAGAAAATGAGGGGAATCTTGTAAACGGGTGAGGTTACGCATAGCCCTTATTTTCAAGTATCGACTCCAGGCGCTCGGGTGGGTAAGCAGCTTCGATTTCGGCAACCTGGGTATCGGCGAAGAGATCCGGATCGCCCTCCCCCGCCTGCCATTCCGTCGAGTGCCAGTCTTCCAGGTATTCGTCGCTTCCGGTTGCGCGGGCACGCATGGCGGCCTCATCGATCGCATCTTGAAAGCGTGGGGAGAGCGAGCGCGCTATCCGCTGTCGACCGCTGCGCACTTTTACCTGAGCCGGGATGTCGCGCCAGTAAAGGATCTGGTAGGTGAGGTTCATGCTTCGATGAGCTCCTTCAAGCGGGTCTCCAATTTGCCATAGCCAGCCTGCCGCACCTCGAGAGGCAAACCAAGGCTATCGGCTGCCCATCTGGCGCGCGCCTGGAGGGCTGGATCGTCGCGCTGGGCGAGGTAGACCACGCGAGTGTAATTCTTGAAATATTGATCACGCAATTCAGGGTGTCGATCTAACCCCAATCCTTCCAGGACAAGATGATCGAAGGACTGCACCAGGTAATCGGTAAGGAAATAAGTGCCCGGGGCTTCAGCCATCAGGCTCTCAAACGTCCCGTCAGCGTACATCTCGTAGCAATGGGGTCCGGCCACACGTTGGATACCCTCCTTATCCAGGAGTCTGTCGAGCATACCACCGGTACCACAGTCGCCGTACACGACGAATACGCGCTGGTAGTCTTGCCGGGCCTGGCGAATGCGTTGGAGGATAGCAGCCGGGATGCGTTCCGGCGCGTTATGCAGTAGAGCCGGGACGCCCAGCACGTCCACCTCCCAGGCATGCTTTTCCTTCAGCGCCAAGACTTCGCGCGCCAGCGCCCCACAGACAATCAGAGCGGTTTTCACGCCGGCTGCCTCATGGGTTGCAAGGCATCCGCAATCGCCTGGATATGGGCGGGTGTGCTGCCGCAACAGGCCCCGATGATCCGCGCCCCGGCCGCGTAGGCTTTGACAGCGTACTCTGCCATGTCCGCCGGCGTGGCGCGATAAACAGGCTTCCCACCTACTAACTGAGGTACACCGGCGTTGGCCTTGGCGACGAGCAGCGCGTCTGGGGCTGTGGCATGCATTTTTTCGATCACCGTGATGATCTCTTCCGGGCCATTGCCGCAATTGCCTCCCGCGGCAGTGGCTCCAAAGGAGGCCAATGTCGTGACAGCTTTTTCGGGGGTAACGCCCATCATGGTGCGCCCGTGAGTGTCGAAAGTCATGGTCGTGACGAGTGGGAAGTCCTTGGAAACCTGACGGATGCCCTGCACCGCGGCGCGCACTTCTTCCAGGTCTGACATGGTTTCGATCCAGATCAGGTCGACGCCGCCGCCAATCAGCCCGGCAGCTTGCTCGGCGAAAGCCTCCATCGCCTCCGCGAAGGAAAGCTCCCCATACGGAAGCAAGACCTGCCCAGAAGGGCCGATATCCCCGGCGACAAGCGCTTGCTTGCCACTGGCAGCGACTGCGCCACGCAGGAGCTCCGCAGCAGCGCGATTGAGTTCCGCCACGCGACCCTCCAGGCCATGCAAGGCGAGGCGATAACGGGTTCCGCCAAAAGTGTTGGTGAGCACGACCTGGGCTCCGGCATCCAAATAGGCGCGATGGACGGCCGCCACCTGGTCATGGGCTTCCACATTCCACAGCTCCGGGGCGCCGCCTTGACCCAATCCGGCGGCGAAGAGCATGGTACCCATCGCGCCATCGATGATGAGATGCCCTGATTCGTTGAGGAGTGACTGGATGGTGTTCATGTTAAACCAGCTCGGCGCGCTTGATCGCCAGCAGCTTCTTGGCGGTTTCCACGGCAATGGCGGCATCCCGGCAATAGGCGTCGGCGCCGATCTCCTCGGCAAAGGCTTCGTTGAGGGGCGCTCCACCGACTAACACGATGATCTGATCCCTCAGACCCTGCTGCTTAAGCGTGTCAATGACCACACCCATATAGGGCATGGTGGTGGTGAGCAGGGCGCTCATGCCGAGGATCTCAGGCTTATGTTCGCGGATCGCGGCGAGGAATTTATCGGCATCGGTGTTAATGCCCAGGTTGACGACGTTAAAGCCAGCGCCTTCCATCATCATCCCCACCAGGTTTTTTCCGATGTCGTGGATGTCGCCCTTGACAGTGCCGATGACCATGGTGCCCACCTGGGGCGCTCCGGTCTCTGCCAGGAGGGGACGCAGGATTTCCATCCCGGCTTTCATCGCCTTGGCAGACATCAGCACCTCGGGCACAAAAAGGATGCCATCCCGAAAGTCAACGCCGACGATATCCATCCCGGCGACCAGGCCTCTGGTGAGCACCTCATAGGGGGTCAGGCCGCGCTTAAGCAACTCTCTCAAGCTTTCGACCACCTCATCCGCCAATCCATCGTAGAGATCGTCCTGGATCAGCTCCAGCAGTTCTGAGGTTTCCAGTTGGGTTTTATCGATTTCGTCGCTCATCTTGTTCAATGCTCCATGATTTGTTTTGAGTATTCTCCTTCCGGCTAAAGCCTCGATTCCAGGCGAGCGGGACGAAGCTTCGATTCCGGAGGTGTGGGATGATTAAGTCAACGGCCGCAATTTCTCGCGAATCCGGTTGCGGTGCTTGTTTTTTCTTTCTCCGGAAATATCTGGCAGGATGCCTTCCAGGGTAGGGAAAGGGTCGCTGGCGTGGGGCAGACCCAGGGCCGCCACGAACTCGTCCTGGAAGGAGGCGGAGAGAGGGGTCGAGACATGCACGGCCCAGCGCGCCAGTTCGGCGGCCTTGATGCGTAACTTCCGGTTGAGCAGGGCAAAGCGGGCACCGTCGCCGGCGGCATTGCCAACGGCGACGACTCTGTCCAGAGGACAATCCGGGATCAAGCCGAGCACCAAAGCGTGGAGCGGGTTGATGAAGCTGCCAAAGGCGCCGGCCAGGACTATCCGCTCCACCCGGTTTACACCCCGTTCGGCCATCAAGAGCTTCGCCCCTGCGTACAGGGCAGCTTTGGCCAGCTGGATGGCGCGCACGTCATTTTGGGTGATGACGATTGGGGAGCCGGTTGCCGAAAGTGCTGTATCGACCAGCACGTATTCGCCCGTCCGCCCATGATAGCGCAGGCGGGGAGGTCCACTTAGCGACGAGCGTTCAGCAGCACCCCTCTCGAACAGGCCGCTCGAGTTGATGACCCCGGCCAGGAACAGCTCGGCGATCGCCTCGATGATGCCGCTGCCACAGATCCCGGTGGCTTTGGCTTCAGGGGGGAGGGAATCCGCTGCATCTGGTCCGATCCAGCCGTCATAGCCGATCACGCGGAAACGTGGTTCCAGAGTCAGCGGGTCGATGCGCACGCGTTCAATGGCGCCGGGCGCGGCGCGCTGGCCGTGGGTGATCTGCGCGCCCTCGAACGCTGGCCCGGTGGGGCTGGAGGCCACCAGCACCTGCTGGCGGTCGCCGAGCACGATCTCGGCATTGGTACCGACATCCACAATCAGCATGATCTGATCTTGATCATCAGGTCGCTCGGCAAGCTGTACGGCGACATTGTCTGCCCCGACGTGGCCGGCGATGAGCGGCAAGGTGTGCAGCCGGGCGGCGGGATGCAAGTCCAGGCCGAGGTCGCGCGCTTTGAGATCGAGAGGGGAATCGACGGCCAGGGCGAAGGGCGCGCCGCCCAATTCCCTGGGATGAATCCCCAATAAGATATGGTGCATGATTGAGTTGCCGACAACCACCATATCCAGGATGTCTTCCGAGGTTATACCAGCGGTGGCAGCTGCCTGGCTTGCCAGTTCATTCAGCGTTCGGATGATGGCCCGGTTCAAGCGCGCCAGCCCCTGGGGCTCAGAAATGGCGTAGCTGACCCGGCTCATCAAGTCCTCACCGTAACGCACCTGTGGGTTCATCGCAGCCTGGGTGGCGAGCACGACCCCGGTGCGCAGATCGCACAGGTGGGCGACGACCGTGGTCGAGCCGACATCCACCGCCAAGCCGTAAACGCCTTCCTGGTAGCCCGGCTGGATGCGCAGGACTTCTCGCTCCTGCCAGAGGGTCACCGTCACGGCATGGTTGCCCGCTTGAAGGGCGGGTTGCAGAGTTGGGAGAGCTTTGCCGTCGATGCTCAACCCGCTGAGATGCCACTGTGCCTCAAGGGCTGTGACCAACCGCTCCCAATCCCCGCGCGAGTCGCCCAGCGCGGCGGGTTGCACCTCAACGTACACCTGGCGGACGGCTGGATCGATCTCGATTACCCGGTCCGAGGCGGCCTTGGCGATGATCTGTTTGCGTGCCTGGCTCTCCTCGGGAACCGAGACCAACAGGTCGCCGAGCACCTCGGCGGCGCAGGCCAGGCGGCGACCGTCCAGCGGATGTTCCTGGCCGTAGGCGATCTCAGCGGCTGTGGGAGGGGAGAGATGGTCAGAGGCAGAGGTGATAGCGTGCTTGGGGAAATGTCCCTGCTCGACGATGACCTGGCATTTACCACACGTCTGGCGACCGCCGCAGATCGACTCCAGTTCGACGCCCAGCTGGCGGGCGGCTGTCAGTAAGTCCGTGCCGCGCCGAACTTTACCCCGTCTGCCGGAGGGCATGAGGGTGAGCTGGCAAGTGTCGTTCTGGGGAGGGGTGTGGTCTGGCATAAAGATGACGAAGGACGATGGACGGATGACGAAAGATGAGGGCGGAGGAGGGATTATCCCGGCACTCGTTCGTGGTGGCGGCGCCGGCGGCGCAGGCCGGATTCGCCCTCGGGTTCGGTGGAGGGGACGACCCGCTTCCAGCCTTCTGGGGGGAGTGAGTCACCGGCAACCATGCCAATGAATGCGGCGCGCACGCGGGCATCTACTTCCGGAGAAAAGACGGCCGGATTGTCGCGGGTCAGGATGTCTCTGGCGCGGCGCAGGGCGCGCGCCTGGGCATCCAGGCCGCCGCGTTCCTGCCATTGGGCACGCGGGTCACGATCAGCAACATCTGACAGGAACATG
>DATDRM010000235.1:0-7195 GCA_035291705.1 Anaerolineales bacterium
GGGGCGTTGGTCTCCCGCTCGCGGGTCTTCCAGCTGCGCCCGCTGCAGGACGCCGATGTGCGCCTGATCCTGGAGCGCACCCTGCAGGACCCCGATCGCGGCTACGGCAAGCTGCCGATCCGCCTGGACGAGCCGGCCCTGGAGCACCTGATCCGGGTGGCGGGTGGAGATGCGCGCAACGCCTTGAATGCGCTGGAACTGGCGGTGGAAAGCACACCCGCTGACTCATCTACCAGCTCAGGGCAAACGCCTGACACCATTCACATCACCCTGGAGGTGGCCCAGGAGTCGATCCAGCGCCGGGCGGTGCTTTACGACAAAGATGGCGACGCCCATTATGACACGATCTCCGCCTTCATCAAGTCAGTGCGCGGCTCGGACCCCGACGCGGCGTTGTACTGGCTGGCCAAGATGCTCTATGCCGGGGAGGACCCGCGCTTTATCCTGCGCCGGCTGATCATCCTGGCCGGGGAGGACATCGGGTTAGGCGATCCGCTGGGGCTGGTGGTCGCCAGTGCGGCCGCCCAGGCTTTCGACTATATCGGGCTACCAGAGGGGATTTACCCCCTCGTGGAGGCGACTCTCTACCTAGCGACCGCGCCCAAGTCCAACACCGCCGGGGCTTACTTTAAAGCCTTTAAACTGATCGAAGAGGAGGGCATCACCGCAGTGCCGCCGCACCTGCAAGACGCCACCCGCGACGCGCGGGCCTTGGGACACGGCAAGGGCTACCAGTATCCACATGAAGGGCCAGAGCACTTCTTACCCCAACAATACCTGCCGCAAGCCCTGCTGGGAACCTACTTCTACCAACCCTCCGACCAGGGATACGAGGCGCGCGTGGTCGACCGCCTGGCCCGCTGGCGAGAAGCGCAGCGCCAGGCTCTGGGCATCGAACGCACCGAGGAGATCGCCGATCTCTCCCAGGAAGCCATCCAGGAGATCAAGCACAAACACAAGCCAGTTTAAGCGTTAGAACGTTCAAACGTTTCAACGTTCAAACGTGTTAACGCAAAGTTTCCTTATGCCCCTGATCCTTTTGATCCGCCACGGAGAAAACGATTATGTCAAGCAGAGCCGGCTGTCGGGGCGCATGCCAGGCATCCATTTGAATGAAAAAGGGCGCGCCCAGGCCCAAGCCCTGGCTGAGAAATTAAAGAGCGCGCCGATCAAAGCCGTTTATAGCAGCCCGCTGGAGCGCGCGCTGGAGACGGCTGAACCGCTCGCCACAGCCCTGGGTTTGGATGTCATCCCCCGGCCAGGCCTGATCGAAACCGATGTCGGCGAATGGCAAGGGAAGACGATCAAGGGGCTGAGCCGCCTCAAAATCTGGCGCAAGGTGCTCGGCGCGCCTTCGTTGGTGCGCTTCCCGGGAGGGGAGTCATTCATCGAAACCCAGTTCCGCATCTGCCAGGAAATCGAATGGATGCGGGCGCAACACGACCCCAAGTTCCTGATCGCCTGCTTCTCGCACGCCGATCCGATCAAACTGGCGATCGCCTATTACCTGGGTATGCCCCTGGACATGTTCCAACGCTTGACTGTTTCCCCGGCTTCGATCACGGCCTTGCAGCTTGGGGAGGGCGGGAGCCATTTGTTAACCTTAAATTATGATTTTTCTCTTAATTTCGCCGAACCCTGATCCTGGTATACTAGGGCGCATATGCCGCGCGTAGAAATCGACCTCCATCCAGTCACACACATATTGGCCGACGCGATTGGTTCCCCCGGGCAGCGTGTCTTTTATCTTCAGGGCTGGCAGGACGATCGGACGGTAACCTTGATCGTCGAGAAGTTCCAGATCCAGTCCCTGGCCATCGGGCTGGAACAATTCCTGGAAGAAGTCCATACAAAATTTCCCGACCTTCCCCAGGCTTCGGATAATTACGTGGAAGAGAAAATGCATATCCACCCTCCGGTGGACCCGCTCTTCCGGGTCGGTGAAATGGGCCTGGGGTACGATGCAGAAAACGACCTGCTCATCCTGGTGGCGCGTGAAGCCCTTGCCGAAGGCCAAGACGCGGAGCAGGGCGGCATTGTACGCTTCTGGTGCACTCGCTCGCAATTGCTGGCTGTGAGCCGCTGGGGGTTGGAAATAGCCGCGCGGGGGCGTCCGATCTGCCCCCAATGCGGCGAACCCATGGACCCTGAAGGCCATTTCTGCCCGAAGAAGAATGGGCACTTGCACTGACACAGCGAGTCGAAGAAACCGTTTCCGGGGATCACTGCGCAGGTTGAATTGCTGAATCAACGGATCGCTGGTTTTCGTTTCTCCTGCTCTACTTCGATATGACCAAAGCGGATGAGGAAATCCTCACCACCCTGGAAAAGGGGCAGATGACTCTGCTGGGGGAGTACGTGTGGGGATCCAATTATACTTTCTCGGTACAGGTTGAATATCAGGACGTCGCCGTGCATGCGGTATATAAACCCACGCGTGGTGAACGCCCCTTGTGGGACTTTCCTCGAGCCAGCCTGGCCCGGCGCGAGGTGGCGGCCTACCTGGTGAGCAGGGCACTTGGCTGGGACCTGGTTCCGCCCACTGTCTACCGAAAGCAAGCGCCGATCGGTCCTGGCTCGCTGCAATTATTCGTCGAACACGACCCCGAGTACCATTATTTCAATTTCCGCGCAGCCGATCGCCAGCGCCTGCGGCCGGTAGTGCTCTTCGACCTGTTGATCAACAACGCCGACCGCAAAGGCAGTCATGTGTTGATCGACCGGGAGGAACACTTGTGGTTGATCGATCACGGCGTCTGCTTCCATCGCGAAGACAAGCTGCGCACCGTGATCTGGGACTTTGCCGGCGAACCCATCCCGCAAGAGTATTGCGCGGCGCTCGACCGCCTCTACCAGATGCTGAACTCCGAAACAGAGCTGGTCAGCCAGTTGCAGGCTGTATTGAGCCAGGAAGAGATCAAAGCTCTGGCAGCACGCACCAAGCATCTGCTGACCCTAAACCGGTTCCCCGACCCCCATCCGAACCGGCGACCCTACCCCTGGCCGCCCGTCTAAAACGTGATTCGTGATGAGTATTTCTCCGTGGCCCACCGTTTCTCCGTTCCTCTGTATCAAAACAAAGGACTCTCATGGCGAAAAAAGCTTCCGGCACGATTTACCCACTCTCCGCCCTCAGAGCGATAGCGCTGCACACCCAGCTCCTCACGACGCCCAATGGGGCATTGCCTGCCCCCACCCCCGACACAATCGTCGATCTGGTGACGACGCTCGGCTACGTACAGATCGATACGCTGCATGTGGTCAACCGCGCCCATTACGTCACCCTGTGGGCGCGCTTCGGATCGTATGATCTTGACGACTTCCACAAGCTGATCTACACCGCCAATCAGCGCACGCTCTACGAGGGTTGGGGCCATGCCGCCAGCATCATCCCGCTGGAACATTATCGCTACCACAGGTGGCGGACGGATCGGAGAGTTAGCTTCAACCCCGCCTATCGCGAATGGCTGAACAAAAACGGCAACCGCGAGCTGGTCGCTAAGACGCTGGAGCGCATCCGCTCGGAAGGTGGGCTGCGCGTTGGAGCGTTCGAGTACAAGGGCTCCCAGCACGGAGTGTGGTATGACTGGAAGCCCCCCAAGATCGCGCTGGAGGCACTATTCGCCTGGGGCGATCTGATGGTGGCCGATCGGGTGAACTTCCAGCGCGTGTATGATGTCAGGGAGCGCGTACTGCCGGAGTGGGTCGATACCACGCCTGTCGCCCCCGACGAAGCGCGCCGCTTCTGTCTGGAGCAGGCGGCGAAGGCGCTCGGTGTGTTCGAGCCGCGTCACCTTACCCTTTACGCTTACATGAGAGCTACCCCTGCCAGATCGATTGTCAGGGCGCTGATCGAGGAAGGCGTGCTGGTCGGGATTCAGGGTGAGTCAATGAACGGCGTCAAAACGTGGATGGTGCATCGCGACAACCTGCCGCTGCTTCAGCGTGCTGCCGAGGGTGATCTTAAGGCGGAACGCATCACCTTCCTCGCCCCCTTCGATTCCCTGTTCTGGGCGTGGGATCGGGATCAAATGCTGTGGGGCTTCAAGCATTTACTGGAGTGCTACAAGCCCGCTGCGGAGCGTGTCTATGGGTACTTCTGCTTCCCCATCCTGCACAAGAATCGGCTGGTGGGGCGCTTCGATCCGAAGCTGGATCGCAAATCGGGCGTGCTGCATCTGAATGCCCTCTACCTTGAGCCGGGCATCAAGCCAGATGACGAGCTTGTCGCCGGGGTCGCTATCACCATGCGCGACTTCCTCTCATGGCATGGCGCGAAGAGTCTCAAGATTGAGAAGAGCGATCCGTCAGCGTTCGGCGAAAAACTGATGAGCGCCCTGTAGAAATCCTGTTCCCTTAAAGCGACTTGTCTGCTCGCCATTAGCCTCTGGTATATCGACCGAATTTTGAAATGAGTGCTAGTCAACCTCCTTTGTAACGAGATACGCCTTGTCTTTCAACCTACTCTATTCTCATAATATAAACGGTTCAACAAGGTTTAAGATGTTAGAGTTCAACAAGTGAACACAATGATAAGGTATTTTGTTAAATAGGTACTTGAATATGCCAGACCATACATTGTCCAATGTTCGCCGGGATGCCTACACGAGGGCTTCCTCCCTGGCGTTGCAGAAATGGGGTGGATTTGCCTCCTTCCTGATGGCAGTGGCTTTGATCGTTGCGCCGTGGTTATACCTTACGGGGAACTTGCGAGATCCCAGCGGGCCATTTGCCTATGCCCTCGCCGATTTCCTGTACGGCCCAGTGTGGGCCGCCAGCTTGGTCACGGCGATTTTTGCACTCCGGGAGCGCATTGGCGAGAGCGCACCGCGCCGCATGTCACTGGCGCTGCTTGCCGCTGCTCTCGCAGCAGGGGTGATGGTAGGCGTCGCGTGTATCCGGTCTGCCAACCGCCATTACCATATGATCCATCCCGAGCTTAATCTGGACATGTCCACGCCGGTTATCGTGGTGTGGACTACCATCGTGGCGGGCATGACTGCGACAGGATGGCACTTTCTAGGGTGGGTACTGGTGCTGGTCGGATCGGCAGGTTGGGCATCCCGCCGCCTTCCCCGTTTATTGAGCGTGCTGTACTTGGTGGGAGGGGCTTTGTCATTGTCCGTGTATCTGATGCCAGACATCGAGGCAAACGTCGTGGTGCTGGGAGTGGTGGTAAGTATCTGGCAGGGAATCGTGCTATGGAAAGCCGAGCCGGGAGAAATGCCAGCGCCTGAGATAGACGTAAGCCAGCCTGATCAAGCCTGATACGAATTGCGTCCATTATCTTTAAACAATCGCAATGGCACACTACAGGCTCGCATTACTGGGTTTCGGCAACGTGGGTCAGGCTCTGGTGCGGTTGTTGCTGCGCAAACAGGCAGAACTCCAGGCAAAGTATGAACTGACCTTTACAGTGACAGGCATCGCCACGGGGCGGCATGGTGCAGCCATCGATCCGCGCGGGATCGACCTGGAGCAGGCCCTGGCGACCATATCGCCGGGAGGGGAAGCGATGCCTCTGCAGGCGCTCTCCACGGAGCCCCACCCAGCCGACGCCTTCGACTTTATTCACCGCTGCGAGGCGGACGTGTTATTCGAGAACACACCGGTGAACTATACGACCGGCCAGCCCGCGGTGGACCACCTGCGCCTGGCCCTGGAACTGGGCATGCACGCCATCACCGCCAACAAAGGACCGGTGGTGCACGCCTACCGCCAGCTGACCGACCTGGCAGCGATCAAAGGACGCAGGTTCTATTTCGAGTCGGCAGTCATGGATGGGGCGCCGATCTTTTCCATGTTCCGGGAGGCCCTGCCTGCCGCTCAGTTGCGCTCCTTCCGGGGCATCCTCAACTCAACTACCAATCTGATCCTGACCCGCCTGGAGGGAGGAGAAAGCTTCACGCAGGCCGTCGCCTATGCGCAAAGAATCGGCATCGCCGAAACCGACCCCAGCGGGGACATCGATGGCTGGGACGCGGCGGTCAAGGTGGCGGCTTTAGTCACCGTCCTGATGGGCCTGCCGCTCAAGCCGCATGAGGTGGAGCGCCAGGGCATCCGGGACATCAGCCACACGGATATCGCCCGCGCCCGAGCGCAGGGCTGCCGCTGGAAGTTGGTCTGCTCTGCCGAGCGGGTGGGGGATGAAGTGCGGGCGCGCGTCGCTCCAGAGATGGTGCCTGCCACCAGTCCTCTCTACCAGGTAGATGGCACCACCAGCATCGTGCAGTTCGAGACCGACGTGCTCGGCCTGCTCTCGGTGATCGAGGAAAACCCAGGACCGGAGACCACGGCCTATGGATTGCTGGCGGATTTTATCAACGCAATAAGAGGGTGATCTACGAAGGGATGTGAATTTCGCAAACACTTGCAAGCACTAGATCAGGCTCGAATCGCTACTGGCATCTCATCCCAGGTACGCCCTTGAAGTGTTCGCCCATTCAGCTTTTTCTTAACGCCCCCCCATTGTTTGAAGAAAAAGGGGACTCTGGCTAACAAACATTGATCCCTAATCTCAGTAATCCAGTCCTCAGCAACTGGTCTTGCTCCCGGACCAGACTCTCCCCCCACAATAACCCAATTAATTTTATGAAGATCCAAGTTCGGTAATGGACCAAGTAACGGCTCTAATGAGAGAAATTTTATCTGAGCATGTGATTCTCGAAGATGGTCTATTCGAAACGTATATTTCGAGTTTTCTACACTGACGCCCATCCAAACATTCCCAGGCCATTCAATCTCACTGTCCAGTTCGATTAATCTCTCAGATCGCTTTGTGAGAACCTGAAATGTATGCCAAGAGGCGCGCTTCATTACATCAAAGACTTTCTGAACAAATTCGAGCGGAACATCCTCGTGGAAAAGGTCGCTCATTGAATTAACGAAAATTATCTGGGGTTTTTTCCAACTTAAAGGTAATTCAAGGGCTTGAGAGTGCAGGGTAAGCTTGAACCCATTTGCATAGTTAGGCTGGCCCATCGCCTGCAGTCTTAAAGCCATCCGTTCTGCGTAACAATGTTTACAACCTGGACTGACTTTCGTACAACCTGTAAGGGGATTCCAGGTGGACTCTGTCCACTCAATTTGGGAATTGGAGGACATTGATTGGACTCCTTTTATAATATGTGGAAAAATTAATAACCAGTTCAGCCGGCAATAAACTCTTCTATAGACCGATCAATTCAACAACTAT
>DATDRM010000236.1:0-3608 GCA_035291705.1 Anaerolineales bacterium
CCGGCCTGCACCTCCCCGATCTCAGCGCAGGGGATGCCTGCAGTCTGGATCGCTCGTTTAATTGAGGATGCATCATGGGAATCTACGGTAAGTAACAGCGCGCCGGAAGCGATCGCCGCCAGCGGGTTGAGGCCGAATGCCTGGCAGATTCGAGACGAAAGGGGAGGAATGGGTACCTCCGCCAGGTCGACGACCAGGGTGCGATGACTGGCTTCGGCCAGTTCCCACAAGGCGGAGGCCAGGCCTCCTTCGGTGGGGTCATGCATCGCCGTGACCCGGCCGGCCTGCACAGCCAGGCGCGCCTCACGCAAGACACTGATCCCGGGATCCCGCAGGAAGGCGCGCGCCCGATCGATCTCCTCCTGGCTCAAGGACTGGCGCAAACGGTGAGGAAACTCACGCGCCAGGATCGCGGTCGCCTCGATCGGGACGCCTTTGGTGAGCAAAATCCGGTCGCCAGGGTTCGCCCCGCGCGGCGTGATCAGATTCTGCCGGTCGACTTCGCCGATCAGGGTGCCCATTAAGATGGGGCGGTCGAGGCCAACAGTGATCTCGGTGTGCCCGCCGACCAGCGTGACGCCGATCTCCCGGCATGCGCCAAAGACTTGCTGGCTGATCTGATCGACCAGTTGCGCGGTCGTATTGCCTTCGGGGAGTAGAAGCGTGATCAGCAGCCAGCGCGGGATAGCCCCGGTGGTGGCGATGTCATTGGCGTTGACCTGCACTGCATACCAGCCGATCTCCTCGGTGGCGAAGGTGATCGGATCTGACTTGAGCACCAGGAGCGAGGAACCAAACTCAACGACCGCACAATCCAGCCCTATACCGGGACCTAGCAAGAGGCGTTCGTGCCCAGTGGGTGCCTGCGAGAGCAAGCGCGCCAACATCTCTGGCGGCAACTTACCTACCGGGAGAATGTCCTTAAGATGGCTCAAACTATTTTGGCACCTAAGGTGTCGACCGAGGAGAGGCGAGCACCGCGCCGCTCGTCCTCCGTTTCCATGCGCTCACCGCAGTGGCAGGGTCGCTCGGCCAGGCAGTCCGGGCAGCAATATTTGCGCTTGCCCTTGACTTGGGGTGCCCAGGTAACCTCGACGCCACATCCGTCACACCAAACAGCATCTTCAATGCGCAACATGATCGCCTCCCTTCACAACCAGCACCGAACATCCGGCATAGTGAATGAGCTTGCGAGTTAGGCTGCCTAGCAATAGGCGCTTCATCGGGCTGAGGCCGCGCGCTCCGGCAATAATTAAATCGATTTGGTGAGCTTTAACGTATTCGATGATCTCGGTGGCAGCATCGCCCCGCAGGAGCACGCCCGTCGCTTCAACGCCGTACCCCTGCAATATTTTCACCGTCTGGTCAAGCAGCGACTGCCCGCCGCGTTCCTCCTCTTCGGCCTGCCGGCTGAGGATCTTCTCCGTCTCAAAAGAAGGTAACGGCGAAACTGTCTCGGAGCCGATCGGCCAGGTGCGGGCGATGAAGGCGGGAGAAGGGATGGGAGGCAGGACATGCATGATGCGAATCTCGACCTCGGGTGGGAGCGAGAATCCTGCCAGGTATTCCAGCGCCCGCTGGCTGTAGCGGGAACCATCGGTGATCAACAAGATCCGCTTCGTCCCATGATAGGGGGCGCGCACCACTAATACCGGCCAGGTAGCGTACTCCACCACCTGCTGAACCACACCACCCAGCATGATGCCCAGGGTGGCGCGTAATCCCTTGGCACCCAAGACCATCAAATGCGGAGGATGTTGATCGGCATATTGAGTGAGCTCCTCGGCCGGGTAGCCGGTGAGTAATTCTACCGTCACCTGCACGCCTTTAGTTGCGATCATTTCCTTGGCTTGTTCGAGGGCAGCTTCCAAGGCGGCGTGACTGGAGGCATCCCGGGGAATCAGCACTGCCAGGGTGGTGATCGTGCTCCCATTCGGCAGCGGTAAATCACATAAAAACCGCGTGGCTGCCAGGGAATGCTCTGAGCCGTCGACTGCCAAAAGGATGTTTAACTTGCGGAGTTTTTTGGTACTCATCATGGTTCACCTCCTACCTAGGTTACCTTCTGGGTTTTCTGGGCCAGATCATCGGGGTTTTAGCCTTGTAATCGAGGTATTGCGCACCAAAGCGGATCTCCAACTCACGCTCTTCATAAACCTTAATAAATACAAGGATGGCCGGGCCGACCACCACCAGTACCCACACCAAGAATAGTCCCGACTGCAGCCAAAGCCCCAAGCCTACCAGGAAAGCGAGGGCACTTAGGATCATTGGGTTGCGCGTCCAGGCATACAACCAGTCGGTAACCACCATTCGGGTCAGTGCCACGGCGAACGGCGCGCCCAACCCTTTGACGGCCAGGTTGAAGACGACCAGCAAGACGACCAGACCACTGAGCGCCATCAGACCCAGACCCAGCCAGGGTGGGAACGAGATTTGCCCGGCGGTCGAGACCTGACCAAAGCGGACTGCAGCCAGGATGGCGGAACCAAAGAAAATCGCTAAGAGATAGTGGACTAAAGAATTAACCCATTCTGCCCGTTCGACGGTTGGTTGGTGATCCAGCAACCAGCGGCCGGCGAAGATAAGTGGGAAGAGGGCCAATGTGCCGGAGGTGGCGATCGCCAGGCTGACCGGCGGGGTTAATTCCTTGCCAGCCAGCCACAGCCAGATGACCCAGGTGAGGACGAGGCCGAAGAGGTTTAAAAGCAATCGCTTCATATTTCACCTCCTGCTTGAGGCCTTCGCCTTTACTATAGCAAATTATTGGTTGGAATGCAAGTATTCTTAAGATTCCTCTGAAAGGGTCGAGGTTTCTTGGAAGTTCACCGCGACGAGTGACACCCCCAGATCACGCAGCTTAGCGATCAGGCCGTAAAGTTCAGACTTGTCTTCTATATCCCCAATCAAGATCGTCTCATCTGTTGCAGTGTACACGATTTTAAAGCCATTGAACCATTCTGACCAATGTTCGTCAATGTGTTCCCCCACGCGAATCTCTACAGTTTGCATATTTCACTTCTCAAACCAAGGCCTGAGGATCATATTGGCACCAATCAGGATGAGCAGGATCGCCAGAACAGGCAGATTTAAACCGAATAAGTCGCCGACCCAGGAAACCAGGGCGAGAAATCCCAAGTCGATAGTGAAAGTGCTCATCTTGAGCCCGTAGAAATAGCGGGCACACAAACGCCACCTACAGGAGCGCCCGGCGAGTACGCGGTACTATACTTATCTGGTTATTTACGGTTGAGGCTGATGCCCCAAAAGAGGACACCCAGTCCCATCAAGAAGAAGCCGATCCCAATCGGTCCTGTCCAAAAAAGAGCTAATCCTACATCCATGGCTACTCACTCCTTTCTTTTGGTTGGCTCGCCGGGCACTCTCGGCCAGCTGCCAGCATCAAATTGGCTGGCAGCCAAGCATCACTAGTTTAGCAACCAGGCGGCTGCCTGTCATCTACCGAAGGATAGATTATGGGGGTTTATTTGGATGTTTATGTGAATGGGTTAGATCAGTCCCAACTCTTTGGCGCGGGTCACGGCTTGCGTTCGATTTTTAACCCCCAGCTTGCCGTAGATGTTGTGAACGTGGGTCTTTACGGTCCC
>DATDRM010000237.1:0-5960 GCA_035291705.1 Anaerolineales bacterium
GAGAGGTTCCACCCGATCGAAAACGCCCCCATGGCGATCAAACTAAAGACTGTTGGCAGGATCAAGTTATAGGCCACCGATGGTACAATGCCGAGCCATTTAACCAAAACACCCACTAAGACAAATCCATAGTAGTAATAATTGAGATAACCACCGGCAAACCACGGATCGTAAGGTGGAAAAGTCGTGCTCTTAAGCACCGCATTGAAATAAGAGAAGTCCATCGGCTTCTCGCCCCCCTTCCAGGGGTGCCAGAGATCCGGGTTTCCCAGGCGGATGAGCAAATCGAAGATAAAGAACGCCAGGAATAATCCCTCTACGACCAGGAAATAACGGCGGCGCTCAAGCCATTCCCGGCGCAGTCCCTCTCGTTGTCGATACACGAGATAAGCCGAGACCAGCGCCATCACCCCAACCAGGACAGTGATTGTCAGGCGCGCGAATGACATGCCGAGCGAACCCGCCAACCACACCAGGTAGGATAATAGCAATAAGCCAGCCGTGCGTGCCAATGGATAACCGTTGTCGGATAAACCCGGCATGGCAAATCGCAACAAAGGGTAAGTCAGGAATCCTAAGAAGGCAACTGCCAGGTACCACACGCTAAGACCAACCATAGGCCAACGGTTCTGCCAGGAGTCTGTATCGAACAGTTCTGACCAGGTGCCACCGGCTTGCTGGATAGCTAATTGCCCTGAGGGGAGCATCATATCAGAAGGCAGCGATCCAGCTTTCTTTGGCGTGACATGCACAATATTGGAAAGATCGACTGCACCCAAGATCGAGCGCACCAGTTCAGGGTTATAATCGGGGCGCTTCTTGAAAACAAATACCTTCGGATGATCGTAAACTGTAAAGGCTTCTTCAGCAAATTGATCGTTGATGCTCCAGGGTCCGAATGTTGGATCAGACTGAAACACATTTACCAGGTCAAAACCCAGGTCGCCCTGGAATTCACCTGGCCTGGCCACGTTGTAACACCATTCAATCGTGCGATCCGGTGGACAGCCCAACAGATTGCGGTAATATTCAATGTTCATTGGAAAGCGTTCAGGTAAGCGAGGCAATGACCCCCACTGCCGGTTGGAGCTGATCAGGATGTAATCTGATTGGTCCAAAATATTAATAAACCTGGCCAACTTGTCCGGATTATCGTCCTCGTACATGTCGAAATTCAGGCCAGGCGGATAGATCCCACCATAGCCGTCATACCCATCCAGGCGGACAGGCAATCCATCATCCCAGGCGCCTTCGTTGGCGACCGCTGCACCTTTGAGCGCGACGCCATTGTCTGTTCCACCATATCCTATTGTTAGATAGTAAGTTTCGCCATTGTTGACAATGACTGGATTACTTAATTCCAGATCAATTGTAGCAGGTTGAGATCCCTCTTGTCCGGTCAGATCAATCTGTATTGAAGCTGTCGCCAGCGGATTTCCACCATCCGGTTGAGAAGATAAGATCAGGTTGAGCACCCCAGGATTGGGAGTTGGGTTTGTCATACCTGCACCAGCGTTCGGGTCGATGATTTTGCCCAGATGGATCTCTGACACCGTCCCAGTTCGCACGGCCGTAAAACTGCCCAGGAAGGGCAGCTCCGGGCGAATCAAATAATCATAAGGAAAGGGCAGCGGTTGGTTGTAAAGTCCCTGGTCTGTCTGGATCGGTAAATTAATCGGTCCTGGGATATTCTGGTAGATCCAGCGTGAGGCTTCCACACGCGTGATTGGGCGAAGGTAAATCGTTGAGAAAGCAAAAGCATAGACAGCAGTCGCAAATAGAACAAAGCCGCCAATCAGGACGGCAAGAAACTGTACCCACTTGCTAGCGTTCAACGACGAACGACGACCGACGAATGACAATTGACCTTCGTTTTCAGTTTTCCATCCGCCATCCCCTTTCCTCCGTCCTTCTTCCCATTTCCTTTTCCCCCAATCATATAGCTGCACCACCGCCCAGGCCGCGAAGATCACCAGTGTCGGGTATATCAGGAGCTGGTAGCGCATCGAAGGGTTGAAGACCAACGATTGCCAGGTAAAATAAACCGCTGTCCATCCCCAGATCAGCACGTGCTGCCGCCATTCTCCCTTCAGGTTCCGCCAACCTGCCCACAGGAAGCCAGTCCATGCCAATAATCCCAAGGGCAATCCAAGCCCCCAAAAAACAATATTCTCCCAGGCAAACCATACTGGCCGGCGCGCCCATTGTATCGCCGGCGGGAAATCGACATCCCCACTTGCCAGGTTCCTCAACTCCTTTAAGTTTGCTATCCAGGCCAGGTTGGGTTTCAATCCGAAAAAACCAGGTCCACTGAAGGCGTAAGGTTGTAATACGCGAAAGACCAGCAGGCTCACCAAGCCCGCCACCACTAGATATCCCAAAGTTCGAAGAACGATCTGCTGCCGCTCACCTTTTACGTCGTAATAACGAACCAAAAACGCAACCGGCAAGAGCAAGGCCAGGAGGCCAGCACTGACTTTTGATGCGGCTGCCATCCCCAGTGCAACCCCAAATCCCAGGCTGAGTGAGAGAAGTGGACTGGATATGAAGCGTGATGCATGGAACTTGATCCGTGAAAAACCGGCAGCCGTCTGCTGACTGCCGACGGTTGATTCCACACTATCCTCGTCTCTCGACTCTCTACTCTCCGCTCCCATTCTCACTGCGAAATAAATGGACAATATGGCGAAAAAGGTGGTGAAAGTGTCCATGGTAAAGAAATGGGCATGTTGAATCTGGAGTACAGCGAGCGCCGAAAAAGCTGCTCCCAGCAGTCCTACCCGCCGGTCGTAAACGTGCTCACCAACCAGATACACCAAGAACACCGTAGCCAGGTCAAACAACGCTGAGAGCATCCGACCAACGTTCGTCATTTCGTTAAATCCGGAATGACCGTACACCCACTCGACAACGTAACGAGTGAGGAACATCGGCAAGGTGCCATACACATAAAACCCGTGTCCCCGGTTGTGAGGGTTCAAACTCGAATTGACAGTGTCCCAATACGCGGATAGGCTCTCCACCGGTGAGATATCAGTCCCCACCCAGATCAGAAAGCGCTCATCGGGATGAAGATACTGGTATTCCCCCCAGCGCATCCCCACAAAACGTAAATAAGCTCCAACCAGCAGTACGCCGGTTAGTAAAAGTATTGGAAATAGTGAAGTCCGTTTAAGTTTAATCACTCGAATTTAATGGCTATTTTCATTGACTGCTATATCAACAATCACGTTTTACGCTTCACGCATCACGGTTCACGTGCCCTGAGTCGCTGGCACAAAGAACAACCAGAAATCCTTGGTCTCCAGACGCGATAGATGGAGTTGTAGATGCCCTTGTGGATAAATGGATTTCAATGTATCGAGGGAAGTCTGATCCTGCAGGTAGATCACAAAAAGCTTGGCGCGCGGATTTTCCAATGTGTCCACGAAATGCTCCGGCCAAAGGGCAAAATCCTTCGTTGGATAACCGGCGCTGAACCCGATCAAACGCGTATCCACCCAATGCGGATAGGCCACCACGTAGGCACTATCGACATCCCCCACGGATTCGGCAAAAGATCGGATTACCTGAGCCATCTCAGAGCTGTTCCAGGAGGATAATTCATAGACCCTTTGATATTGGGTAAACACCAAACCATAGTTCTGCACGGCAGCTAAAATCAGCAGCATAATTCCAAGACCCCAGGCAAGCACCCTACCTCTCCCCGATGAGAAATGAGTCTCAAGAGTAGTCAACAACCCATCCAGGGCGATCCCGATAATGAGAAACACTGGCACCATAGCAGCTGCGGTTCGATTAAGCGATGGATTCTCAGCAGGAAACGCCAACGATAATATTGAGGGCATCATCAATAAAGGGATCGAAACGATCAGGAATATGTCTAACCAGTGCCTCTGCCTGACATAACGGGCCAATAAGTGCACAACACCCAGGAAGAACAAAGCCGCCGAGACAATATCTAAGACGGGGCGGTGGGTTACTGAAATGACCCATACCTCGCCGTTGTCCCAGAAGAACATCGTCATGGCATTCCAAATGTTCTCGAGGAATATCAGCAAAGGTGAGCCAGGGAATGGACGTTCTACTGTCCCCAGGCGCGTTAACAACCGATACGAGAACATGTCAGGATTGGATAGGGCGTAACGGAGCAAGGGTAAGAATACCACCAAAGCCACCAATCCCATCAAAATCAGATAAAAAATTGCCTGCTTACGTCCTCCGCTGGATTGGCGATGCAATAAGTACAGTGCAATGCCAACCATGATCACAATCGGGACGAACCTGAAGGGAGAATAACCATGTAGACCGATACCTAAGAATAATCCAGCAAGAATGAAATCATTACGGTTAGAAGTTCGCAGACCGCGCAAAAAATAAAAAAGCGTGGGCGCGAAAAAGAGGGGATAAAGCGTAAATCGCAGCGCAATACGTGAGATGACGTTTGGCCAGTATGCGATCCCGGCGAACATCATCGCGAACAATCCGATGCGGCGCCTGCCAACTTCCCCGCCCAGGAGGTATATATATGGCAAGGTCAAGAGTCCCCCAAGCACCGTGCCGATCTTTAGACTAAGGAAAGTGTAACCCGTTCCGAGGAGTTGGATCACAGCTGCCGTCAGATACATTTGAAAGGCCTCGCGGCCTGTATTGCGCGGGAAAAAGATGCTGGTTTGGCCATGAAACACATCCCAAACATCCAATAGCTTTTCAGCATGGTCGCTGACCATCTCCGGTGGCACCTGGCCCAGGTGATACACGCGGAAGAATATCGCCAGAAGAGCTGCGCCTAGCATGAGCAACGTCCAACGCGTGATCGATAAGCCCCATTGTTTCTGATCAAGAAAAATTCGCAATCTCAATCCCCAGGGTCGTGGTTGGGGGCTTGGCAGCCAGAAAGCGTAGCTGATTAAAGCTAGTGCAACCAACCAAAGCGAAACGTTCAGGGAGGTGAAGCGGTTTCCGCCAAAAGTTAAAAACGCCAGGAAAATGAAGACAATCCCGAACCACAAAGGAAACTGGCGCACAGTGAGCGGATCGACACGGCGCTCAGCTGAGGGCAAAGGAGCCGCAACCCACTCCCGCCTGTAAATTGCCAGGACCAATGCAATGGCAGAGAGTGAATAAAGAGCAGCACCAATCGTCCAGGTTCGCTCAGGACCTGGCTCCAGGGAAAGCTGGGCGAGCAAAGCCAGACCCAGGACCGTGAGAGATAACCAGGGGATTGAGATGGGCAGGGCTTGCGGAAGTGGTTTGGTTTCCTCACGAAACGCTGTATCCAGGCTTGCTCTTGCATCCAAATTTAATATTTCTTGAGAGGCTTCTAATACCTCCCCAGATATGTTTTCTGTTCCCTTTTCCAGTTCTCCACCTGGAATCTTCAGGATCCTCCCCCGGGAGAAAGTGAATATCGACTTGAAATAATCAAGTACGGTCGGTTCATCTACCATGGTTAATTGCCCGTAATGGCGCTCGTCACATGAGAGCAAATAATACCCTAACCGATCAAAGCCTGCAAGAGTCTGACTTCAGCAGGTTAATCGGCAGGCGGATAAATATCCCAAATAGTCATGCACAAGATTTGGGAAGGTCCTCACGGTAAAACCCTCACTGATTAAAAATTTTACCAAATCTTGGTGGGGAATGGCGGTAAGGTTATCGTGGTATTCCATCACGATGCGATCGATCCTTCTCAGGATCGACGCTGAGGTATGGAACAGAATATCGTATTCCGCCCCTTCACAATCCAATTTCAGCAAGTCACAGCGTTCCAATCCCAAGCGGTTGAAAGCGTCTTCCAGAGAAAGGCTGCGAACATTGAGAACCTCTCCTTGGGTTAAAACGGTGTCCAAACTAAGACTCTGAATTTGTAATGGTTCGCCGCTGGACAGATCAAGCGCCAGCGTACCAGTCTCGGCGCCAATCGCCTCCGAGAATATCTGGGCATTAGCGATCCCGTT
>DATDRM010000238.1:0-12787 GCA_035291705.1 Anaerolineales bacterium
GAGCGCGGTTATCATGGCACCTCCATGCGGGATATCGCCCGAGAGGCAGGGATTGCATTAGGCGGGATCTATAACCACTTTGCCAGCAAGGAAGACATTTTCCTGGCTGTCTTCATAGAACATCACCCCTATCGCGATGTCTTACCGGCGATGAACGCCGCGCAAGGGGAGACAATCGAGGCATTCGTACGCGACGCAGCCGCGCAGATGCTGGACGCGTTGGGTGAAAGCCAGGATTTTCTGAACCTGACCTTTATCGAGCTGGTTGAATTCAAAGGTCAGCACATTCCCCAGCTATTTGAGAGCATCTTCCCGCAAATACTGGAGTTTGCCCAGCGCATGGTAGAGGGACAGGGAGAATTGCGGTCGGTCCCCTTGCCGATTTTGGTGCGCGCTTTTATCGGCCTTTTTATCTCCTATTATATGACCGAGACGTTGATCGGCAGGCAGCTCCCGGATGAGATGCAACGAAATGCGCTGGATCACTTCGTCGACATCTACCTGCATGGCATTCTCAAAGATTCCATAAATACTGGAGAAACCCCTGTCGGTGAATGGCAAGGAGTGACAAACCTGGATAGCCTATGATCAATTCCCGGTTAACCTCCTTGATCCGCAAGGAATTCATCCAAATCCTGCGCGACCCGCGCACCCTGATCCTGGTATTGGTGATCCCGATCATGCAGCTGCTATTACTTGGGTACGCGGCCACCAATGATGTGCGCAACGTTCCTCTGGCGGTGTTTGACCAGGACCGGGGGCCAGCCGCGCGAGCTCTACTGGACGCCTACCGCACGGCAGACTATTTTCGCCTTGAATATGATGTCGATTCGGAGGAGGAGTTACGTACACTGATCGATGATGGCCTGGCCCGCGCCGGGTTGATCATCCCACCGAATTACAGCCAGCAATTGGAGTCCGATGGCGTGGCACAGGTGGCTTTCGTGCTGGATGGCAGTGATCCGACCGTCGCTTCTACATCTCTCTCCGCCGCGCAGTTGATCGGCCAGTCGCTGGCTACCAAGGTAATGGCTGAACGCCTGGCTCGGGGCGGCCAGGCCACCGCTTTGAAGCTGCCGATCGAAGTCCGCACCCAGGTCTGGTACAACCCCGACCTGGTGAGCGCTTTTTTCATGATCCCGGGTGTGATCGGGATGATCCTGTATGCGTTGACTTCCATCCTGACCGCAACCGCCATCGTCCGCGAACGGGAGCGGGGCACGATCGAACAGTTGATCGTCACACCGATCCGTCCCTGGGAACTGGTGGTCGGCAAAATATTGCCCTATGTCATCCTGGCATTCATGAATACCCTGGAGGTTCTGGCGATTGGGTCGTGGTGGTTCAAAGTACCGATCCGCGGTGAATTGAGCGTGATCTTTCTACTGTCCGGCGTGTTCTTGCTTTCCAGCCTGGGGATCGGCTTGCTGGCTTCCACCATCGCCAATACCCAGCAAGAGGCGATGTTAACTGTCTGGATGACGCTCTTGCCGGGGATCTTCCTATCCGGCTTTTTCTTCCCTTTAGAAGCGATGCCTAAGGTCTTGCAGTGGATCTCTTATCTCATGCCGCTGCGTTATTATTTGGTGATCATTCGTTCACTGTTGCTCAAAGGAGTTGGTTACGCCGCTATCCAGGACGAAGTGATTGCCCTGACGGTCTTCGGATTTGCAATCATGGCGATCGCCGCCTTGCGCTTCCGCAAACGTTTGGACTAAGGAGTTTTTATATGCATCCCAATCCTCGTAAAGTTGCCCCGGTCCTTATCTTGATAACTATCGCAGCAGCTACTTGGTGGTATTTTAGCAGAGCTACCGCTCAGGAAGAAAATGGGCCGATTTCGGCTTCGGGCACCATCGAGGCCACCCAGGTGAATATTGCCTCTGAAATCGGTGGCCAGGTGGGTGAAGTGTTAGCCCAGGAAGGGGAAGCTGTCACCGCTGGGCAGGTAATGATCCGGTTTGAGGATACACTGTTGCAAGCCCAACTTGCACAAGCCCAGGCGGCGTTAACCCAGGCTCAAGCCAACTACAATCTGGTTGCCGCGGGGGTGCCTGATGAACAAAGGCGGGTGGCTATCACGACCGCTGAGATGGAGGTGCTGACTGCCCAGCAGACGCTCGACGACCTTTACAATAACGCTGAATTGATGGCGGCGCGCGTTTTGCAAGAGATCGCCCTGGCAGAAAACGCCATCGACAATCTTGGGCAGCGGCGGGATAACCTGGAAACCCCAGCTGACCAGGCTGATATCGACGCGGCGCGAGCTGCGGTCGTACTGGCCAGAGATCAGCTTGACCGTGCCCAGGAAGATTATGCGCCTTATAAGAATAAGGCGGAGGATAATCTGATCCGGGCAGCTTTATTGAGCAAATTGGCGGCTGCGCAGAACTATTATGACTCGGTCGTCACCCGTTTAAATAATATGATCGGTAACGCGGATGAACTTGACCTGGCTCAGGTGGATGCAGACCTGTCGGTTGCCCAGGCGCAGCTGGCGGATGCCAAGCGCCGCTATGAGTTGCTCCAAGGAGGGCCCGATCCCGATGCAGTCGCCCTGGCTGAAGCTCGCCTCGCCAGCGCCATGGCGCACCTGGAAGCAGCGCAGGCCGATCCTAGTCCGGAACAGCTGGCGGCAGCTCAAGCCCAGGTAGATTCTGCACAGGCAGCCCTGGAAGTGCTCCAGGCGCAGCTCGAGAAGGTAGTGCTTGACGCGCCCATGGATGGTATCGTGTTGGAACGCCTGGTAGAGCCGGGTGAGGTCGTTTTACCCAGCCGGCCATTGATCACCATGGCGAGACTGGACCATCTGACGATCACGGTCTATGTGCCGGAAGATCGTTATGGCGAGGTCAAGCTGGGTCAGACTGCCAGGCTGGTTGTCGATTCGTTTCCAGGGGAAACCTTCACCGTTACGGTGATCCACATCGCCGATGAGGCTGAATTTACCCCGCGCAATGTTCAGACGGCGGAAGGACGCCGCAGCACAGTTTATGCCGTCAAACTGGCGATCGATAATCCCGCGGGAAAGTTGAAGCCCGGCATGCCAGGCGATGTCGAGTTCGAAAGATAACGGGATGATCCAGGTAGCTAACCTTCACAAGCGTTTCGGAAACCTCCAGGCAGTTAACGACTTGACCCTGGAAATCCCGACTGGAGAAATTTATGGGTTGGTTGGGTCGGATGGGGCAGGCAAAACCACTACGATGCGCCTGTTATGCGGAGCGCTGCGTCCAGACCTGGGGAGGATCGAAATCGCCGGTTATGATGTTTCCCGCCAAACCGAAGAAGCGCGGGCGAAGATCGGTTACCTGCCACAACGTTTCTCGCTGTACGAAGAATTGACTGTTCTCGAAAACATCCGTTTCTTCGCCGAAGTGCGCGGGTTGAAGGCTACCGCATGGTACCCACGCTGCATGGAGATCCTGGCGTTTGTCGGTCTAGAAGAGTTTACCAAACGCCGCGCCGGGCACCTTTCAGGGGGAATGAAGCAAAAATTGGGGTTGGCGGCTGCCCTGGTACACCAACCACAGGTTTTATTGCTGGATGAGCCCACGACCGGGGTAGATCCGGTCACACGCCAGGATTTCTGGCAGCTGATCATTCGCCTGGCAGTGGAGGGCGATGTTGCCGTGCTGGTCAGCACACCTTACATGGACGAAGCGGCGCGCTGTACCCGGGTGGGTTTTATGCAACACGGGCAATTAATAGTAGAGGGAACCCCTCAGGATCTGCGCCAGCGCTTGAATGGGCGGGTGCTAGAGCTGCGCGGTGAACCCCTGCTTTTATTGCGATCCCTGGCCAGGGCCGATACTGAAGTGGAAGATGCCCAAATGTTTGGGGACCGGCTGCACTTGAGGGTAGGCCCCGGAACGTCCGAGCGAGTGATAGATCGCCTCCAAGAGCTTGTCCCATCAATGGGAGGGCAAATAACCAGCCTGCGTGCCGTTTCCCCACAATTGGATGACCTTTTCATTGCCATGTCGGAGCCGAATAATGGCTGAGCAGGTGATCGTCGCCGAGGGGCTGACGCGCCGGTTTGGTGACTTTGTCGCGGTCGACCATGTATCATTTTCTGTGCAGGAAGGGGAGGTGGTTGGGTATCTTGGGCCAAACGGGTCCGGTAAAACTACCACCATCCGCATGTTGCTGGGGTTGTTGCTTCCCTCGGAAGGGAATGCCAGCGTATTGGGCTATGATGTAGTCAAGCAGTCTGAACAGGTGCGAGCGCGAGTTGGGTACATGTCCCAGAAGTTTGCCCTGTACAACGAGCTGACGGTTTTAGAAAACTTAGCTTTTTATGCCGGTATTTACGGGGTCAGGGATCGGACGCGCCTGGAAGAAGTCATTCAGCTGGTGGGATTGCGCGGTGTTGAACGCGAGCGGGTGAGCGGTATTTCGGTGGGTTGGAGGCAGAGGGTTGCCTTGGGAACCGCTATCGTCCACCGCCCTCAATTGTTATTCCTGGACGAGCCGACCAGTGGGGTGGATCCGACTGCCCGCAGAGCATTTTGGGATTTGATCTATGATCTGGTAGCGGGAGGCGTGACAGCCTTGGTCACGACGCATTATATGGATGAAGCTGAATACTGCGGCCGGATCGGCATCATGCGCGAAGGCCGTTTGTTGGCGATGGATAAGCCTTCTGTCTTGAAGGAGAAGGCCTTACCCGGTCTGGCCTGGGATATCCATGCCCAACCCTTACTACCGGCTTTGAATGCCCTCGAGCAATGCGCATTTGTGATCCGCGCGGGGCTGGTCAGCGATCACCTGCGGGCGATAACACCTGGGGATGTGGAGGCGGAAGCTTTGCAGGCGCGCCTGCGGGAGGCAGGCATCGAGGGGGTACGAATTGAAGTGGCTGAGCCGACTTTAGAAGACGTGTTCCTGGCGTTGGCGGCAAGCCGCAGTTAGCGAGTTGCGAGATGTGAGATGCGGATTGCCAGAGACATGTTGCGAAGGAGGTTTTTAGTGGGGGAGGGATTTCTGGGACTTGCGAAGTCTGAATGAACAGAGGTTAAAATAACTCCGTTGAGAAAAGTGCGCACGGACGTTCTGTTAGTGGAGCGCGGGCTGGCGGAGAGCCGCGCCCAGGCGCAGCGGCTGGTGATGGCCGGCCAGGTGCGGATAGACGGCCAGCTGGTGCTCAAGCCCTCCTCGACGGTGCTTCCCGACGCCAAAATCCAAATTGAAAGTGGGCCGCGCTACGTCTCGCGCGGCGGCGAGAAACTGGAAGCCGCCCTGGATGGGTTTAACCTCGACGTAGCGGGTAATATCTGCGCCGACTTGGGCGCTTCCACAGGCGGGTTCACGGATTGTTTGTTGCAACACGGCGTGGCCAGGGTTTACGCCATCGACGTTGGCAAGGGCATTCTGCACTGGAAACTACGCCAGGACCCGCGTGTGGTGGTGATGGAGGGCACCAATGCGCGCTTCGTCGTACAGCTGCCGGAGCCAGTGCAGATCATCACTGTGGACGCATCATTTATTTCGCTCAAGGTGTTGTTGCCAGTCCTGCGAGGCTGGTTTCCTCCGCAGGGTGGGGGAGTGGTGGCGTTGATCAAGCCCCAGTTCGAGGCTGGGCGGTCACAGGTTGCGCGCGGAGAGGGGGTGATCCGCGACCCATCCATCCACTACCAGGTTTTGATGGATGTGTTGAACTCTGCCCAGCAGGAGGGTTATGGAGTGAACGGCCTGGTGCGATCTCCGCTCCTGGGGCCGAAGGGGAATGTAGAATTTTTAGCGCACTTGATTTACCCGGAGGAGACGAGAGTGGAATTGCAGGAATTAGTGGGAGATATATTTGAGGATAATCCAGGAGATGAGGGTTAGGTGAATCAGCTGGGGTTCACTTAGGTTGGTGATAGAATGCATAATGAAGTTAAATATTTCACAAATAAGAGTGGCAGGTAGTTCCTACATAGCTTGACAAGCGGCTGAGTCACATACCCCATTATGGTGGGTATTAACGAAGAGAGAAATTCAATGAGAGACGTTTTTATCAGCCATGTCGAGGAAGATGAGACCATTGCGTTGCAAATCGCGCAGGGGTTGGAGGCAGCGGGGTATACGACATGGTATTACGAACGGGATAGCATACCCGGCGTCTCCTATCTCCTCCACACGCGCCAGGCTATCGAGCAATCGCAAGTCATTATTCTGATCATATCCCCTCACTCCCTGGGTTCGCAACAGGTAACCAGGGAAGTGGTCCGAGCCCATGAGAGCAGCAAATATTTTATCCCGGTACTCCGCAATGTCTCCCACCTAGAATTCCAGAAGCGCCAGCCAGAATGGGAGGAAGCCATCGGGGCGGCGACTTCGATCCGACTTCCGGTCGAGGGTGCCGCGGCCATCCTTCCTCGAATCATCGCAGGGTTGAAGGCATTGGGAATCGACCCAAGTGGTAACTCTTCGTTACCCGCACAAGAAGAAATCCTAAAATACTCACCCTATGATGTCCATGGACCTGATAAATTAGCAAGCCAGAAAATCCCCGCCTGGCAGCAAACCGTGAGTTGGGTTATTCGCAAGGGTTGGTGGCTCGGGATTGCAGGGCTTGTGATCATGGTATTGGTGCTTTTAAGGATAGGGGTCTTCGGTTCGTCGCTGGAGTCAACTAAAATCCCAACTTTTCTCCCGATCTCCGCCTCATCCACTATGTTCGTTGCATTACCGGATCGTTCCCCCATTCCCATGCCCACCATCACTTATTCAGCTGCAGCCCCGAGAAAGTTGATCAACACACCAACACCTTTGCAGACCATGGCTTCGACTCTCATCACCTTGCCTGCTGATGCCCTCACCGGACTGCCTATCCAAGGCTATGGTTTGCCTTACCCCGAACCGTTTGATGTTGTTTATGACTCAATTTTACGCGTGTTATTTGACGATCGCTTGGTGAGTTTAAATTTGGTAGAGGCGGAGGGGCGGTTTCGAGCTTTAGAGCAACAAGATAGTTTTAATGATTATAATAGCCTGTTCTGGGATGACACGAGAGATTTATACTGGGCAGTTCTTGGCTCGCCATGGATGGTAAGCGATGAGATAGACCTTGTAGACCGATCAGGATTGACTGTCGTCGCATTTATTATTCCTGAGGCGTCCTGTAACGACCCCAAATTTGTAGCCTGGGATGGAGAATACCTGTGGGTAACGTCAGCTGGTGTAACTCTGTGTAGATTTCGGCCATTAGCGGATATGAGTGAACTAAGTCTGGTTGACACCTATGCACCGTCCTTGGGAAAATTTCCAAACACTGAACCCTCTGGGTTAACGTGGGATGGCGAGTATCTTTGGGTACTGGTAGATGATATCTTGAATAAACTCGATCGGACTGGCCAACGCATCTGCAAAATAGAGATGGCCTCTGCCAATCCGCAACCAACTTGGTACGGATGGAAAGGCGTGGCTTGGGATGGGCAGTATCTGTGGGTGGCGCACTCTGAGCAGAATGAATTATATCGAGTAGATTCCAACCTGTGCCAGTGACGAAAAAGCCTAACCAGAATCCTCCGAGTTCGACTCACTATATCTACCGCCTGAATTAGGAGGGGAGAAAGAAGTGTCGCAAGCCTGGAAGACCGTTCGCATCTTCATCTCCTCTAACTGACGCGATCTGCAGTCAGGTCGGGAACTTCTCGTTCGGATCGTATTCCCTTGGGCTGGTCAAGTGTGTGGTATCATTTTTCAAGATGTAAAGCGATCAGCGCCATTATGGCCGGGTGACGATTGCTAATCTTTGACTTTCTCCAAAAACCCTTCGCCTTGCTTAAGGGAGGACTAAATATATGGAAATCACAATTTCGCAAGAGCAGAGCCGGGTACCCGTCACCGTCTTTCGAATCGAAGGCAGGATCAATCTCGGCAATGCAGATGAATTGACAAAAATGGCCGAGGAGGCTTACAAGTATGGAATGAGGAATCTGTTGATCGATCTGACCCAGGTAGACTCGCTAACCAGCGCCGGACTGCGATCCATCCTATCCATTTTAAAGTTGCTTGGCACTGGTTCTGGGGATCCGGGCTTCGCAGCTAAACCGATCGGTAAATCGCCTCACCTTAAGATACTCAATCCCTCTGCATCCATTCTCATGGTGCTGAAAACCGCCGGTTTCGACCGGTATATAGAAACCTACGATAACCTGCAAAAAGCTCTGGCTTCCTTTTAGGAAATCTTGATCAGCCTGGCTTAAAACGCTATCACATAGGTACAATATCGTTATCGTTGCTTGCCACTTGCTAGACCGGCGGTCTTGAGATAGTATGATGACCTAGGGGAAAATCGGGTATACTTCTGCCCGGTTATGACCGCTCACATCCGCAACTTTTGTATCATCGCCCATATCGATCACGGCAAATCTACCCTCGCTGACCGCCTGCTGCAGCTGACCGGGACTATATCCGACCGTGACATGACCGAGCAGGTGCTGGATAGCATGGACCTGGAGCGTGAGAAGGGGGTGACGATCAAAGCCTCGGCAGTGCGCATGATGTATACTGCTCAAGATGAGGTGAGATACGAGCTAAACCTGATCGACACTCCCGGCCATGTCGATTTTGGCTATGAAGTTTCCCGTGCCTTGGCAGCTTGTGAAGGTGCGCTCCTGGTGGTAGACGCCAGCCAGGGGATCGAAGCCCAAACCCTGGCCAACCTATACCTGGCGCTGGATGCCGACCTGGAAATTATCCCGGTGATCAACAAGATCGACTTGCCATCGGCGCGCCCGGACGAGGTAGCAGTAGATATCAGCCACCTGTTGGGGATGCCTGTTGAGCATATCTTAAGGATTTCTGCCAAAGAAGGCGTTAATGTAGACACTGTCTTGGAGGCGGTTGTGCATCAGGTACGACCCCCGAGCGGTGAGCCGGAGGCTTCGTTGCGGGCGTTAATTTTTGATTCCCATTACGATCCCTATAAAGGCGTGGTCGCGTATGTGCGGTTGGTGGATGGGCAGATCACGCCCAACGATTCGTTGTTGCCGATGGCGAGCGGAGTTGAGTTCAGGCCAGTCGAGATCGGCATCTTTGCTCCGGACTTGCGCCCCACCCCAAACCTGGTAGCTGGCGAAGTGGGCTACGTTGCCACCGGCTTGAAAACGGTGCGCGAATGCCGGGTGGGTGACACGCTGACTCTGGCTGGTCGTCCAGCCCCCGCGCCTTTGCCTGGCTATAAAAAAGTTAAACCGATGGTGTTTGCGGGGATATACCCGGTGGAAGGCGAAGATTATGCTGATCTAAAAGATGCCTTAGAAAAGCTCCAGCTCAACGACGCGTCTTTGGTGTACCAACCAGAGACTTCCCAGGCGCTCAACTTCGGCTTTCGGTGTGGCTTCCTCGGCATGTTCCACATGGAGATCATCCAGGAAAGGCTCGAGAGGGAATATGACCTGGATATTATCGTCACATCCCCCTCTGTGGAGTACGAAGTGGTCTTACGCACGGGGGATCTGGTGCGCATCGATTCCCCAGCCGACCTACCCGACGAGTCGATCATAGCCGAGGTTCGCGAACCCTGGATGAAGATCGAGATCTTCACCCCGACTGAGTTCTATGGAGCGGTGATGGACCTGGTGACAAAACGGCGGGGGATCTTCCTGGAGCAAGATTACCCCACCCCGAAACGGGTCCAGTTGATTTATGAGATCCCGCTCTCCGAGATGATTGTTGATTTCTTCGATCAGCTCAAGTCGCGCACGCGCGGTTACGCTTCGCTGGATTACCAGTTTGTTGAATACCGACCGGATGACCTGGTCAAGTTGGAAATCCTGGTTAACGAAGAACCGGTAGACGCCCTGGCTTCGATCGTCCATCGCAACAACGCTTATCATAAAGGACAGGCGTTGATCTCTAAGCTGAAAGACCTCATCCCACGCCAGCTATTTGTAGTGCCGATCCAGGCCTATGCAGCCGGGCGGGTGATCTCGCGCGCCAATGTCAAAGCCTTGCGCAAGGATGTCTTGGCGAAATGTTACGGTGGAGATATCAGCCGGAAAAAGAAACTACTCGAAAAACAAAAGCGCGGCAAGAAACGCATGAAGATGGTGGGCAACGTTGAAATTCCCCAGGAGGCCTTTTTTGCGGTGTTGCGCCTGGAGGAGGATTGAGCACGCCCCGACATCTGCGCTGGGGGGGAATTGGCCGTTGGCTACCAGGGTTAGTGATCAGTTCCATGGCAATCGCCCTGCTGATTCGCCTGGCAAACTGGCAGGAAGTCGGTGAGGCTCTGGCTGCGATAGACCTAATCTGGTTGCTGCCGGCTTTGTTTTTTTATCTGGTCGGCCTCAATTTCCGTACCTTGTCTTGGATGACCCTTTTACAGAAGAAGGCCCGTTATGGCCGGGTTTTCCTGACCCTCAACCAAGGCTATTTGCTCAATAATATTTTCCCATTCCGGTTGGGCGAACTCGGTAGGATGGTCTTGTTGGCTCAGGCAACGGGGATCAGCGCTTTTTTCGTGCTCTCTACGATCGTCATCGAGCGGGCTTATGACCTGGCTATCGCTGCCGGGTTATTGTTGGCGACAATCCCCTTCGCCCTGGAATTGGAGTCCGCCCAGTCGATAGCAAGGATCGTCTTTGGGCTGGTTGGGGTGGGACTGCTGGCGCTTTTCATGCTTGCGCGCTATCGTAGTTGGGTGAAAGCCAGGCTGGAGAGCGTCACTGTTGATAAAATCATTTTGAGGGAGAAGGTTTTTCCCCGGTTAATGGCTATGCTCGATGGATTGGCAGTGCTGGCCCAACCTAGCTTGTTCCTGTCGAGTGTTTCCTATATGCTCTGTAACTGGTTGTTTGGGGTGATTGAGATTCATATCTTACTCAACAGCGCAGGGATACAGGCTCCTTATTGGTGGTCTGGATTCGTGCTGGGGGTGGTTTCCTTAGGGATCGCTTTACCTTCCGCCCCAGCCGGGATCGGCGTGTACGAGGTCGCCATGGTTGGCGCGCTTTCTCTGCTGGGGGTACCAGCTTCACCGGCGCTGGCAGTTGCCATTGTTGCCCATCTCATCCATATTGGTATCACCGGAGCGATTGGGGCGTATGCGCTTTTCCGAGATGGCGAAACCCTGCCTGGCTTATACCAACGGTTGAGGGGTGCGAGGTGAGATGCACATCCTGATTTCATTGATGTATTACCGGCCGCATTATTCAGGCCTGACGATTTATACGGAGCGCTTAGCGCGTGCCCTGGTTGCGCGCGGGCATCAGGTAACCGTATTGACCTCGCGCTTCGATCCCCAATTGCCCTTTAAGGATGTCCAGGATGGCGTGACAATCATCCGCCCATGGGTATTGATGCGGATTAGTAAAGGGGTAGTCATGCCGGCCATGCCATACTGGGCGTGGAGATTGATCTACCAGGCCGACGTGGTAAACGCCCATGTCCCACAACCAGATGCAGCTTTGATCGCACTGATTGGGCGTTTTCTTAAGAAACCGGTCACCCTGACATACCACTGTGACCTGCGCCTGCCAACGGGCTTGATCCATTATCTGGCCAATCAGGGTTCGCATCTGACCAATCACATCGCTGCTTCGCTGGCGGACGTGATAGTGACCAACACTCAGGACTATGCGGAGCATTCCCCATTCCTGGTACATTACTTGCGCAAGATAATCGCTATCCCTCCGCCGATCGAACTTTCTGCCATTACAGCAGACGACCTGGCGGCCTTTCGCGCCAGGAATGATATCCAGGACGGCCAACGGATCATCGGCATGGCCGCCCGTCTGGCAACCGAAAAGGGTGTGGAATACCTGGTGGAGGCAATGCCGGAGGTGTTGAAAGCGCATCCAAATTCGCGGGTGCTCTTCGCCGGCCAGCACTTGGGCGTGCTGGGGGAGGAGCTGTATGCCCAAAAACTGGCTCCGCTGATCGAAGACCTGGGGGGCCATTGGTCTTACCTGGGAGTCTTACCTCCTAAAGAGTGGGCAGCCTTCTTCCACTCGGCGGAGGTGACTGTGTTGCCGAGTATAAACAGCACCGAATCGTTTGGGATGGTACAGGTGGAAGCAATGACCTGCGGGAAGCCGGTCATCGCCAGTGATTTGCCCGGGGTTCGCCAGCCGGTGCTGAGCACGAGGATGGGGGTGGTTGTGCCACCGGCAGATGCACAGGCGCTATCGCGAGCCCTGATCGGTATCCTGGATCACCCCAACGGTTTCCAGGGTGACCCGGTCGCCGTGAGGAAACGATTTGCGCCCGATTCGATCGCTGAGGAATATGAGCAATTGTTTTTGAGTCTGATCGAAGCGCGCGGTAAACGGTCAGGAAATTGATGCGAAAATATTCCTATTATTTCTTCTCCATTTTCAGGCTTCTTTTCGGTATCCGTGAGTGGCCCCTGGTAATCCGAATATTCCTCGGATTGGCGCCGGTGGGGATTTACACGATCAGCTTACGAAGAAGCGGGGCTAAGTTTCAGGTCAGGAAGGCAATGGATGTCTGGAGTGTGAAGGAGACCTTTCTTGACCGTTTTTATGAAAAGTATGGCACGGAGCTCGGTGACGGTTGGAAGATAGTTGACATCGGGGCTGGCATTGGGGAATTTACCTTGTTCGCTCTCCTGGGACATCCTCAAAACATCGTTTACGCTTTCGAACCGTACCCACGATCCTTTGACTTGTTAAGCAGTAATCTCGCCGCTAACGGGATCGCTAATGCCCAGATATTCTCGGAGGCGATTGGCGCCGAGACTGGTACGCTGGCGCTTGATCTGTCCAGCGGCGAACCATTACAAATTCAGAGTCTTAGTTTGGACACCGTTTTAACCCAAGGAGAGGTTCTC
>DATDRM010000239.1:0-5130 GCA_035291705.1 Anaerolineales bacterium
GTTTCCATACTACATTTCATTCTTTCCGGGATCTTTGGCCCCCCCAAACGCTTAGTTCTGGCCAACCTCCAGTGCGACTGTCTCAAGAGCTTTCAATTCACGATAGGTCAACGTCCAGACACTCGATTGAAAGATTTGTCCCCAGCCGCCCACCAGCAGGATCGGAGAGAAAGCTACGACGAAGAAGAATGGTAGGCCGATGATGGCGGCGAAGATCCACGGCCAGTAATCAGGTGCGGAGAGCAGGCTGGCAACACCTGCGGTCAATAGAGTTGGCGCGATCGCCACAACCAAGCCACCCACCGCGGTGATGATGGAGACGATCAGCAGGGGGAAGATTAAGATGAGGAAGGCGATGCTCCAGGCAATTTTGAGGCCGATCATCACCAGCCACATCAAGCCAACGCTTTTCCACTGACGCTTCACCAGCGCCCACGCCATGCGCAGCGCTTCCAGCGCCCCCACGCCTTCGAGCACATTCATCCGCCAGGCGAAATTACGCAACACGTATAAAACCACCATCAGGATCACTGTGACGAAGATCAACAGGAAGGCCAGGCCACTGCCAGCGATGACACTGGTGATAATGGCCGATTCTACGCCGCCCATGAAGGCAGAGAAGATCCACCAGCCTACCAGACCGAGCACCACGAACAACACTAGCAGGGGGAGATGCACAACGAAGTTGACCAGGAACACCCGCCACGCGGCGCGCGACCAGCCGTATCTCCAACCCTGCCGGAACCCGACCTTGACACCACTCTGCTCGTACTCATCCACCATGCGGATGGAGGCCGTCTCTGCGATATAACGCAGGATGGCGGTCAGAATACTGAGCAGCAAGACCACCACGAAGAACGTGATTGCCACAGCAATGCCCATGTGGAACTCAACGGGATATTGCTCCTGCAACTTCTGAATGCCAGTTTGCATCTGTTGGAAAGCATCATTCATTTTTTCCGCGAAGGTATCACCCTGCAGGCCCTCCCAACCCTCCGGAATGCTGGAGGGCTGGTTGCGTTGGCTATCGCTAATGGTGTATCTGCTGCTGTTGCCAAGATTGTTGCCACCCATAGCCAGGGCCAGGATGAAACCGAAAACCCACAACATCCTGTAGTTCCACAGGATATGCCAGGAACGCTTCAGGATTTTTTGGATGTCTAACATGCTACACACTCCTTTTTGATTTATTGCCTAACATTCAAACGGTTACCACTCGTTTTGAACCGATTGACATTAGGATTGGGGAAAACTCACCGTAATTTGGGAGAGCTGATGCTGGTGACGTAGCCACCAGGATAACAGCCAGCCCAAATAGGACACTGCCAAAATAGCCTGGGGGATCAGAATCCCCGCCAGCTGTTTTGTGAACAAATTGGCATCATTCAACGCTGATAAGATTTCCCGCCCCAGAGCGCCCAGTTGGTTCCCGAACAGATTCATCACTGTGGCGAACCAATTCATCTGGAGCGGATTACCCTGCAACCAGGCCAAATTACCACCGAGCAGACCAGTATCCGCTGCGAGCGTGACCACCGAACCGAGCAAAAGCGTGATATTGATGAAGAGCCAAATTCCGAGCAAACCGACCGGGATCAGCCACCAGCCGATTTTGAGCGCGTTGCGGGGTTGAGGCTGTTCGGATCCTCGCGGCATGCTGAGGGCGAGATTGGCGACGAAGCGCTCGGTAAGGAGAAAATCACCATTGGGAGCGGTATCCTGCAGCAGGGCGGAGAGATTTCGTAGCTCATCCAGATTGGCCTGGCATGTGGCGCACTCGGCCAGATGTCCCTCGATCTGGTGCAAGCGCGCGCCGCGCAGTTCGCCATCGTGGTAGGCACCCAGCCATTCGGTGACATGATTAGCCATTTTCAATCTCCATCTGGATAAAGTGCGGTTGCAAAGATCGCTTCAACTGGTGGCGGGCATAGTTCAGGCGTGACATTACCGTGCCCAAGGGGATATCGAGCGCGGCGGCGATTTCATGGTATGTGAGACCGCCATATTCGCGCAGCACCAGTACAGATCGGCTGGCTTCCGTCAGCGCGAGGATGGCTTGCTGAACAGCAACTGTGCGTTCTTTTTGTAAAAGTGCGGCTTCGGGGCCAGCCTGCGGATCTGGCATGGACAGGGTTTCGAAATCAGCGTCAGCGGTTTTAGTGTCGCGCCGGAGAACATCGAGCGCGGCATTGATGGCGATGCGATAGAGCCAGTTGCGCAGTGAGGTACCGGGGCGAAAAGTTGGCAAGTGTAACCAGGCCTGGATGAAAGCATCCTGGGCTGCGTCTTGCGCCAGTTCCACATCGCCGCACATACGATAGATCACATTGATAACGCCAGGATAGTGGTGGCGGACAAGTTCTCCGTAGGCATTGCGGTTACCGCTTTGGGCTTTTGCGATCAGCGCCGCTTCGGTTTCCGCGTCAGGAATGACCACTTGCTGTTCCTTTCGCGCGCTCTTACTCACTTAACGAAATTTACGTTGGATTTATTCGAAAGTTGGATGAAAATGGAGTGTGTCACTTGATGCTCTATCCCATATACTGCCTTCAAGCCGGGACGAGGGGAAAACTAGCAAAAAGCAAGCAGCAATGAACTTAAAGCAACCCCAATTGCTTCGGATGCGGTTTATCGACGGTTGCTTGTGCTTGTAACCAATCGCGCAGCTTCGATAAATGCTCGGGGAACGGGTGTGGAAAAGGCAGCGCGCCCTTTTGCAGCAGCCAGCGGTTGCCATCCGGCATGGCGGGATGTTCCAGGACGAAGACTGGCAGCCATCCGGCTTTGAGGGCTTCGGAAGCTCCGGCCCAGGTGCCGCCCGTCTCGGCGTCGCTGGCGACGACGATGGCGTAATCAGCCAGGGCGTAGATGAGCTTGTTGCGCCCCATGGCTGCGCCCACTGAGAATCCAGCATTGGGCGAATAGGTCGTGACCAGGCACAAGTCACCGCGCTGGAGAGCGGAGCGGGTCCCAGGGGGACGGATGGCTCGCTCCAGGCTGTCGGCTAGGATACCCACCGCGGTACCGCGCGATTCGAGGGCGGCGTTCATACTGATCGTATCCACCCCCTTCGCTCCTCCTGAATAGAGCACCAGCCCAGAAAGCCCGCAGGCGTTGCCCACAAAAACGGCGCACGTCTGCCCGGCTTCGTCCAGGTGGCGCGAACCGACGACGGCGATGCCGGGCTGTCCGAGAAGCGCCCTCTCGCCCGCATAGAATAAAACGTTAGGGGCAGAGTCTTTCAACCGCTGGTGATAGCGTTGGGGGTAATCCACGTCGGGGCGGGTGAGGACATGGATGCCGACTGATTCCAGGCGTTCTAGTTCTATCGCCAGCGCGCCGCTGCGTTCCAACAGTCGCGCCAGGCGGGAAGCCTCGGCTTCAGTGAGCGCCAGTTGGTTCTGCAGCTCCATCACTCCCATGCCGAGCAGGTCACCTGGACGCAGGGAGGCCGCCTGGAGCTGGCGAACCAGTGGGTTCCACTCGCGCAGGGTGAGCGGTGCAGGGTCAGGATCGGACGGGAGTCCCAGACGAGAACAAAGAAGCACAATAACGAGAGAGTCGGGAGAAAGGGTCATGGGAATAACTGCCAGGGGTAGATCATTTGTGGGTGGCTTGGCGTTCCAAACAAGCTAACAACCTGGGATACTCGGGCGGTTCCCGTCGAATCATCTCGCCAAAAGCGTTGTATCGGCTGAGGGATGGCTGGGGGAAAATGCATTTTGACTTCCACCGGTAACGGACCTTCAGGACGCTTGAGGATAAAATCGATCTCTTTTTTGTCGGTAGAACGCCAAAAGGCAACCATCTCGGGTCCAAAACGCTTGACCAGTTCAGCGAATATGCTGGTCTCAAAAACCGGGCCGAGCAGCTCTTTTTGCGGGCGCTTGAGCCAGAGCATTTGCATCAGACCCGTGTCAAAGAAGAAGATTTTAGGGGTTTTGGAAATTTCTGAACGTAGATTTCGGGTGAAGGGGCGCACCAGACGCAAAATGTAAGTCTGTTCCAGTAACAACAGATAGCGTTCCACGGTCTGCTTAGCCAGGCCACAGGTGTTGCTGAGCTCGGCGATATTCAATAGATTCCCACTCTGCGAAGCCAGTATTTCCAGCAAGCGGTTGAACCGATTCACATCTTTGATCTCTGCCAGGTCGCGGATATCCTTACGAATGTAGGTGTCGATAATTTGTTGGATATACTTTTCCTTACGATCAAGCTCAGCAGTGAGCACGATCTTGGGATAACCTCCATAGAGAGCATATTCCAGGTAAAGCGCTTGAAGCTCCTGTATTTTCTTCTCGGTTTGGGGAACGCCCGGGACGAAGTTTACTCCTTTGAAAAGCAACATTTCCTGGAAGGAGAGGGGATAAATCTCATAATCGACCGTCCGGCCAACCAGGGAGTCTTTGAACTTGCTCTTCATCTCGAAGCTGGAAGACCCTGAAACGACGAGTTTGAGATACCTATGGTGATCGGCGATCAGCTTGAGAAACGAAGACGGGTCCGCCAGGTATTGGATTTCATCCACCAACACGAATAGCTTCTTGCCAGTCTGAGCAAAAGTGCTCAGATCGAAGCCTTCGCCGCGTATGTAATTCAGAAACTCATCCACACCGCGGTCGATCAGGGCCACAAAACGGCTGTCTTCCAGGTCAATGTACACCGTTTGTTCTGCCTGGTCGACCAATTGGTGTTGTAAATACATCAGGATCGATGTTTTTCCGACCTGGCGCGCCCCATGGATAACGATCACATCGTCAGTGATCAGATAGCGGATTAGTTCATCCAAAACCTGGCGTTTGTAGATGGTCATTTCCATGCATCACCTCAGCAAAAGGCAAGGTAACTTTATTATAATTGTTAGAATAAGGAAAGTCAACTTGTATTTTTCTCGCAACATTGGTCAGCCCACGAAGGATTTAGAGATTAGGAGGTGCTGCGAGTCTGTCAAGGTTGGATGGTCTATGCGTCCGTGTGAATTGTGCGCGTCAAGGTCAGCACGCAGACGCGGGCCGCCCCCGCCCGGTGCAGCTGGCGCGTGATCTCTTCCAGCGTTGCGCCAGAGTCGAACAGATCGTCCACGACGAGCAGGCGTTTTCTGCTGACTTTTCCCTGAACGGCGAATGCGCC
>DATDRM010000240.1:0-5918 GCA_035291705.1 Anaerolineales bacterium
GATGACTTGGAAGCTTCGGCGATCAAGTTGCGTACCTTCGCCGACCGGGTGCGCACAGCTTCCAGAGGCTACTCCGGACTGTTCGATGCAGTCGATATTAATGAAGAGGAACTCACCAAACTTTATGAATATGATGCCGCCATGCTGGGTTTGACCGACGATGTCGGCCACGCCATAGACAACGTGGAAGCCTCGATCGGGACGGATGGATTGCCAGCTGCGATCCGCAACCTTCAAACGAAGGCTCAAGAATGTGTCGAAACCTTCGACCGGCGTGAAATGGTCATCCTCGGGGCTTAGACAACCCTCAAAGCCTTGAAGATGACCGCCTAAATGAAAATTAATAGCTAAAGTATGTAAGCAGGAGAGATGACTATGGCCAGAATTTTTGATGTGGTTGAATATCCAGACGAGATGCGCGAGGAGATCGTGCATCGCTTCCCGGAGACTGGACCGGGGGATTTTCGCGTCGGCTCGCAGGTGATCGTGCGCGAGTCGCAGAACGCCGTGTTTTTCCGCGATGGCAATGCACTCGATGTCTTCGGCCCCGGCCGGCACACGATTGCCACGGCGAATATCCCTCTCGTCATCAACTGGATCGGCAAGGCGTTCAGTGAGCGGACGCCCTTCCCGGCGGAGGTCTATTTTGTCTCGATGCGTGAGTTTGCCGACCGTAAATGGGGCACAGCCCAACCGATCATCGTCAGCAACCCAAATATGGGGCTGGGAGTGGCGTTGTTGCAGGGGTTCGGAAGCTACAGCTTCCAGGTGAAAGACCCGCAGCAGTTTGTCACCCAAATCGTCGGCGCTCAAGGGATCTACCGCACTAGTGATATCGAAGGCCGGATGCGCTCCATGCTGCTCTCCAAGTTGCAGGATTTACTTGCAGAGACGGCGCAGACCAAGAAAGTAACAGAACTGCTCGCTTTGACCGAGGAATTGGGAGCAGGGGTACGAGCGAAAGTTCAAGACGACTTTGCTGCCATTGGCTTGACGCTGAAGGTGTTTTACATCGAGAACCTCAAGCCTTCCACCAAGTCGGCGGAGGAACTGCGCGCCATGGGTATGCTGGATATGCAGACCTACACCCAGCTGCAGGCGGCGGATGCCATGCGCGATGCTGCTCAAAACCCAAGCGGTGGGGCTGGCCTGACGGCTGGCATCGGGGCTGGCATGGGTATCGGCAATGTTCTCGGCCAATCATTGCAGGGGATGACTGGCGCGGCCGGGGCTGCCGGCGCGGGAGCCGGTACGCCTTCCGGTGGCGGTGCTCCCAGTGGGAGCGTTCCAGACGTGATGACCCCAGCAGAAGCGGCGGGTTTTTTGAAAGTTTCTGAAGAGGATGTCATGGCCGCTATTCAGGCCGGAGATCTGAAAGCCCGCAAGCTGGGCAACGCTTACCGTATCAGCCGGGAAGCCTTGGAGACTTTCCTCAAAGGTTAATTCCAGCGACAATTATCTTTTCGCGCCCGACTTCGTCGCACGGCTTTGGCAGACCCGCATGCCAGGCGTCGTTTCGCATATTGAGTAGGAACAGCTCCCACAAAACCAGTGCATCGGGCGTGGGAGCTCTTCATTCCATCAGGTCCGCTTCCTGATAAGCTGCTCGCTCATCGTGGGCTTCGCAAAATGACTTTAAAAAGAAAAATCAGCGAAATCAGTGTCATCCGTGTCCCATTTAAGAAAATGGAGAATTGAAATGAACGCGTTTTCCTCCAAACGTTACTTTCGATTAACTGCCGTTGCAATCTGCATTGCCATGCTGCTGGCCGTTATGGCGGCCATCCTGCCTCAATCCGCGCTCGCCAAGACGCCCTGCGATCACTACTATAAAGTCAAGGAAGGAGATACGACCCCCAAGATTGCCCATACATTTGGTCTCAAATGGAAAGAGATTGCCCTGGCTAATAACATAAAGGATCCATCCAAGCTTAAAGTAGGCCAGGTATTGTGCATCCCGCCTAAGGACTATACAACCGAGACCACGTTCGTGACCGTGATAGGAAAGCGGGTTCAGATCACTGCGTCTGGCTTCTCAACCAAGAATGTTTTTTATGTGAAAGTGAGGGATGGCTCCGTTGGGCTGGGCGGATGGTATAAGATTGGCACGTTTAAGATCGATAAAAATAAAAAAGTAACTGAAACCTACTCGCTGCCCAAGGAGCTTTCACACGCACTTTATGTCACAATGTGCTTGAAGAATGCCACCACGGATGAACTGATCTGCCGCACTGTTGTGCACCAATAATCTCTTGTAAAGTGTATGCGTTGTTAGCTTGGCAGCGCCTGTTGGATTTCTTTTACCAAATCTAATGAGATCGGATTGCCCTTCGCGGTTTTGCGGATAAGTTCCTTGAGCTTGCGGACGTGCAGTGTCGGGATAGGGGCGTTGTCTGCCTCCACCTCAGTTTTTTCGTTGGTGAAGATCAGGGCTGCCTGGATTTGCGGAATTTCGCGCTCGGGGAGCAGTTTTTGTAAATAACGGGTTACTGCGTTCACTTCACCGCCAATTTCGAGGTCGGGGCGTCCCAGGCCTTCCTGGGCAAAGATTTTAAGGTACAGGTTTCCGCCTTTCTGCCGCCAGCGGTTCTTGGCTTCATCGTACAAGATGGTGCCGCGGATGGAGCGGGGCATCAACACCCACACTCCCGCCGGACCAACCAGCAGGTGCCCCGTGGCTGTCCGGTAGTGGTACAGGTTGAATCGTCCATCCAACCCCTTGAGCGCCTGGTTGAGCACCTCATCCGGGCGGGGGCGGCGGCTCCAGCGATTGCCGAAGTAGATCCCAACCTGTGACAGGGCAAAGCCAAGCAACAAAGCGATCATCGAAATATTAAACAACTGTGGCTGGGCAAAAGAGATATACATGCCGCCTCCCAACACCACCAGTCCAGCGATGCTGCTGATCTGGCCGATGCGGGCGTTGCGGTGGATTAGGGATTCATTCGTGAATATTTCCATATAAGCTTTCCTATCATGGGGATGAGATTAGGCCTGGCAGCGTTTAAGCACCAGGCAGGCGTTCTGCCCTCCCAGGCCGAAGGAATTGGACAGGGTCGTGTTAACGGTTGCCTGCCGGGTTGTATTTGGCACATAATCGAGGTCGCATTCGGGGTCGGGAGTTTCGTAATTGATCGTCGGGTGGATGGACCCGCTTTCGATAGTCTTGACGCATGCGATGGCTTCTAAGGCTCCAGAGGCTCCCATTGCGTGTCCGATCATCGATTTGGTGGAACTGATCGGTATCTGGTAGGCGCTTTCGGCGAAGACAGCTTTAATGGCGCGTGTTTCGGTGGCATCGTTCTGCTTTGTGCCGGTGCCATGCGCGTTGATGTAATCGATCTCTTCCGGTCTTAGCCCGGCGTCCGTCAGTGCCCAACGCATGGCGCGGGCAGGTCCAGCCGCCTCCGGGTCAAGGGCTGCCATGTGGTAACCATCTGCTGAGGCGGCATGGCCAACCACTTCGGCGTAGATACGCGCTCCACGTTGCCGGGCGTGTTCCAGGTTTTCGAGGATCAGCACGCCGGCCCCCTCGGAGAACACGAATCCTTCCCGGTTGGCGTCGAAGGGGCGGGAGGCTTGTTCTGGTCGGTCATTGTAGTTGACCGGTAGGGCGCGCATGGCGATGAACCCCACCACGGCGAAGTCACGGATCATGGCTTCCGTCCCACCGGTGATCACGATGTCTGCTACACCCCGCCGGATCAGCTCTGCGCCTCCCCCTATGGCCTGCGTGCTCGTGGCGCAGGCGGTGGTGATCGTATTGCTCGGCCCCAGGCATTTGAACTGCTGGCTGATCATAAAAGCCGGCATGTTTGGGATGGAGGACGGCAGGGCGAAGGGGCTGACACGTTGTAAACCCTTAGCCTGGTAAGTCTTGACCGCCTCGTCCATCACATCGAGTCCACCAATGGCCGTGCCGAAGAAAACGCCGGCGCGTTCCGGTTCGGGCATGGTGCCTTCCAGGCCGGCGTCTTTGACCGCCTCGATCGCCGCCGCCAGGGCGATTTGTGAGGAGCGGGCGATACGGCGGGCTTCTTTCTTGTCCATGTAGTCTTCGGGGTGAAAGTCGGGGATTTCCCCGGCGATCTGGCAGGGTAAACCGGTTGGGTCAAACTGGGTGATGCGGCGAATGCCTGACTTACCGTGGATCAAGCCTTCCCAGAGCTGTTCGGGCGAGGTACCCAGGGGAGAAATGGCGCCGATGCCGGTGATGACGACGCGCGGGCGGTTCATGTGACCTCTTTCAGCGGAGTGCTGGCCAGGCGTTCGGCGATGGCGGTGCGCAAAGCTCCCACCAAGTCTGCTTCGACTGCCTGCCGGGCGACGCGGATGGCGTTGACCAGGGCATGCGCGTCGGAGCGACCATGACCGATAAACACCAGGCCGTCGATCCCTAGCAGGGGAGCTGCGCCGACCTCCCCTGGATCGAGCATCCGCTTGATGTTGTTGAAGGCTGGTTTCGCCAGCAATCCGCCGACTTTGGTGCGCAGGCTACCCATCAATTCCTGACGCAGGATGTCGGTAATCAGCTTGGCGACTGCCTCGCTCGACTTGAGCAAGATGTTGCCGGTGAAACCATCGGTAACGGCAACGTCGGCCTGTCCGCCGAAAAGTTCCTTGCCCTCCAGGTTCCCGATGAAATTCAGCTGACTGGACTCCAAGAGAGGGTAAGTTTCCTTTATGAGCTGGTTGCCTTTGCCAGCTTCTTCGCCGTTCGAGAGCAAACCGAGGCGCGGGGCATGAATTTTAAGCACTTTTTCAGCATACACACTTCCCATGATGGCGAACTGGTAAAGGTGTTCGGGCTTGCAATCTGGGTTAGCGCCGATATCCAGGACGACGCAATATCCGTCCTTCACTGGGAACAAGGCGGTCAGGGCCGGGCGCTCCACGCCCTCGATCGTACCCAGGCGATAATAGGCAGTAGCCAGCGCTCCACCGGTGTTGCCGGCGGTGACGAAGGCTTCCGCCTGTCCATTCTTCACCAGGTCGATCCCCACCGCCATAGAGTTCCTGGCGCCCGGGCGTTTGGCTTTCAAAGCCAGTTTGAGACCCTTATCGTCCATGGTGATCGCCTCGGGAGCGTGAACGATGCGAATGCGAGAGGCCGTGCCGTTTACCGCTGATAGCTGCGGTTGGAGGCGGTCTTCCGGTCCAACCAGGATGATCTCGTCGGGATACTGATTGGCCGCTTGCAGGGCGGCCTGTATCTCTGGTTCAGGGCAGGCATCGCTTCCCATGGCGTCCAAGACGATGCGCATAGATTACTCCTTTTTAGAAAACCGCCTCGACTTGACAGGTACCGTTAGGCGGTTATAATACCAATGCTTTTGCGCTGGTGCTGGAATTGGCAGACAGGCATGGTTGAGGGCCATGTGCCGCAAGGCGTGTGGGTTCAACTCCCACCCAGCGCACTGACCGCCGTAAGGCGGTTCGTTTTTTTAACAACGCAGGTTGCTCAGGGCGGTGGTATCATTAAGCATAGACTATCTTCTCAAAATACGCAAGGGATTTGATCTGGCAGAGGAAAATATGGCGAAGTTCCCCACTCCCGAATGGACGCAGGCCTTCATGGACAAGCTTAATCGCGATGCCCAATATGGTGAGATCGCCCGTAATTGGGAGGGGGATATCTTTTTAATCATCGATCCCAGCGGATCCCTTTCCTCGAAGGTGATCATGTATTTTGACTTGTGGCACGGCAAATGCCGGCAGGCCTATGTGGTCGATAACCTCGATGCGCAAAAGCCAGCCTTTAGCTTCAAGGCTCCCTACGATACGATGGTGCGGGTGATGCAGGGAGAGTTACACGTCATGCAGGCCTTGCTGACCCGCAAGGTGCATGTCGAGGGCAACTTCACGGTGCTGATGCGCAGTGTGCCTGTGGTGTTGGACTTCGTGCGCTGCGCACAAGA
>DATDRM010000241.1:0-2280 GCA_035291705.1 Anaerolineales bacterium
GACCAGCGCGCCCCTGGTCCTGCCCACCCTCATCCCCACCCATGCGCCACTTCTGTTACCGCTCGCAACGCAGACGGAGCCGGCGGTGAACACCCAGACACCGGTTCGTCCTGCAGTTCAACTGCAGGACGAACGAGCGACAATCTCTCCAACGCCCAGCGCCAGCCCCCAGCCCATCCAGGCGACTTACACCCCCTGGCCGACCGCCACGCAGTAGATGTTATGGCAAAGTGGCGGAATATACCTGGTTCCCGATCGCCATAAAGGCTGTGCGGTTATTCTTGTTGATGGCGATGGCAGTGGCCGGGCCTTCTGGGAGTGGGTCTCGAGAGCGATATTGGCGTTGTAATGTTAAGCGAACGCTGAGATGGTAGATCGCTTTGGTTACCGGATCGAGCAGGTAAATCGAGGGGTCGGGAGGAGGAGAGAACAGGATCTCGGTGAAGGAGGCGTCCTGGATCAAAGCCCCATCCTGGCGCCCAGACCGGGAATCGGTATAGGTTGCCGGATCCTCACAACGGGTGGGAGACTCTAACAAGCCGCTGTAGTCGCAGGTGGTCAGGTGACCGTCGGCATGTAATAAGTATAGGTCAGTCAAGTTGATGGCCATGTCGATGACATCGTGCATGGGGGGGATCTGCTCGCCAAAAAAAAGCCGCGGCGGTTTGGTTATTTCCATCCCCCGGTAAATCCAGACGGCATTCGTCTGGGGATCCAGGATATACAGGTCGCCGGTGTCAACGGTGAGACCCTGCGGCGTTCCCCAGTGGATATCGGGTGGTTCCATCTGTTTCGCCAAAGCCTCTTCACCTGGGATGCAATAGAGCAGGTTCCCATCAGCGTCGATGGCCGCGATGGTAGCTTTCAAGTCGTTGCCTTTCGGCAAGGCGGCGATATCGGTGATAGCCCCGACGATGAAACCTCCGTAAGGACCTGGACCACACTGGAAGGTCGGATCGATCTGGTAGCCCTGGTTGGTGCGCACAGTGCGCAGTACCACACCTTCCGCTTCGTTGAGCAGATACAGTTCGTCCACCGAGGCGACAATGCGCGTAATGTGAGCAGTCTCCTCTAAGGCATCGGCCAGGACAGGTTGGAAATCCAGGCGTTCGACTGCGTCCAGGCCGTCCAGGGAAGATTGGGCTTGCTGGCGCAAGTTCTGCGAGTCAGACGTGGTTTGGTAGGATTCGGCCTGGTCGAGCAGCAGGACAGTTGATTGCCAGGACTGGCGCAGTTCCTGTGGATCGGTTTTTGACTGGGCGGTCAAGGCCACCTCTTTTGCCTGGTCAAAGTAAACTGCATACTGGGAGGCGCGCCCGCGTTGGAAGTAGACCACGGCCGCCATGGTCACCACGACCAGCGGCACAGCGATCGCGGTGAAAGCCATCGTAGCTGGAGGCAGGGCAAAGATGCCCTCGTCCGGCAACATTTGTCTGGCAATCGCGCCAGCCTTCCGGATGAATTTTCGAGTTGCGGTTCCCAGGGCGCGCCCGATGGAACCCAACCAGATCAGCATGGGGCTCGGAGAGGACGGGCGAGGGGCGCGTGGTTTGACGGGAAGGACAGGGACGGCGCGGCCTGGCGGGAGGGGTGCAGTTACAATGGGAGGCACGGATGCCCCCAGAGGTCTGGCCGGGGTAATACTCGCCGGAATGGGTGGTCCCTCAGCCAGTGGAGTTGGGATCGATTGAGCAGGAACGGCTACCGAATCGGGGGCGGTTTCAATCGGAGCTGGCTCCACCCCTGTTTGCACCGGCCGGGGGAGGGGCGTTGCCGAAAGTACAGGTTGGGATAGCCCAGGTCGCACGGCACGCACCGGTCGCAGCAGGCGCAGCTGGCCGGTGCCCGGTTGGGCGTGGAGCAAGGCCGCGCGCAAGTCGGGTCCGGCCTTCGAGAGTAAACGGCGGCGTAAACTTTCTGGTCCTTGACCTTGAGGGTTTTGCAGGGTCTCCGTCGTCCAGGCGCTGGGAGGTTCAGCCGTCAAGACCAGGGCATCGTTGGTATTCAGCTCAACTTGAGAAAAATAAACCGCTGTGTTGCGGTCGAGGCCTAATCCCTCCCCGGCCAGGCTGGGATCGTGGAAGTCTTGCGCTTCACCTGAGGAGAGAAATAAAGCGTGCAGCGGGCCAGATTGGGCTAAATGCAAGCGGTCAGCGCGCAGGACGACCTGGGCGATCAGGCCAATTACCTGGTGATCGCTGCGCAGGTTGCGGTCAAACAAGGATTGATTAAGCGCTTCGGCGACCGCCCGTTGGGCAGTCGTTACGGAGCCGGATGTGC
>DATDRM010000242.1:0-11625 GCA_035291705.1 Anaerolineales bacterium
AGGGAGGGGGATACGCCACGGCCAGCGAGACGCAACCCGGGGCAGTGGCTTGCGATTTTGATTGGATGACTCAGGAGATCGCTCGCTTGCAGGAGGAAGGTTACCTGGTCATCGCCACCTTCCAACACTTTGAATACTATAATTTCCGTGCGCAGCCCGACCAGGTGGAGGATTTCCGCAGCATGGCGAAGGCTGGCGCGGTAATTGTTAGTGGTAGCCAGGCGCACCAACCCCAGGGGATGGAATTCCTTAAAGGCGCATTCATCCACTTTGGGCTCGGCAACCTGTTTTTCGACCAGTATCATTACTGTACGGATAATGCTTGCGACGATGCGTTCATCGACCGCCATGTCTTTTATGATGGCCGGTATATCGGTACGGATTTAATCACTATCGTCTTTGAAGACTATGCGCGCCCGCGCCCGATGACTGATGAAGAACGGGCGCGGCTGCTGGAGACGGTTTTTGCGGCAAGCGGGTGGTAGGGGACGACGATGGATGGAAGGCGAAGGATGATAGACAGTGGACGAAGGACGGAAGACGATAGATGAAGGACGATATAGGAGGTAATCGTGGGACTTAAGCCAGATCATTGGATCCGCAAGATGGTGCAAGAAGGTGGCATGATCGAGCCTTTCGCCGATAGCCAGGTGCGGAACGGCGTGATTTCATACGGCGTTTCCTCATATGGATACGATATCCGCGTGGCCGACGAGTTTAAAATCTTTACGAATGTCTTCTCGGCAATTGTCGACCCGAAAGACTTCGATCCAAAGTCGATGGTGGATTTCAAGGGAGAGGTGTGCGTGATCCCGCCAAACTCGTTTGCCCTGGCGCGTACCATCGAATATTTTCGCATCCCCAGGAAAGTATTAACGGTCTGTGTGGGAAAGTCGACCTATGCCCGGTGTGGCATCATCGTCAACGTGACGCCTTTCGAACCCGAGTGGGAAGGGTTTGTCACCTTGGAGATTTCGAACACTACCCCATTACCTGCCAAGATTTACGCCAATGAAGGCATTGCCCAGGTCTTGTTTTTCGAAGCCGACGAGATGTGCGAGTCATCCTACGCGGATAAGAAAGGTAAGTATCAGAAGCAGCAGACAATCGTGCTGCCAAAGTTGTAACGGAGAGCGAATTCTCGGATCAAGTTTCACGCATCAATTCTTATGAGTTTGAGATATGACCGATCCTTTCGCCCATCGGGTAATCCATCTTAAGGAGGAAGGCGCTTACGCCGTGCTGGCACGCGCCCAAGAGTTGGAAGCTCAAGGGCGGGAAATCATCCACCTGGAGATCGGGCAGCCTGATGTTCACACTTTCCCACACATCAGCCAGAGAGGGATCGAGGCGATCGCCGCCGGTCAGACGCGCTATAACCCGCCGGTGGGCGTGCCGGAGTTACGCCAAGCCATCGCCGCTGACGCTGGTTCACGGCGAGGGATCGCCATCCGCCCAGAGCAAGTCGTGATTGGACCGGGCGCCAAGCCTGGTTTGTTCTTTCCCACTCTGGCTTTGGTCGAACCCGGAGACGAGGTGCTCTTTCCTGATCCAGGTTTTCCAACCTATCCGGCGATGATCGCGATCGCTGGCGGCGTGCCGGTGCCCGTCCCGCTGCGTGAAGAAAGGGGATTTTCTTTCGATCTGGAGGCTTTCGACCGCCGCCTGACCGATCGCACGCGCCTGATCATCCTTAATTCGCCCGCCAATCCTACTGGCGGGGTGATCCCCCTGGCAGACCTGGAGCACATCGCCAGCACTGCGATGGCACACAATTGCTGGGTGATCTCAGATGAGATCTACGCCCGGTTAGCCTACGACGGCCAGCAGGTGCCCAGCATCGCCTCGCTCTCTGGAATGGCGGAGCGCACGGTGATCGTGGATGGGTTTTCCAAGACTTATGCCATGACCGGTTGGCGCCTGGGTTACGCTATCATGCCTGAGGCACTGGCGGAAAGGGTTGGCTTGCTGCTGACACATTCGATCGGCTGCACCGCGACCTTCACCCAATTCGCCGGGATCGAGGCGATCACCAGCAGCCAGGAAGTGGTCGAGGCGATGGTGGCAGAATACCAGCGCCGTCGAGATCGGATGGTGGCTGGATTAAACGCTATCCCCGGTGTGCGCTGCCAGGTGCCGCAAGGGGCGTTTTATGCTTTTCCCAACGTGAAAGCTTGGGGGCTGCCGGCGCGTGTAGTGGCAAGCCGCCTGCTCGAAGAGGCCAATGTGGCGGTATTGCCGGGGACAGATTTCGGCCAATTGGGGGAAGGCTACCTGCGCCTGTGCTACGCGACCTCGCTTGAGAAGATCGATCGCGCCTTAGAGCGGATCGCGGCTGTGATGTAGGAAAGTTTGCCAACTTGTCCTACACTACGGCGAATACCCAACCGAAATCAGATCTTTCAACTTGTCAAAGGTGGTGGGACCAATCCCATCAACTTGCTGAAGATCATCGATCTTGGTGAACGGCCCGTGTTCTTGACGGTAGGCGATGATACGTTTAGCGATGACTGGACCAACTCCTGGGAGACTCTCCAGATCATCCTGGGGAGCTGTATTAATATTCACCGGAAAAATTGGTTCTGGAGGGGATGGGGAGGTCAGATTGCTTCCCTGGGCCTGGTCTTCTCCTGCCACCGATTGAGGAGGAGCCCGAGCTGCTTGTTTCCAAGGCACCCAAACTCGCTCACCATCCTGCACCAATGCCGCCAGGTTAAGCGGTTCTGCATCGGCATCCGAAAGCATGCCACCCGCTGCCTGCACGGCGTCTGCCACGCGGCTGCCGTCAGGAAGCGAATAGACGCCCGGCCGGGCAACCGCGCCGGTCACGTGGAGGACAAGCGGGGGAGCGGTCGGCGGGGGCGAGAGCTGGACGGGAGCTCCCTGCGGCTGGCCGGTGACCAGGAGCAATAGACCCGCCCCCAGCAAACCACAGACCACCCCGAAGGCCATCGCCCACCCATTTTTCATTTTTCCCTCCCTGTCAACTATCCGCCAGCGCGAGAATCTATCCCTTGGATATGACGTTCAGGCCGGCTGGTCGAACAGCAGGCTCAGCCCCAGGCGCTGCCGGCTGGCGTCGACTTGTAGAATACGCGCTTGAACACGTTGCCCTTCACGGACAGTTTCCTCCGGTTTGACCGTCTCTCCCTCAGGACACATCTCCGAGACATGAATCAACCCGTCCAGGCCTTCTTCCAGGCGCGCAAATGCGCCGAAGGGTAAGATACTGGTGATCACCGCTTCTACCAGCTGACCCGGATGATAGCGCATCTCGGCTGTCTCCCAAGGATTCTGATACAGACGTTTCAGGCTGAGCGCGACGCGTAACCGCTCACGGTCGACGTTGATCACATGGACTTCGATCCTGTCGCCCACCTTAAGCATGTCGGTTGGATGGCGCACACGTCCCCATGACAGCTCGGAGACGTGAATCAGGCCCTCCAATCCGCCCAGGTCAACAAAGACGCCAAAATCGGTCAGGTTGGTGACCGAACCGAAGATACGGTCTCCTGGTTTAAGTCTATCCAATAGCAGGGTACGGCGACCCGGTTCGGATAATGCGGCGCGCTCAGAAAATACAACCCGCCCCCGGTCTGGATCGCATTCGATCACCTTGAGCAGTAGAGTGCAATTCACATATTGGCTCAACAATCGCTCGCGCTCCTCGTCTGATTGAATATTGGGCATGTTCACCAGGTGGGAGACGGGTACAAAACCCTGCAATTCTGCCCCCTCCACGAGCAGGCCGCCGCGATTAAAGCCAGTCGCTTTTAAACTGATAGTCTGATCGCACTCGTATATCTCACGCGCCCGATTCCAGTTTACGTTAATCAGGCGGGATTCTTTTTTTGATCCCGTGGGGGAGGAGGACTTGGCAGGCGGTGAATGCGGCTTCTCCTCCTCCGCTAACAACGCCGTCCACCAGGATTCATCCAAGGGCGGCGGTTCCCCATGCAACTCCCGAGAAAGCGATTTATTTACCATTAATCCATACCTCGTCTGGATAGTGTGCGGATCGGTGCCCTCCATCAAAAACTCTGGGTAAGTGCTTTTCTTTTTTTCTTGTCTATGATCTGCTCCTCTCTCGCCGTGCGCTCCATTTCCTTAATGGCTTTTGCCACAGATTCAATCGCGACCCGCTGTTTGCGATATAAATCTGCTTCTGACATAGCCAGGCGCATAGCGATCTCGCGCACTTTGCGACCTTCCATGAACTTCATTTCCAGTATATTGTACAGAATCCATTCGCCCGTAAAGCGCCTTTCCCCTTCCGGGCGTACTTTTTCGATGGCTTCGTGAAGAATCGCCCGCAGGGCATTTGTGGGGTTGTCTTCGTGGATTTCCAAAGCGTGCTGGACAATCTGCAAGCGAAGGAGAGGGCTTTGAGACAGTTTTGGGCCTCCCCAATAATGGCTCAAGGCATCTTTCACCCACTTGGATAAGTATTTATCTTCTAACAGTCGTTCGGGGGCGGCAAGCAGCTCAGTTCCTTCGTAACGAGCCGCCGCCCGCAGGCGTTGAATGAGGTCTACCTGCGGAGTCAGGACCTCTAAAGAGGTGAAGACCTGTTGCTGCATCTGACGGTCTTTAAGCGCTAACATAGCTCGATGGGCCAGGAGCAGAAGCGCCTCAACCTGTTCTTTGTCTGGAGAGTCCAGGGAATTGCGCGCAGCACCCAGGAAGCCCATTAACCTCTTCTCTCCATTGCCGTTCTCAGACAGGGGTACCAACCAGTAATCTTTCCAGGTAAATACCTGCTCGTAATTGGCACGCTTTACCCCTGCACCCCCATTGTGCGAGACCACTTTCAGTAAGTCAACGTGCGCGTACTCTTCCTCAAAGGGGTTTTTATTTCCAACGGTCAGCAGCATTTCTGGACCATCAGGCCCCAACCCAACAAAAAACGCGCTGGAGACTTGCAAGCGGTCACAGACAGCGGCTAAAACCGATTCAAGGAATTCACGCAAATCTCCCGAGGTGAGCAAGCGCTCCTCCAGGTTCTGGATCAACTGCAGGTTAGCTCGATCGCCGCCATGGAAAAGCCAGCGTTCCCATAAGGGTGCGATAAGGGTGATCATATGCTCCATGATGAGCACGGTAACGACCATCAGAATCGGTATTGCTGCCGGATAGTGGACGCCGAGCGACTCGCTGGCCCGCCGGACAATCGTGGTTATGGCCAGAACCGTCGAGGCGGTCACCGGGCCGCGCATCAGCCACTTGAACAGCCGGCGTTTCACCACTCGGTCAGGCCAGGCCACACCAAAAAACGCCACCGAGTAGGCCATCAAGATTAGCAATACAGATACCAGGAGGTTGCTTAGAAAGGCAGCCAGCCAAAATAAGAGCGGGTGCTGTGTGGCAAAGCCCGAACCAAAGAGCAGGAAGGGATAAGAGACCAGAGCCGGAGCCAATGCTCCAGTGAGCAGGTACCGCATTCGCCTGCGGCTGGTGCTTGTGACCGTGCGTTGGTAGGAGCGCCAGAAATTGATCCCTGCCCAGCCGATCACCAGGACATAAAAGGTAGCGAAAACCCAGGTCAACCAGGTGCGCTGCAGATGAGGAGCTGGTCCAACGTCCTGCACAAGCGGCCCGACCAACCAGGGAGTTGGCAAGGTCATTAGGAAAGCGAATGAAAACAAATAAACCAGGCGCACCATACGGCGACGGCGGCCGCGCGAGGGCCGGCCAGTGGTCGCCAGTAATGCGTCGGAAAATTGTATATAAGCTGCGGGCAGGAAGATAATGCCAAGCCATTGAAAGCGAAGCCACAATTCCATCTCGGCCAGCGAATCAGTGTTGCTGCCGATAGCATCCCCAACCGCGACTACCACGACACAGAGAAGGATGATGGCGAAGGAGCGCGCTACCCGATCCTGTAAATTAAAGGTCAAGGCATACAGCAGCAAGGAGAAGGCGGTGATTGCGATCCCTGCTGTGAGCAGTTGGTTGAGCGTGCGTAAACCGGTAATCAAAGCGTCCATCGTGATCCGAGGGAAAGCAGTTCAATATCCTTGATCAGGAGATCCATTTGGCGAAGAAAATCGAAATATCGTGGTTGACGTAATAGTGGTCAACATAACCGCAATAATCAAAACCTAACTTCTGAGCGAGGTTGATGGCGGCGTGGTTTTTGGGTTGCATTTCGAGCATTAGCCGGCGTGTAGTGCCGCGCGATACGGCCCATTCCAGCGCTGCCAGTATCAAGACACTGCCGATCCCTTGACGACGAAGGCGTTGAGTTACAACCAAGTCGGTCATCGAGGAGGTCTGGGGAAAGATGTTTTCCATCAAGCCGGCATAGCCCACGGGTTCACCGGCGAATAAGGCGACCAGTACGCCGGACCGTCCCAGCCAATCCTCTGCCAAAGCCTGTGGCGACCGTGGGTAATCCACGCGCACAGAGCGCGGCATTCGCACTTCCCGAAACGCAGCACCAAAATGATCTGATTCCTGGTGCAGATCCATCTGCCAGACATAATCACTGGTATAGCTGTGGTCGATACGGATTAAGGCCGGGATATCCGTTGCGATAGCAGGGCGTATTTCAATCTCGGGCATTTAGTCTCCAAATTAACAGCGCTACGCTCGCTAAGGTTCCACCGGGTTATTCACACGCACCTGGATGACACAAGGCGGCAAAGACTCTCCTTGGTTGTCCGTCACAACCAGTCGCAACATATAATCTCCAGGGGATAAAGCACCTGTGTCCCATTGACCGAGCTCACCTTCCTGTACGATTGCCCTTCCTGCAAGTATTGTCAGCCAAACCGTTTCTCCAGGACGGGCAATCTCATATTTGTAAAAACCAAAATTGGGGATGTTCGCGGTCCCCTCAACTTTAATGATGCCGCTTACCTCGACACCAGGCTTGGGTTCGGTCAAGATCACTTGTCCAGGAACACATCCCTCTCCGCCAGGTCCCTCAGCGGTCGGGCTCGGAAGCATGTTTTCTCCAATCTCCTGGGTTCCAGAGATATCCGCTGGGGTGACTGGCAGGGTATTGGTCGAAGTTGCCAGGACATCCAACGTCGGCGTGATCAATGGGTTCGACCCCGGGTAGGAGGGAGCGATAAACGAGACCAAGACGAACTCCGCGACAGCCATTACCAGGAGCAGCACCACCATACTCGCCGACTGATTGAGGCGGGATTGAGCGCTTTCTCGCTCCAGACCAAAAGCTGCCTCACGCATCTCACTCCAGGCGAGGATAAACTTCCGAATATATACCAGCCCTCCCAAGATGAGCAGCAAATAGATCCAGATTTCATAAGCCCTGAAAAAGCGAAGCGCTTCTTCCATCTTTGTTCCTGAATGGAATGGAAAAGCCACTGCCAGTGGTTACAAGTTACGCAATACACCTTTAATGATCTCGGTAAGCCGGGGGACGATGATCTTACCGGCAGCCAGTACCTCTTCATGAGTGGTAAGCGTATCTCCATCCAAATTAGCCTTGTTGCTGATGGTGGATATTCCTAAGACGCGCATGCCACCATGGCGTGCTACCGTCACCTCCGGAATAGTAGACATACCAACCGCGTCCACGCCGATCGCGCGCAGAAAACGCAGGTCAGCAGAGGTTTCAAAGGAAGGTCCTGCCAGACAAACATATACTCCCTGGCGGAGCTCGATACCGTGTTCTGCAGCCACCTGGCGAGCCAAATCGCCCAGCTGGCGGTCATAGGCGCCCCCCATATCCGGGAAGCGAGGACCAAGTTTATCCAGGTTGGGGCCGCGCAATGGACTTAGCCCAGCCATGCCCATTATGTTGAGATGGTCGGTGATCAACATCAGGTCACCTGGCTCAAAAGTTGGATTAACCGCCCCGGCGGCGTTGGTCGCAATTAAGATTTCCACTCCCAGGCGTTGCATGACGCGCACCGGTAAGCCAATTTGCGACATACTATGCCCCTCATAATAATGGGCGCGTCCTTGCATCACCATAACTTTCTGACCTTCGAGCTGACCGATGACCAGCCGACCTCGATGGCCCTCCACAGTAGAGACCGGCCAAAAAGGCAGATCGCTGGTTACAATCACAGTAGCGTTTTCAACCGAATCCGCCAGCGAGCCAAGACCTGAACCGAGGATGATCCCGATGCGGGGTGCTAGTTTTATCTGAGTCCGAACTGCATGCGCTGCCTGGTCGATCTCCGAAAGTGTAATATATTCACCCATAAAGTTTCTCATTTCACTATAGAGGATATTTCCGGACGTTCTCCGCAAGCGACCGCCAAGCGGCGGAGCAGTGCCCGAGTAGAAAGGGGATTGCTATGGCCTAACAGGGATTGAATTTCAGTGATCGTCCGGCCAGTCTGTGCCATGCGTAGCGCTGCGGTATGCCGCACCAGGCGCGGTGAAAGCAGGATTGGCGGTGTGACCATCCGACCCCAATGGCGTAATACCTGCCAGATTCCCTGGCGGCTCATTCTTCCATCCATCTGGCTGATAAACAAGGCTTGCTCATCGGTACGATGGCTTAATTCCGGCCGTCCTTCCAGCAGATAGCGTTCCAGGGATTGGGTAGCGTTGCCCATCGACAGCCAGGCATCTTCCCGATCGTCGAGAAGGATATGCACTTTGCCAGCCTGCAGGTTTATTTCCGGCAGGTCGAGCGCCGTCAGGGCACCTACCGAAAGCCCGGTTTCCAATAAGAGCATCAGGATCGCCAGGTCTCGGCGCGCTCGCGGACGAGGGGAAGCTTCGATCACTGAGCATAGCCTGGTGATCTGGCCTGGCGTCAGGCATTGGGGAGCTGGGATAGGAGAGACCGAGGAGATAATCCCGTCTATCAGATCGGAGTCCGCAGCGAGCGCATCGACCGCGAGCAGGCCTTGCCGGGATAAATAGGCGGCAAATCGCCGCAAAGTGACCCACCGGCGGACAAGGGTGCTATAACGCCGGCCGGACTGACGCTCAGATTCGAGAAACCGCGCCACTTGCCCCGGATTTAAATCAGGCAACTGCGGTGGGCGGCGTAAGGTATCCATTAAATATTTCAAAAAAACACGCAGATCGCTTGCATAAGCCAGCCGCGTGCTTTCTGCGTAGGCCGGTTGGGCCTCTAAACTGGCCAGAAAGGCGTTTACCTGAGTCTCCATAGCAACGACGACTCCTCAATAAACCAAAAGCTCTCACCTAAGCCTTTGGTTCTATGCATGGCGATCGGGAAAACCTATCACGCCCTCCTTGGCTGAATATATTATATCATAGTCTCACCGATTAGCTCTCTAAACGCACCGATGGCCGCTTCCACGCCGATATCGTCTACCCAACAATGGGTGACCAGGCGAAAGCGACGTCCGCTAACCACGCCAACCCGCACCCCCATTCGAGCGAGCTGTGCCGCTATTTCGGCCGCGCTGAGCGAGACTTCCTCCCCAAGAGAAAGGAATACCATGTTGGTGTAAGGTGTTCCCGGGTCAAGCACCAGACCTGGGACAGTCGCCAATCCCTGGGCGAGCCGCTTCGCCCGAACGTGATCTTCACCTAAGCGATCCGCCATCGTTTCCAAGGCAACGATCCCGGCTGCGGCCAGCACTCCCGCTTGCCGCATTCCACCTCCCAATTGCTTGCGGATGCGGCGAGCGCGGGTGATAAAATCGGTCGAGCCACAGAGGATGGAACCGACTGGCGCGCTCAAACCTTTGCTGAGGCAAAAGGTCACCGAATCAGCCGGCCCTGCAAGGTCTATGGCACTTACCCCCAACGCCACGGCAGCGTTAAATATCCTGGCTCCGTCCAGATGTAGCCGTAACCCATGCTGGTGAGCCAGCTCACCGACTGATTGGGTGTAACCCGCCGTAAGCGCCACTCCACCACAGCGGTTGTGCGTGTTCTCGAGGGCGACCAAGCGCGAGACAGGGTAATGAACGTCATCTGGCCGGATAGAAGCCAGGATATCATCTGAAGCCAGGGTGCCGTCGGCCTGGTTGGGGATCGGTCGCGGATGAATCCCACCCAATGCGGAAATCCCACCTGCTTCGAACAGGTATGTGTGCGCCTTATCCCCCAGGATGAGCTCATCCCCGCGGCCACAATGCGCCAGGACCGCCGCCAGGTTTCCCATGGTGCCCGAGGACACGAAAAGGCCATCTTCTTTCCCCATCAATGCGGCTGCCATCTCCTGGAGGCGGTTGACTGTAGGATCTTCACCAAAGACATCATCCCCCACCACAGCCCCAGCCATCGCGGCGCGCATGGCTGGGGTGGGCTGGGTGACAGTATCTGAACGCAGATCAACGATGTCCATCGTTTAAACCCTCCAATACGCGAGTTAGATCCTCCGGCAACGGCGCTTCAAAAGTACGTGCTACCGCCTCGCCGGGCAGCTGGATGGTCAGGCGGGCGGCGTGCAAGAAATGTCGTGCTAGAGGTAAGCTGGGATGCGCTCGCCCATAGATAGTATCACCAACTACCGGGCAACCCAAAAAAGCCAGGTGGAGGCGAATCTGATGTGTGCGACCAGTGATGGGGTGAACTTCCAGCAAACTGTGAGCGGGGAATCTTTGCAGGGTGTGGTACTCGGTGAACGCGAGGCGTCCCTTTCCGGGGGGGACCACAGCCATTTTCTTCCGTTGCCCCGGATCGCGCCCAATTGCCGCTTCGACCCGCCCGCGTGGCGTCGGCGGGGCACCATCGACCAACGCCAGGTACATCTTCTCTACCAGGCGAGCGCGGAATTGATTTTGTAACCAATGATAGGCGGCATCATTCTTGGCGAGCAGGATCAACCCCGAAGTATTTTTGTCCAGACGATGGACTACGCCTGGTCGTTGCTCCCCTCCAATACCTTCGAGATAGGGGACATGTGCCAAAGCGGCGTGAACCAGAGTGCCGGCTGAGTGCCCGGCCGCCGGGTGCACCACCATCCCGGCCGGCTTGTTCACCACCAGCAAATCTGCATTTTCAAAAACGATGTCGAGGGGAATCGCTTCCGGGATCAGATCGCTTGGTTGGGGAGGAGGGATGCGCACCTGCACCAGGGCTCGCTTTTCCAGCACCTGCCCCGCTTTGCGCGCCATCTGACCGTCAATGGTTACCAATCCAGCTTTGATTAATGCCTGCAAACGGGAACGAGACAAATCTGGCAGGGCAGCCACCAGGAATTTGTCCAGGCGTTGCTCTTCTCCACCTTCAAAATAAACTTTGAACAGGCGCTCATTCACCCAGGCCTTCCTCCGGGATCGGATCAGCCGTTTTTTTCCGAGGCGGAATCTGGTCCAGCTGATAGTTGGATGGGCTTTCCTTGGCGCTCTTTCAGCCAGACCCCAACGAGTAGCACGGCGACGCCAATCGAGATACTGGCATCCGCCACGTTGAAGACCGGAAAGCTACCAAGGGAGATGAAATCCGTCACCCAACCTATGCTCAAACGGTCGATTAAGTTCCCCACCGCACCCCCGAACTGCAGTCCCATCGCCAGGCGCAGCGGCCAGTCGCCAGGCGGCACCTGTGGGAAATAATACAGGATGGCAATGGCGACGACGATCGCCAGCACCATAAAGACATCGCCAAAGCTCTGCAACATCCCAAAAGCCGCACCGGTGTTCTTCCAGTGGACGATGCGCGCATAAGGCTCCAGCCATTCCCACGGGACCCAGATCGCGCCCAGCTCTAATT
>DATDRM010000243.1:0-13489 GCA_035291705.1 Anaerolineales bacterium
CCAGCCCGATGGCCAATGGTCGCCACAGCCACTCCTTCCACCCCGCCCCTTCCCGGAAAACCCCCGGCAGCCCGAGCTTTTTCGCAAACCAGTATCCGGCCAAGCCCAATAGACCGTAAAGTACGATGATGATCCCCGCATAAGCTAATCCCAGCAGCCAGGGCGGGATGTTCACGGTTGCAGATGGCATGCCTGCCTGCCCCGGCGCCAGCTGTTCCAGCGGGAATATGGCATAGGTCAAAAAAGCCAGCAAGGCGTTGATGCCCACCAGCGCGGCTAATATAGCCAATTGTTTCCGGTTGTTCATGGGTAATACCCCCTCAAATTAATGTCGAGCGCCACTATTAAATCTGATCATTTTCACCTGTACACTTCACACGTACCCGTTTCCCTAACCCTGCTGCGTGATCGCGTAGGCGGTGTAACCGGCGAAGCCTCCATTGACCAACATCCAGGGCAAGGAGAAATAAACCCCACCCTGGAAATAGTCTAAATGCCAGACCTGATCGGTCTCAGGATAAAATGCGGTGAGGGCGAACAAAACCAGCAGGTAAAAAGCCAGACCAAATCCAATCCCGGTTGCGACTGCCCGCCAACGGGGATGCCAGCCGGCTGGCGCGTAGCGGTAGCCCAAGTCCACGGCAAAACCGATCGCCAGGAAGACCGGCGCCCAGCCTAATGCATACCATGGGCCAATTAAATTTTGCTTCATAACCCAATCGCCATAATAATCCATCGGGACGCCCAGGATGGCGATCGGCAGCAGCATTGCCAGCCCGGTCCAAAACGCTGCAGTTTCAGGTTCCCCAGGAGGATTACCAGCGCGTAGAAAAAGATGGGGATGACGAACATGCATCCGCCAGAATACTGCTCAACCAAAAAGGCCGCTACAGCGTAGACGGCAAACAACAGAAAACCGTATCCCAGGATCGGCAACCAAATGCTCGCCCGCCTGGGCTCTATGGATTGTGTCGGAGCCGCCATTCTACCTCCTGACTTATCAGACGCTGATAAACGCTTAAGGAGTTGTCCATCAGATGTTTTGCTTGGCCTACGAAGTACAACCACCTTTCTTCAGGTGCGGCGCACTTTAAAAGTGAGCCGCACCTTTTACAAAATTGATCGTCCAGCAGTGCGCCTGCCGGACGATCAATGAGTCAGACCGGACAGCAGATTAACCGCTGGCTGATCTCGAATGGCCAAACCGAATACTGTTTACTAAATACTGAGCACTCCTTCGTCTGTCCTTCGTCTAACTCACGCTGGCTTCCCGGCCAGGTAATCCTTCACCGCCTGGACAGCCATCTTGTTCTCTTCCTCTGAGCCGATGGTGATACGGAACCAGCCGTCGCTGCCGTACATGGCCGACTGACCGCGGAAGATCAGCCCACGCTTCAGGGCGAAATCCATAACCTCCTTGCCCTTCTTGCCCGCCGGTCCTGCATCGAATAGGATATAGTTGCCTTCCGAGCGGATAATAACCAGCCCTGGGATATTGCCGAGCTCCTTCTCGAAGTAGGCCAAGGCGCGGTTGTTGAAATCCACGCGGAACTTCAACCCCTCGGTGTCCTCCAGCGCCGCCAGCCCAGCCCACATGGCGATGGTGCTGACGTTCCACGGCAGCAGCGTGCCCGAGATCTGCCCGATCACGTCCTTGTCGCCCAGGGCGTAACCGAAGCGCACGCCCGCCAGGCCATATGCCTTCGATAGCGTGCGGGTGATGATCACGTTCTTGTACTTCTTGGTCAGCCCGACCTGCGACTTGCCCAGTCCGGCGTATTCCACGTAGGCCTCGTCCACCACGAACGGGATGCCCGTCTCAGCCAGGGTGACGAAGTGCTGGGCGTCCATGAAGTTGCCGGTGGGGTTGTTCGGGTTGGCGATCACAATGATCTTGGTCTTCTCGGTGATCGATTCAAGGATCGTGCCCGGATCGTAAAGCAACTGCTTGTCCTTGTAGACCATCGGCACGGAGACCAGCTTGCCGCCCAGGATGTTTGTGCGCAGCTTGTAGATGCCGAAGCAAGGTGTATGCTGGATCACCTCTTCTCCCGGCTGCAGGAAGGAGCGAAAGACATTGTCGAACACCTCGCTCGAGCCGTTGCCCAGCAGCACGTTTTCCGGCCCGTCCAGTCCGTTGATCTCGGCGATCTTCGAACGCACCACCAGCCCCTGGTCCATGTAGCGGTTGCCCATCTTGGCGTACTTATTGATCGCCTCCAACACCTTATCGGATGGCGGGTTGGGGTTCTCGTTGGACATCATACGGTGGAGCTCAGGCTGCCGCCAGGCCAGCTCGATGTGGCTGGAGATGTACATCGGCGTGCCCTTCACCCACGGAACGTAGTATTCCTCGATTGCTTTCTTCATTGCAGGGTCCTTTCTTGTTAGTTGGTTAGTTTGATAGTTTGAAAGTTTGGTAGTTGAATAATTTAATTCACTTCACCAGAAGCCTGGCAGCTTCGGCCACCCTCTCCGCCGTCAACCCAAACTGCTCGAAGAGCACCTTGTACGGCGCAGAAGCCCCGAAGCGGTCCAGCCCGATTGCCGCTCCTGACTTGGTGTCTTCATCCAGGTAATGCGCCCAGGCCAGGGTGACACCAGCTTCGATTGAAAGGCGCGGCACGCCTGACGGCAGCACGCTCCCCCGGTAGGACAGCGGCTGGGCGTCGAATAGCTCCCAGCAAGGCATTGAGACCACTCGCGCCTGTACGCCGTCCCCAGCCAACAGTTCACGCGCCTTGAGCGCTAGGCTGACCTCGGAACCGGTCGCCAGCAGCGCAATATCCGGCTTGCCATCGCCTGTCTCCGCCAGGATATACGCGCCCCGCGCCAGGCCATCATCGATCGGGGTCATCACCGGCAGGTCCTGGCGGGTTAACGCCAGCACTGTCGGACCATGCTTGCGCTCCAGGGCAATTTTCCAGGCTGTGGCGGTCTCGTTGGCATCGGCCGGTCGGATCACCAGCAGGTTGGGGATCGCTCGCAGAGCTGTCAGGTGCTCCACCGGTTGGTGTGTGGGACCGTCTTCTCCAAGCCCGATGCTGTCATGGGTGAAGACGTATACTACCGGTAGTCCCATGAACGCCGCCAAGCGGATCGTTGGACGCATATAGTCGGAAAAGATCAAGAAGGTACCGCCGTACGGACGCATCCCGTGCAGCGCCAAGCCGTTCATGATCGCCCCCATACCATGCTCGCGCACACCAAAATGAATATACCTGCCAGCGAAGTCGCCCCGGCGGATGATCTGGCCACCTTGTGGCAGGGTGTTGTTGCTGGGAGTCAGGTCAGCCGACCCGCCGACCAGATTGAACAGGTGTGGGGAGATGGCGTCCAGCACCTTTCCGGATGCCACGCGCGTCGCCAGTGGTTTTTCTGGCGAAAAAGCTGGCAAGGACGCCTCCCAGCCAGGCGGCAGCTCCCCTTTGACGTACAGATCCCACTCCTCCGCCAGATCCGGGTAGACGGCGCGGTAATCCACCAGCAGTTTTTTCCATTCCTCCTGCTTAGTCACCCCACATTGGCAGACTTTTCCGAAATACGTGATGATTTCCGGCGGGACAAAAAAACGCGCTTCTGGGTCCCAGCCAAAATACACCTTCGTCTTGCGTAAGTCTTCCTCACCTAGCGGCGAGCCATGCACCTTGGCCATGTCCTGGCGTGGGCTTCCGAAGCCGATATGCGTGCGGCAGGCGATCAGTGAAGGCCGTTCCTTCTCCGCCTGCGCCGCCCGGATGGCGACATCCACCGCCTGCATATCGTGCCCGTCGACATGTTGCACGTGCCAACCGTAAGCAGCAAAGCGCGCCGGAACGTCGTCGCTGAAAGCCAAATCAGTCGGCCCGTCTATCGAGATGTGATTATCGTCGTAGAGGACGATCAGCCGGTTCAGACCCAGGTGCCCAGCCAGCGAGGCTACCTCGTGTGACACTCCTTCCATTAAATCACCGTCGGAAGCCAGGACATAGGTATAGTGGTCGACTAGGGAATATCCTGGGCGGTTGAAATACGTCGCCAGGATGCGTTCCGCCAAGGCCATGCCGACCGCATTGCCGAAGCCCTGTCCCAACGGACCGGTGGTGGTTTCAACGCCGCGCTGCAGATCGTATTCGGGGTGTCCCGGAGTGCAGCTGCCCCACTGGCGGAAGCGTTTGACCTCCTCCAAGGGCATCGGGTAGCCGTGCAGGTGCAGGAGAGCATACAACAAGGCCGAACCGTGGCCGGCAGAGAGCACAAAGCGGTCTCTGTCAGGCCAGTCAGGATCTGTGGGGTTGTGTTTCAAATAGCGTGTCCAAAGCACGATCGCCAGATCTGCCGCTCCAAGCGGCAACCCGGGATGACCGGAGTTCGCCTGCTGGACAGCGTCTGCCGCCAGCATACGCAGTGTCGTGGCTGCTAATCGATCGGTGTCATCGTACATAGGCTTGATGTTCTCCCTGTTGCGTCGAGTTTTGTACATAAAGTGTCATTCTGTAAGGGTCATGCGTCAAGTGTCACCCATCATGTAATCCATATTACGAATTACGTAATACGTAATCCGGATTATGCAATAAGAATTCCACTGAACAATATGTATTGAGTACCGATTACTCCCGAACACGTTCTCCTTTCGGATCATAGAGCGGCGAGTGCTCGACCACCGCGCCCACGTTTTCGCCGAAGCACTCGATCTCCAGCTGGGCGCCAGGCTTGGCGTATTCAACCGGTAGGTAAGCAAAGACAATGCTCTTTTGCACTGTATAGCCATACCCACCCGAAGCCACCCAACTGATGATCTGGTCGCTCCCGGCGACCCGGATGGGTTCCTTACCCAGGGTGATCACCCGGCTGTCAGCCAACGTCAGGCAGCATAGCTTACGCGTAACGCCGGCTTCCTTTTGCTTGAGCAGGGCCGCACGACCAAGGAAATCGCCTTTATCCAGCTTAACGGCAAAGCCCAGGCCAGCCTCAAAGGGTGTGTAATCCGGGCTGATCTCGGCGCTCCAGTAGCGGTAAGCCTTCTCCAGGCGCAGCGAGTCGAGCGCCTTGTAACCCGCCGCCACCATCCCCTCTGGCTGCCCGGCCTCCCACAGCGTGTCCCACAGGCGCAGACCGTATTCCATTGGGCAGTAAAACTCCCAACCCAGCTCGCCGACGTAAGTGACTCGGCTTGCCAGGACGGGCACATCGCCGACAGTGATCCGTTTGGCCATCATATAAGGGAAAGCCGCGTTGGACAGATCGTCGTGAGTGACTTTTTCTAGAATGGTGCGCGCTTTAGGCCCCCACAGACCGATGCAGGCATAGAAAGAACTGACGTCTTCGATGGTTACCGAGCCGTCTTCGGGCATGTTCAGGTTCAGCCAGGATCGGTCGTGCTCGCCAAAAGCTGTCCCAGTAATGATAAAGAAGCGATCTTCCGCCAGACGGGTGACGGTAAAGTCGCACTCAATCCCCCCGCGTGGGTTCAGGCACTGGGTGTAGACCACTGTACCGAGCGGCTGGTCGATGTCGTTGGCGCAGACATAGTTTAGGAACTTCAGCGCTCCTGGCCCGCGCACTTCGAACTTGTTGAATGAAGTCTCGTCGAAAAGCCCGGCGACCTGGCGGGTTTTAATATGTTCATAGCCGATCGCCCGCGACCAATTGTGGTGCGCCCAGCCGGTTGGTTCGTGCCCATGCCGCGCCAGCGCCTCGTAAGGCTTGAAGTAATTCGGACGCTCCCAGCCGAACTTCTCCCCGAAGAATGCGCCCAGGTCGCGCAGGCGATGAAAGGTAGGAGAGAGGCGCAAGTTGCGCCCGGTCATGCGTTCTTCACCAGGGTAATGGATATCGTAATATTGCGAATAGGTCTCGATGGTGCGTGCCACGGTGTAATCCTGGCTGGCGTAGTTTGAACCGAAGCGGCGCACGTCCAGCCGCCACATGTCCCATTCTGGATGGCCGTCGATGATCCACTCGGCCATTACCTTACCGATGCCGCCCGCACCAGCCAGGCCGTGGGCGCAGAAGGCGCACGCCACCCAGAAACCCTTAACCGCTGTCGGACCTAGTAAGAACTCGCCGTCGGGGGTGAAGCCTTCGGGGCCATTGAGCAGCTGGATAATCTCGGCTGTCTCGACTGCCGGAACGCGCTTGATCGAGTTCTCCATTAAGGGCGCAAAGCGATCCCAATCCGGTGGGAGTAACTGATATTTGAAATCCTTAGGGATTCCCCGCAGCCCAAACGGGGCGGGGTCACGCTCATAACCCCCGGTGACTATCCCGCCGACTTCCTCGCGCCAATAAACCAGCAGGTCCGGGTCGCGCAGGGTGGGGAAATCGTGCCCCACACCCGGGATCGGCTTGGTGATGATGTACAGGTGGGCCATCGGCACTACTGGCAGGGTCAGGCCGACCATCTTGCCCACTTCGCCGCCCCATTGCCCCGCGGCGTTGACCACGATCTCGGTCTGGATCGTTCCTTGATCGGTGACAACCTCGCTCACCCGGCCATTCTTGAGGTGGATCGCCTCGACATTGGTGTCCTGGTAGAACCTGGCGCCGCGGTTTTTCGCCCCAGCCGCCAAAGCATTGGTCAACCCCGTAGGGTCGATCATGCCATCATTAGGTGTGTAGGCCGCACCCACCACACCATCCAGGGACATGATCGGGAACAAGTCGAGGGCCTCCTTGGGGCTGAGTAGCTCCATCGGCATGCCAAAAGAGCGCGCCATGCCCACCAGGCGCTTGACGTCTTCCATGCGTTCCGGCGAAGAGGCCAGGCGCAGACCACCAACCTCCCGCCAGCCGGTGTCTACGCCAGTCTCGTTTTTCAGCCGCCGGTAGAGGTCGGTGCTGTAGTACATCATACGAGTCAGGTTGGCGTCTGAACGCAGCTGGCCAACCAGCCCAGCTGAATGCCAGGTCGAACCTGCGGTCAGTTCGTGGCGTTCGAGCACAACCACATCCTTCCAACCCATCAGCGTCAGGTGATAGGCGATGCTACAGCCTCCCACACCCCCGCCGATGATAACAACTCGTGCATGTGAGGGTACTTCAGACATATTCAATTAGCTCCTTTTGATCGTGATTAGAGAGTCGAGGATCGAGATTGGATCATTTCTGCCAGACTGAATCCGGCCGAGCCATCTCCACCACGATATCATATGAGGAGATCACTCCGAGAGGCAGCGACTCAGGGTTATCGGGGTCAATCACCAGAAGTCGGTGGTGATGGTTCTCGATCATCTTCTTCGCCGCCTCCCGCAGGTTAGCTGTGATCTCAATTGTGATATAAGAATGCATGATCTCAGTCACCAGCATCTCATCTGGTACCGCGTGCATATCGTCAAAAGGAAGCAGATCCAATCCGCTAAAGATGCCCAGCGGTTTGCCGGTGTCGTTGACAACGATCACTGAACGCCACCCGGTATCGGCCAGCGCCCGGGCGACTGCCTTAACCGCAGTCTTATCTCGGCACACCAGGTAGACATCGGACATCACGTCGCCAACGGTGTCCCGCCCGATCGGTATCTCAGCAGCCAGCTCGGTAATAAAGTCGGAAATTGAAATCACCCCGACCGCTTTACCTTTATCACATACCAGCAGGCGGCGGATCTCCTCTTCTCGCATACGACGGGCAGCCTCGCTCGCCGGAGAGTCGGCGTCAATCGTCTCGACGGGCGAAGACATTAGCTCTCCCGCGGTCATTCCGCGCATAGCGATCAGGCTTTCTGCATCTCCTGAGAGCCATTCACCGGCGAGTAAGTCGAAATCAGTGATCACACCAATCGGCTTATTATTACGGTCGGCGACGAACAACGAATGAACGCGACGTTCCGCCAATAGCTTTGCCACCTGACCCAATGAACAATCAGGACGGCAGGTCATGATCCCCGGATGCATTAAATCGCGCACCAACCTGGTCACTTTGTCACCTCCTAACTAACCTCATCTACATCCTTGTACCACTTCACCCGGTCGCCAACGCGGGCGCGCAACCTCCAGGCTGTCGACTTCGGCTCCGCCTCGATACGCGCCAGCGCCTTCTGCACCCGGCTGGCGACATCCGCATGTTGTTCGGCGCTGAGCTGTGGATAGTGCCTGGCCATTTGGCGCACCTTCTCCAGGTTCATTGTGGTAGTGCGCCATAGGCCCCAATCTTTAGCGAGCAGCTGCGCTACACGCTCCATGTTGATCTCCTCCTCATCGCTATCCCCCAAGGGATGCTCCATCAGCAGCATGATCGTGTCGATAATGTCTTTCTCATTGATCTGAAGGATCTGCATCTTTTCGAGCAGCAGCTCAGCCAATGGGATGGTCGGACTATCCACCTCGAGCCGGCCATTCCAATAGATAACATGGGAAAAGTCCAGCTTGTCGAAGAAGACATCGACATGCAGCGTGGTGTTGGGGTGATTAAAAATTGACCGGTCTCCTTCGCTGACGATGAAGACCTCGCGATCTTCCACGTAGCCGAGACCGGTCATTAAAGCTTTGATCTCCCGGGTCTGTTTCTTGTATGCGGCGAAGTCGATGTCGGTGTATGCCCTGCCCATCGCCGCCTGCAGGTAGCCGTATTGGGTACAATGCATCTGAAAGGCCAGCGAGCCAATTACACGCATGATCACCCCGGCTTCTTCGCTGGCAGAGATGATCCGCTTGAGTTCGTTCTCGAACCTTTCCCGCTCCGCCTGATCCTGTTGACCCATCCCAATTGGATTACTTGACATAGCACACTCCTGAATGTAGACCATTAGGGTTTGCGTAGAATCATCATAGTATACATGTTCGTATCAAACCAAGGGAGACCCTTAGGATATCAAAGCAACAAGTAGAGCAAGCTGATTATAATAGAAAATGCAAAAACTTGCAATTTTCTTCATATATCGCTATAATTGTCTAATAATTCGTTCAATTTCCGTCATTTAAGCCAGAAGGCCCCCAGCCATGAGCAAATCCCTCATCCCAGCCCAAAGGCGTGAACGGATCCAAGAATACCTGGCTATCCATAAGATTGTCCCCAGCATAGAATTGAGCGCGTTGCTGGATGTCTCGCAGGCCACCATTCGGCGTGACCTGGAATGGATGGAAAATGATGGCATCCTCGTCCGCACCCACGGCGGTGCCATCCTCAACCAACGACTGCAATTAGAACCCGAATACCAGCAGCGTACCCAACGCAACATCGCAGAGAAACACCTGATCGGCGCCACGGCTGCCTCATTGATCGAGGACGGCAACATCGTCTTCGTAAACAGTGGCACAACCACCACCGAGGTGATTCGCAACATCCGCAGTGGAGCTGAGATCACCGTGATCACCAACAACCTGAGCGCGGCGTTGGAAGTCGGCGAGGCTGGTTTCGAGATCATCCTGCTGGGGGGTTCCTTTCAACCGAAATCCAATTCCGTCGCCGGTCGCTTCGCAATTGAAAACCTGGGACATATCTTCGCCCACCAGGCTTTTATCGGGGTTGACGGGATCACCCTCAAGAACGGTTTCACCGTCCCATCCAATGCCGAGGCAGAAGTCATCCGCGTTATGCTGGAACGCACCAATGGAGCGCTCAACGTGGTGGCCGACCACACCAAATGGGGGGTGGTTTCTAATTTCCAAATTGCTCGGATCGACCAGGTACACCGGTTGATCACCGACGGAAAACTGGGCGCCAACGCCCGCGATGCTTTAACCTCCCGCGGAGTCGAGGTGTTGGTCGCTGGGAAAAGCGTCGTCAGGGCCTAAATAGGGATAAAATTATGAAAACCCTAGAACCATTGGATCATCCCGACCGGAGGTAAATGAATGGCGTTTTTCACTCGCAAACCCAAGAAACAAGCCACCCGCCTGTTCTTCGCCACGGACTTGCATGGCTCGGAACGCACATTTCGCAAATTCATCAACGCTGGCAAGTTTTATGACGCCAATGTGATCGTGATGGGCGGCGACATCACCGGGAAATTGCTTATCCCGATCATCCAAGAGGGAGACGGTCACTACCGCGCCACCCTACAGGGCAGCATCCAACACCTCACCACTGAGGAGGAACTGAAAAACCTGAACGACCGGATCGGTCTGCTCGGATTTTACAGCCAGATCATGGACGAGGATGAGTTCAAAACCCTGCAGGCCGACCCCAAAGCGGTAGAAAAGCTGTTCCACGCTAAAGCCCGCCAACGCCTGGAGGCCTGGGTCGACCTGGCTGAGACGCGCCTGGCGGGTACTGGCATTAAGTGTTTCGTCACTGGCGGCAACGACGATGACCCAGAAGTGCTGGCCCCTATACACCGGGAAGGGACACAGTCCATCTTTGGCTGCGAGAACATGATGGTTTATGTGGATGACGATCACACCATGGTCAGCGTCGGCCTGAGTACCCCCACCCCCTGGAAGACGCCGCGCGAAGTGACAGACGAGGAGCTGGGCCAGATGATCGAAAAGATGATCGCCCAGGTGCCGGATATGGGTAGTTGCATCTTTAATTTCCACGACCCACCATTGGATTCAACCCTGGATACCTGCCCAATGCTGGACTGGAATACCGATCCCCCCACCCCAATCGTCAAAGCTGGCCAGATCGTCATGCACGGCGCAGGGAGCAAGTCGGTCAGGCAAGCGATCGAAAAACACCAACCCATGCTTGGATTGCACGGCCACATCCATGAATCGATGGCAGTAGCCAAGATCGGCCGTACAACCTGTATCAATCCAGGCAGCGAATACGGAGAAGGTGTGCTCCGCGGTTGTCTTGTGAATTTCTCTGGCGGAGCCATCGAAAGCTACCAGATGACCAGCGGATGATCAACTTCCCGGAAGCTTTCTAAACCAATGAAAGCTGCTCGTACTTCGTGGGCTACGCAAAACTGTCGATCTTGACCATCTGACTACAAAGCTATGAGACTATTCGACTAAATAAGGAGGCAACTATCGAGGAGATTATGTGTTATTACAAGCTAAGGAACAATTAGGAACCGTTCTCTATTCTCTATTCTCGCATCGATAAAGGAGGAAGAAAGATGACCGCTACCACCTCAGCAGCCAGGCCTGAAGTCTTCACCCGCAAAGCCTCTGGCCTGGTACGGGTCATGTCCCCGTATTCTGCATTCGTCTATAACATCTTAACCATGGGTCTGATCTTCCCATGGACTTACCTGTGGGCTCCAGGTGCGCTGCCTGGTGGGAAGATGGTTTGGGGTATATTGCTGGCGATGGTGATCGAGATTCCCATCGCATATGCTTATGTCTGGCTCTCGACCGCCCTACCCCGTTCCGGCGGTGATTACGTCTTTGAAAGCCGTGTCTTCGGTGGTGGGGTAGCCTTCACTGTAGTCATGTCCGGTTACGTGATCTGGATCCTGCAGTGGGTGGCTCTTTCCGGATGGCTGCTCTCCTACCTGGGATTTGCGCCGCTGTTCTTGGGGCTGGGGGCAACCCTGAACAGCGCTGGGCTCTCGGCAGTCGGTTTGTGGTTTACGCAGCCTACCGGGATCATCATTACCAGCATCCTGAACGCGCTGGTTTCCATGCTGATCCTGGTCAGCGGTTTCAAGAACTACGTGCGCTTCCAATGGGTTATGTGGTATACGGTGCTGCTGGCCTTCGCCGTAATGTTTGCCGTGCTGTTCTTCACCCCCGCCAGCCAGTTTGTCGAGCGTATGAACGCCTTCGCTCTAGCCTCAGGTGGAGCGCCGAACTTCTACCAAACCGCCCTGGACGCCGTCAAGGGGGCCGGGATCGACACCGCCCCGCCGTTCAGCTTCCTGTTCACCCTGCTAGTGGCGCCGATCGCCTGGACCTCACTCCAGTGGGCAACCTACAGCGCCCAACAAAACGGCGAAATCAAGGACGCTCGCTCATTCAAGAACCAATCGATCATTATGGTTGGCTCGCTGATCGTCACCGGCCTCTTGCTGGCTCTGCTGGCAGCCGGCCTGGAACGCCTGGCTGGTTCTGAGTTTATGTATGTCGCCGGAGCAGGATACTGGTCGTTGATCCCTGAAGCGACAGTCAATGGCTTTTACCTGTGGCCTAATATTATCGCCGTGGCGGTAACTGCCAGTCCAATCGTTGTTCTGATCATCGGCCTCGGCTACATCCTCAACTCGCACCAGATAGTGCATAACTGCTACATCGGCATGACGCGCATCCTGGTCGCTATGTCGCTGGACCGCGTGCTGCCCGACTGGTTCAGCAAGGTGAGCGAGCGCTACCACACTCCGGTCAACGCCCACCTGGCTTACTTCCTGGCCAGCATCCCGGTCATCTTCGCATACAATCTGGTGCCCGGCTGGGTCGGCCTGACTCTGGGCGTGACCTTCGGCTGCGGTTATGTCTTCATCATCACCTGCCTGGCTGGCGCATTATTGCCTTACCGCGCCAAGGAAGTCTACGAAGCCTCCCCGGGGGCAAAGTATAAAGTTAACGGATATGTTGGCGTGCTGTTCACCCTGCTTGGTGTGCTGGCCTTCATCTGGACTGCCTGGGTGTTCGCCCCGCAGGCTTTCACCAGCGCACTCGTCGTCTGGCTGGTGCGGCTGGGCGCCATTGTCGCCGTTGTCCTGTTCCTCTACCCGGTTCGCAACCAGATCATGGAATGGGCGCAGGGTAAGGAAATGCCCTGGCTCTCAGCCCTGGGCATGATCGGCGGTGGCTTCGGGATGGCTATGGTGGTGGCGTTCCTGCTCGCCCCGCAGCTGGGTGTGCTGGGCAACTGGAGCGGCAGCCTTTGGGCCCAGCTCATCGCCTTCGGTATCATCGTCATCTCCGCCGTATGGTACGTCCTGGTCAAGCAGGGCCAGAAGTCGCGCGGCATCAACGTCGATTACGCCTTCAAGGAGATCCCACCAGAGTAAGAAGTATTCAGTACTTAGTATTCACTATTCAGTCGGAGCCCTTGATGTTCCGGCAGTTGAACTGCCGGAACATCAGGACGCGGTAAACTGATAAGTGACTGACTTCAAAAAACTGAACGCCGGCCGACATCGTCGCATATGGTAATCAGTTATCAGAGTACAGTAATCATTGAACAGTCATTTGTAATCGGAGAAATCTGATCCCAAACGATGAACGCCGGATACTGAATACTGGTCACTGATCGCTTCGTTGAGGAGGCAATCCGAGCATGAAAGATCAAGCCAGAGTCGTCGTCATTGGCGGCGGCATTTATGGGGTCAGCATCGCCTACCATCTGGCAAAACTGGGGTGGACAGACGTGGTTGTGCTGGAAAAAGGCGAGATCGCCAGCGGCGAATCCGGTTATGCCGCTGGCCTGGTGACCCAATTCGCTACCTCACAAACCCTCATGCAATTCCGCAAGTACAGCATCGAAATGTACAGTGAGCTGGGATTGTTCGACCATGTCGGTAGCCTGCGTCTGGCCTCCAGCAAAGAGCAGCTGCGTGAGTTTCAGCGCGGTGCCAGCCGGGCCAGAGGCATCGGGATGGATGTAGAGGTCATCACTCCAGAGGAAGCTCTGGGCATCATGCCGCAGCTGAGCGGCGAGAACCTGTTTGGGGCGATTTACCTG
>DATDRM010000244.1:0-19206 GCA_035291705.1 Anaerolineales bacterium
GTTGAAGGGCTCGACCAGGTCGCTGCCCTTGGGGAAAACGAAGCCCAGCTGATCGCTGGAGATCGAGGGACCGATTAGTTTCAAATCCTCCTTGTTGGCTCCCAGGTAACCCAACCCGGCGGTCTCGTCAATGATCACGCCGTCTGCATCGCCGGAAAGGACCGCCTGGACCGCCAGGCCAAAAGTGTCGAAGGCCATGATGCGCTCTTCCCCGACGTGTTTCTTGGCAGCTTCATAGTTGGTGGTGCCCACCTGCTCGGCCAGTTTTAAGTTGGGGTCGGCAGCAAACTCCTCGATGTTCTCGAAGCGATCCTCGTCGATGCCCACCAGCAAACGTTGCTCGATGTTTACGTAACCGTCGGAGAAGTCGACCGTCTTGGCGCGCTCCTCGGTGATGGTAATGCCGTCGGCCGCCATGTCAAACTGGCCTTCAGCCACCGAGGCGATCATCGTGTCCCAGCCGAACTCTTGCCACACCGGTACGCAGTTCATCCGCCGGCAGGCTTCGTTGATGAAATCATAATCCCAACCATCTGCTTCGCCGGTTTCCAGGCTTTCGAAATTGAATGGCAGGTAGGCGTTCTCGATGGCGATCGTGATCTCACGGCCGCCCAGGTCGGGCAGGACGATCTCTTCGGTCACCTGCGGAGCTTCCGTGGCCGGCGCCTCGGTGACCACCGGGGCCTCGGTCGGCGGAGGGGGCGCCTCGGTGGCGGCAGGGGCGCAGGCCGCCAGGATCATGCTGGCTATGACCAGAATACTGATCAGCAAAAAGATTTTTTTCATTTTACTTTTCTCCTCCAGAGAAATAGTTTGGATTGATTGGAAAGGAATTGTTGTTGGCGACTGCTTGGATTATGCTCTCAAACACCTCCTTTTTTAGTCGAATAGTCGACCGATGCTGTGCATCGACCGATGCTTTGCATCGGCGTAGCCTTGTAGTCAGATAGTCAAGATCGACAATTATGTGCGGCCTACGAAGGAGCAACTTTCATAACGACAGATAGGGATTTGGTTTATTTAGTAAAGCTATTCTTCACTAGTTTTCAAGCGTTTCTCCATATACTTGACTCCGATCGAAAGGATGATGGTCATGCTCAGATAGAGAAAGGCAAGCGTGTTGTAAGTTTCGGGATACAGAAACGAGCGGGCAACATATTTCTTGCTCAGCTGGGTGATCTCCTCCACCCCGATGACTGATACCAGGGAGGATTCTTTGAGCATGGAGATAAAGTCGTTGCCCAGCGGAGGCAAGATGCGTCGGAACGCCTGGGGCAGGACGACCAGGCGCATGGTCTGCAGCCAATTGAGCCCGAGCGCCCTGGAGGCCTCCAGCTGGCCTTTCTCGATGGATTGAATTCCGGCGCGGAAGATCTCCGAAGAAAAGGCCCCATAATTGATCGCCAGGGCAATCACCCCCCGCACAGCAAAATTTACCTCGCGATTGCTTAAATTAGCCAACGCGTTGTCAGGCCCGAGCACGTCGATGGCAGCCAACCACTCTCCCAGAGAATTGATTAAAACGATCCCGGCCGGGACGATCACCAGCGCTGTGTAGAAGATCAACACTAAGACCGGCACGCCGCGCACAATTTGCACATACAGCATGGCGATATTTCTGAATACAAGGTTTTTTGACATCTGGCCAAAGGCGGTGAGCAAGCCAATCACCATGGCACAAACAAAGGCGATGAGAGTCACGATGATGGTCAACCGCAAGCCGACTGCCAGGTATACAATAATTTCCTGGTAGGTGGCGCTGGTGACAAAGTTGTAGACCAGAAAGACGGCTGCCAGCAGGATCAATAAAGCCCACCAGGGGAATTCCGCCAGGCGGTCGACGACCCGCGTTTGAACCAGGGAGGTGGGTTTAGCGATGCGGGAAGTGGTCGTTGTGCTCACTGGTTAAAATCATAACCGTTTTTACACCCCCTGGCAAGTGACAGATGACATTATATTTCATCCTCTTGCGCCAGGGTCTTCAAGGGGTTACAATGCCAGACACATGGACACCGACCGCGCTTACCAGCAGACCCTGGATTATCTGTACAGCTTCGTCGATTACAGCTTGCAGCGCTCTGTTCGCTATTCGCCGGAACAATTCGACCTGGAGCGCATCCAGGCTTTGATGACTGCACTGGGCAACCCTGAGCGGGACTACCCGATCATCCATGTAGCCGGGACGAAAGGCAAGGGTTCGGTCGCTTCTTTCTGCGCCAGCGCACTGCGAGCGGCGCGCTATCGCACCGGCTTGTATACCTCGCCCCACCTGGAAGAATACACCGAGCGCATCCAGATCGACGGGCAGCCTATCCCCCCGACCGACCTGGTAACCCTGGTGGAGGCAATGAAGCCTCAAATCGAGGCTATCCCCCGCCTGACGACCTTTGAAATCACTACCGCCCTGGCTTTCCTGTACTTCAAGCAACAAGGCGTTGGGGCGGCGGTCATTGAGGTCGGGTTAGGAGGGCGGCTGGACGCCACCAATGTGTGCCAGCCAAAGGTAGCTGTGATCACCTCCCTTTCTTACGATCACACCTATTTGCTGGGCGAGACGCTGGCCGAGATCGCCGCCGAAAAGGGGGGCATTATAAAGTCTGGCGTGCCGGTGGTACTGGCACCGCAGAAGGACGAGGCGCGCCTGGTGATCGAACGCGTCGCTGCCCAGTGCCAGGCGCCGCTGACCCAGATCGGCCGCGATTACCTGTTCGCTCGGGTGGCGCATACTCTCGAGAACCAGACGCTGTTGGTTTGGCCAGCTTCCGATCAATGGCGACTGGACACGTTTATCGAGTCAGGCGGCGGACACGAATGGGAACCAGTGCGACTGACCATCCCGCTGCTCGGTTATCACCAGGTGGAGAACGCCGCTACGGCTTATGCTGCCCTGCAGGTCGCACGCCAGGCTGGCTTTATGGTCGATGAGACTGCCATCCGCCAGGGTTTTAGCGAAGTTTACTGGCCGGCGCGCTTCGAAGTATTGCAGCGTTTCCCGCCGGTAATCGTCGACTCTGCTCACAATCGCGATTCGGCTGAGAAGCTGCGCAGGGCCCTTGACGATTACTTTCCGGGCTATGCGGTGATATTGGTATTTGGGGCTTCGGAAGATAAGGACATTCACGGCATGTTTGCCGAGTTGCTGCCGCGCGTGCGGCAGGTTGTGGCGACGAAATCGGTGCATCCGCGCGCCATCGAACCAGAAGTGCTGGTGGAGATGGTCCACCAGTTTGGGCGCCCAGCCCGCGCCATCCCCCAGGTAGAGGCAGCCCTGGAAGAAGCCCTCGGGTTGGCGGAGGGCGAGGCGGTTGTCCTGGTAACGGGGAGTATCTTCTTGGCGGCCTCCGCCCGACAGGCCTGGAAAGCGATGCCTGGAGAGAAGCGATTACAATTGATTGGGAATCGAAAATGAAAAATAATGATTGGTTTCTAAAGGATGACGAAGAAGAATTTGGCGAGGCGTTGCACCGCCGCACCGAAGAGCTATACGGCGTCCGGGATGCAGTTGCGAATGATGATGGACTGATCGAATGTCCGGTCTTACCGTTACGCGACCTGGTAGTCTTTCCGCGCATGGTCTCTCCAATCTTTGTCGGCCGGGAGAGCTCCCTGATGGCGATCGAAGAAGCCCAAATAGATGAGCAGACGATGATCGCTTTAATCCAGCGTGACCCGGAGATCGATGAGCCAGCGACTGGCGACTTCTTCCCGATCGGTGTGGAGATCGCCGTAGGGCGGCTGCTCAGCATGCCGGATGGTTCCAGCTCTGCCCTGGTTCAAGGCCGCCGCCGGTTGGAGGTGGTCGAATTTACCCAGGAAGAACCTTTTCTGATCGCTCGTGCCCGCCGTGTCTATGAATCGACCGAGGTGGACCGCCAGACAGATGCTACCATGCGCACTGCCCTGGAGCTGTTCCAGCGCTGCGTGCAACTGGATCGCAGCCTGCCGGAGGAAGCTTATCTATACGCCCTGAATATCGAAGAGCCGGGTTGGTTGGCGGACATGATCGTGACCTCCATCGCACCGCCTTTGGAAGACCGGCAGGAATTGCTGCTGATCCTTGACCCGTTGGAGCGTATCAAGCGGGTGATCAAGTTGCTAGCCCAGGAGGCCGACGTCCTGGAATTGGAGGATGAGATCCACACTCGGGCGCAAGGAGAAGTGGATCGCACGCAAAGGGAGTTTTACTTGCGCGAGCAGATGAGGGTGATCCAGACAGAACTGGGGGAGGGAGACCCCTGGACGCGCGAGATTTATGAGCTGCGCAGCCGCGTCGAGGGGGTCAGCTTGCCAGATGAAGTCAAGGTGCGGGCGCTTAAAGAAGTGGAACGTCTGAGCCAGATGCCTGCTATGTCCCCTGAGGTTGGCATCATTCGCACCTATATCGACTGGATCCTTGACTTGCCATGGATGGATGCTACCGAGGACAACCTGGACGTGCGCCATGCCGGTGAAGTGTTGGACCAGTACCATTATGGCCTGCCGCGCATCAAGGATCGCATCCTGGAATATATCGCCGTACGCAGTTTACGTCCCAAGCGCGCCCGCCAACCGATCCTGTGCTTCGTCGGTCCTCCGGGGACGGGTAAAACCTCGCTGGGAAAGTCGATCAGTGAAGCGCTCGGCCGGAAGTTTGTGCGCCTGTCGCTGGGCGGGGTGCGCGATGAAGCCGAAATCCGCGGCCACCGGCGTACTTATATCGGCGCCTTGCCAGGGCGCATCCTGCAAACCATGCGCCGCGCCAACACCATCAATCCCCTTTTTATGTTAGACGAGGTGGATAAGCTGGGCCAGGATTTCCGCGGCGACCCGGCTTCTGCCCTGCTGGAAGTGCTTGACCCGGAACAAAACCACGCTTTCTCAGATCACTACCTGGAATTGGCGTATGACTTGTCGAAGGTGATGTTTATCACCACAGCCAATACGTCCGGCACCATCCCGCCAGCCCTGCTAGACCGCATGGAGGTGATGGAGTTCCCTGGCTATGTGGAGGAAGAAAAATTGGAGATCTCCCGGCGATTCCTGATCCCGCGCCAGCTTGAGGAAAACGGCCTGGAGGAGGCTGAAGTAGCTATCTCCGACCAGGCCTTGCAACGCCTGATTCGTGAATACACTTACGAGGCCGGCGTGCGCAATCTTGAGCGCGAGATCGGGCGTATCTGCCGAAAATTAGCCCGCCTGAAAGCCGAGAGGAAACGCTATCCGACTCAGGTGGCGGCCGCGTCGGTCGAACGCTTCCTTGGACCGCCCCAGTTCTTCAACCTGGAGGCCGAACGGCATGACGAGGTCGGCGTTGCCACAGCCATCGCCTGGACGGAGAACGGCGGGGAGATCATGCCGGTCGAAGTGTTGCTGGTAGAAGGTAAGGGCAACCTGCAGATCACCGGGCAAATCGGAAATGTGATGCAGGAGTCAGCTCAGGCGGCGCTCTCGTTTCTGAAGTCTCGTTGCCGTCCATTGGGCGTAGACCCGGACGCCTTCGAAAACGTGGATGTGCATATCCACATCCCGGAAGGTGCCATTCCGAAGGACGGGCCCAGCGCCGGGATCACCATCGCCACTGCGCTGATCTCGGCCTTCACCGGTCGCGAAGTGCATAGAGAGGTGGGCATGACCGGCGAGATCACCCTGCGCGGCCGGGTTTTACCGGTCGGGGGTGTGCGTGAGAAAGTACTGGCAGCTCACCGCGCCGGCCTGAAGACTGTCATCCTGCCGCGCCGCAACCAGAAAGACTTGATCGATGTACCCAAGCGGGCGCGGGCAGAGTTGAATATTGTCCCCGTCGAGCACATGGACCAGGTGCTGGAAATTGCCCTGACGGGATCGCTAACTGCCAAGAAAGTCCGCCCGCGGCGGGTGGCGGCAGCGCCCAAAGCCAATCCCGAAAAAACTATCATAACCCCTGGCGAACCTCCTGTCCTGCAACCGGGCGCTTGAGGAGATCAACTTCCCGAAAGTTTCGAACTTTCGGGAAGTTGTTGTTAAGTTGTTATCTACTACCGCCAGCTGATTCTACGATCTGGTATACAGCCCCACCACCCCGATCTACCACGAACAGCTCACCGGCTTCGTCCTCGCCGAAGCTGCTGATGTTATACAATGTGTCGAGGAATTCATGCACTGACCAGCTGATCCCATCCGGTTGTAAGCCCCAAAGCTTTCCGCTGCAATAATCTCCGAGGAAGTAGATACCCTGCATGCCAGAATATGTCTGGCCGCGGTAAACGTACCCGCCGGTCACAGCACAGCCAGCAACATCGGTTTGGTAGACGAACACCGGGAGAGTCAGGCCGGTTTTGTCGCAGCTGCCGCCGCTATAGCATTCGAATCCCTCCATGATATTCCAACCGTAGTTTTCACCGCCCTGGCTTCTGGCAGGTTGAAAGTCGACCTCCTCCCACGAATTCTGGCCGACATCCCCAATAAAGAGATCGCTGCTGAGGCGATCAAAAGAAAAGCGCCAGGGGTTACGCAAGCCGAGCGCCCAGATCTCCTGCCGGTAGCCAGGCACGCCAACAAAGGGGTTATCGGTGGGAATGGCATAGGGCTGGTCGCCAGGAATACCGCGGTAATTATTCATGCTCAGGGGGAGAAAGATAAGGTAGTCACCAAAGGCAGATTGGGTCTGTGTGGATTCAACATCGATGCGCAATAATTTCCCCAGAAGCGAGGCAGGGTCTTGGGCGTTGCCATCCGGGTCGCCTCCACCGCCCCCATCCCCAGTGCCGATGTAAAGATAATCGTCTGGGCCGAAGGAGAGCTGGCCGCCGTTGTGGTTTTGGTTGCGTGGATGGTTCAGCAACAGGATGAGTTGCTCGCTGAGCGGGTCAGCTGCATTGGGCGTGGAGTCGAGATAGAAGCGCGAAACCTCGTTATCGCCATCCAGATTGGTGTAGTAGACGTAGAAATAATCTTTACCGGAAGCGAAGCCTGGCGGGAAAGCCACGCTGAGCAAGCCTTCCTCGCTGCCGCCAGTGGAAAACGGAGAACGCACCCGGTCAGAGATATCCAGGAAGATATTCTCGATGACGCCGTTCTTAAGGATCAGGATGCGGCCGCGCTGTTCGATGACGAACAGGCGCCCACTGCCATCCCCAGCGTGGGTGAGGTGTACCGGTGCTTCCAGCCCGGCGACAACCTGTGTCAAGGAGATTTGCGGCCAAGTTACACCTGGCTGCGCCTGGGTGTTCTGTGTAACTGAGATAAAGAGCCCGGCTCCCAGGGCCAGGGAGAGGAAGCAGGAGGAAATGAATTTATTCATCAGATTGCTTTGTGACTTCGCTAATCTGGTAGATGATCCCACCGGAATGGCTTGCTAAGAATATCTCTCCAGCCTGGTCTACGCCGAAGGAGGAGATCCAAGGTCGCGGGGTGGGATCAGCATACAAGAACTCGTTGTTTGTCCAGGTGCCGGCTTCTTGCCTCAGCCCCCACAGCTGGCCGCGGCAGAAGTCGCCGTAGAAATAAATTCCTTGCAGCCCAGGGAAGGCCGCGCCTCGGTAGACATAACCTCCGGTTACCGAGGAACAGGGTGAGATGCTGTGATCATAATCCCACACAGGAGGAGTCATGCCGGTGTCATCGCAATTATCTTCCAGGTGACAGTGAGAGCCTTCCATGATATTCCAGCCGTAGTTTTCACCACCATTACTGCTGGCGGGTTGAAAATCGATCTCTTCCCAGCCGTCATCGCCGACATCTCCCAGGTAAAGGTCGCTCGTTTGGGGATCGAAGGAAAAGCGCCAGGGATTACGCAGGCCGAGAGCCCAGATCTCCCCTCGATAGCCAGGTATGTCGACAAAAGGATTGTCGGGAGGGATGACGTAGGCGCGGGGCTGCGGAACGCCAATCGGATTTTTGAGGGTTAGCGGCAAATAGATGAGGTGGTCACCGGAGGGCAATTCGAACTCCACAGCGATGCGCAATAGCTTCCCAAGCAGGGAATTGACATCTTGAGCTTTGGCCGCGGTTTCATGACCACCGTCACCGACGCCGATGTAGAGATATCCATCCGGGCCAAATACCAATTGGCCACCGTTATGCTCATCTTCGCGGTTAGGGTGATCCAAGAACAAAATTAGCTCCTCGCGGTTGGGGTCGGCCAGGTTGGGATCCGGGCTGAGGTAGAAGCGCGAGACCTGGTTGTCGCCGGTTTGGTTGGTGTAATAGACGTAGAAATGGCTCTTCCCGGCGCCGAAGCCTGGGGGGAAAGCTACGCTTAACAGCCCTTGCTCGCTGCCAACCGGAGCAAGCACCCGGTCAGTGATATCCAGAAAAGTTCCCTGGATCACGCCGTTCTCGAGAATCTTGATCAGGCCGCTTTGCTCGACAATGAATAGCCGCCCGCTGCCATCACCGGCATGAGTGATATAGAGCGGCCGGTTGAAGCCGCTGGCAACCTGCACCAGGGAAATCTGTGGCCAGGCAGCTGCGGGTTGCGCACCGGCCTGGTCTGCCGGGGAGAAGACCAGCCCGGCCGTTAAAATAAAAGTTATCAATCCGACAAAAAGGAGGTTTTTTTTCATGGGTGATCTCCAATCCTTGTTCTTTAGCCCTCTTCATGGGCACGCGTTCTGAAGATGTTCTTGATAGTTCTGCGCAAAAACGTGCTTACCCGTGCCGTCACAAGCAGCACGGAAATAGTAGTATGGGGTTTGGGCTGGGAATGCTACCGCCTCCAGAGCACTCAAGCCGGGATTAGCGATTGGGCCTGGCGGTAAACCTGGGTGCAGGTAGGTGTTATAAGGGGAGTCGACCTTTAAGTCTTGAGCGCTGAGCGGATTCGTCCACCAGGTTTTTTGGGTTTGGTTGTATCCAAGGGCGTACTGGACGGTCGGATCAGCTTCCAAGGGCATACCGATCGCCAGCCGGTTGAGAAAAACTGAAGCAAGCAGGGGCATCTCCTGTGTAACGACGGCTTCGCGCTGCACGATTGAGGCAATTGTCACACCAGTGAAGATGCTCAAACCCTGGCGCTCAAATCCGGCCTGGATGTGTGGAGTGAGCTGGACTTTAAAACTATCTAGCAGAACGTTAACCACCTGGGAGGCAGTCGCTGCGCGCGGCAGCTCGTAAACGCCTGGGAATAGAAACCCTTCTAAGGAATTTTCATCGGTATGATCCTCCAGGTAAGGAAAATCCTCTGGGATAAAGTAAGCCGCCTCCATAAATTCCGGGGGGGTGATTTCCAACCCGGAGCTGGGCAATGTGGCGGCGATCTCCTCCAGGCGCCAACCTTCCAGGATGGATAGGGTGACCTCTTTCGGGGTCGCGTCTTGCAGGGCGTGGGCGATCTCCAGCGGGCTCATCGCTGGGCTGAGGTCGTAATTTCCGGCCTGCAGGGTGGTGTCCAGTCCAGCGTATTGCAGGTAATTTGTGAAAGCCCCTGCGTCGGGGATCAGCCCGGCTGACTCCAAGCGGGTGGCGATGACCGGCGGACTCTCCCCCAGGTCGATGCGAAAGGATTGGGGGGGACCCAAAGGATCGATCGCGCTGGTCAGGTTGCCTGCCTGCCACAGGAGTCCTAGCGAGAGGCGCAGGCGTTGTTCCAGGCTTAAACCCGGCGCGGCGCGACCGAATGTTGCTTCCGTCTGGGCGAGCAACCACAGGCCGGCAGTCGCCATGAGAGCCACCGCCAGGCAGGCTATGATCGCCAGAATGAGCAGTGTGCAGGAGGGACGGCGGGAGCGAGGTTGGGCCATTGGTTCAATTGGTAGTAGTCAGTTGGTAGTTGTCAGTAACCAGTAACCCCGTTATTTGTAGCTTCTGACTCCTGTCCACTAGCTACCGCTTAATGGCAAGCGAGTCGAGGTAGGATTGCAAGATCACCGTAGCGGCCAACTCATCCAGGTGGCCGCGGCGCCGGCGGCGGGGAGAACCCAGGGCCAGCCGGGCGGCGCGGGCTTCCGAGGTGCTGAAGCTTTCATCCCACAATTCTACTGGCAGGTCGGTTTGCGCTTTGATGGCAGCTGCCAGGCGGGTAGCCCGCCGGCCTTCCAGTGTGGGCTGGCCCTGCTCATCCAGGGATTGGCCGACGACGATTAAGCCTGCCTCGTGCTCGGCGGCTATCGCGATAATAACGGCTGCGTCTACTGGGCGTGAGATATGCTGGAGCACAGTCAGGGGATTGGCGATCGAGGCAGTGGGATCGCTGATGGCGATTCCGATGCGCTTTTGCCCTGGATCGACGGCGAGGATTCTCATAGAGCGAGTTTATCGTGGACAGTCGTCAGTATATAGTGGTTATTGCCATGTGTAAGTAATCTGTTCACTGAACAATGAATACTGAGATGCGGAAAGGGAGGAGAGGTGTAAAAGGCCACCAGGATGGGCGAAGCAGGATGCCAGGAGAGTTGGAAAGGGTCAGGTTTTGCATCAGACGCTGGCGGGCTTTGGTTGGGGAAATCCCCAGAGCTAGGTGAATAGCCTGGTCAGGGGCTAACCTGGCCTGGATCGTTCTCCTGGCGCGCAATTGCCAGCGGGCGGTCACATCATCTTCCAGGACTGGATCTGTCAGGTGTTCGATTTCCAGGGTGTCTGCTACCGGTAAATATCCTTCAGGCAGGTTGGCATCCAGGACAGAGGCAGCCAGCGAACGCAGGTCTTCCCCTGAGACGGCCGGAACCTGAAATTCGAGGCGTAAAGCCAGGTCGATCTGGCTTGCAGGCTGAGCTTCCGGTGGGTTGTAGGCTTCTTCGAGAGTTCGCGCCAGGGAAGGGAGGGGAGAGAGCAACAAGTCGTCAAGGCCGAGAGCCGCATGGATCTCAGCCAGTGCGTTTTCACGCAGGGCAGCGATCAGGTGGTTATATAACCGGCTCTGATCGAGCGGCGTGGGTGCTGGGGCGGGCAGCTCGCTGCCGCCTGAGATCGGTTCCGGATTGGTGACCGTAAGGTTGACGCCCAAAGCGCCTTCGATGGCCCGGATGCGGCCAGCCCCCAGGTTGGCGGCGCTGCCCGGCGCCAGGGCGGTCACCGGCAGGGAAAGTGTCTGTCCTGGTCCGGCAGGTACCCGGCCAGCTCGGCCGGTGGTGAATCGAACCCCGGATTCAGGTGAGCTCACTACAGTTCCAGCTGGGAGCGTGACTGTCTGGTCGGTGAGATTGGTGAATGTCACCCGGCCGGCTGCGTAGCGTTCGGGAATCTGAACGCTGCCGGTGGTTGGGAGGCTGTCGCGCCCTTCAACAATAGCGCTGCTCGTGCGGATCGGCAGCACGCCTGAGAGGCCGACCCGTGCGGCCGAAGCACTGGCTCGAACGGGGATGATAATCTCCTGGATGTGTGTATCAGGAGTGAGCGTGATTTGGGCGCTTGGGAAAAAGATGGCTACTATGGAAAGCAGGGCCAGCACGCCAAGGCTAAAGAAACCCTGACGGAGGGCTGGTGAGAGAGCAGCAGGATTTCTGATGGGGCGGGCGGGATCGTCACGCAGCGTTTGTCCAGGGAGGGGTTTGGCGAATCTCTCAATCTGGGCGCGGTTGCGGCTCAGTTTGCTTTGAGTAGGACGCCTCCAGCGGGTTTCCTGCGCCTGACGAATAGAATCGAAGGTATGGATGCCCAATTGGCGAGCATGAAAATGCACCTGGGTGTCGTGCGTAACCAGAGCCAGCTGGACGCCAAGGGTGAGGCTGCGGCGCAGTAAAAGCACCAGATCGAGCTGGCGGGTGAGGACTCGCCCCCTGGCCGGCCAAACGAGCAAGACGCGCCGGGTCTGACTCCAGCCCATCTTATCGCGGGTTGAGATGGCATCGTCGTGGGATTCCAGTTGTAAGATCTGAGTCTTCACTCTGTCGTTATCAACTTATCTGCTACCCACTTCGCGGCGCTCGCCAGCGCTTCTCCCAGCTGGCTCGCATCTTTACCCCCGGCTTGAGCCAGGGTAGGCCGGCCACCCCCACTGCCCCCGAGAGGTTTGGCCACGTGCTTGATTAAGTCTCCGGCGTGCAGGCCACGCTGAACCAGGTCTTCGGTGACGGCCGCTACCAGGGTGGGGCGGCCCTCGACGACAGAGGCCAGGACGACCACCCCGCTGGGATACCGTTGGCGGAAGCGGTCTGTCATCTGGCGCAAGGTGTCGGGGTCTGCGGCGGGCAGAGTCAGGGTGAGCAGCGGCACGCCTGCCACGCGGGGCACGTTCTCCAAGCTGCCGGAAAATTCGATGGCAGTCATTGCGTTGCGCAAGTTCGCTACCTGCTTACGCATGTCTGAAATTTCATCTAGCATATATTTGGTTTTTTCCGGTAGCTGGTCGGGAGCTATGTCTAATAATCCCGCGGTTTGGTTCAGTAGGCGGAAACGTCGCTGGACCAGCGCGTAGGCTCCGCGCCCGGTCACGGCTTCAATGCGGCGCAATCCAGCTCCCACGCTGCCTTCGCTGGTGATCAGGAAGAGGCCGATATCGCCAGTATCGCTGACATGGGTCCCGCCGCACAGTTCATAGGAGAACAGCTCCGTTTGTCCAGTAGTTGAACTGCTGGACGATCCTGGTGGTGTACCCTCACTGGACAAACCATGACTTCCGATAGTAATCGTACGGACAGTTTCCGCATATTTTTCACCGAACAGAGCCATGGCGCCTTCGCCCATCGCCTGCTGAAGGGGTTTGAAGACGATGTTCAAGCGGTAATCCTCGAGGATGTCCCGGTTGACGCCGGCCTCGATGCGCGCCAGCTCTTCAGGTGTGACCGCTTTGGGGTGGGTGAAATCGAAACGGAGCCGGTCAGGGGCAACCAGGGAACCGGCCTGGCGGGCGTGCTCACCGAGGACTGCCCGCAGGCTGGCATGCAGCAAATGGGTGGCGGTGTGGTTGCGCATGATATCCCGGCGGCGTTGGGCGTCAACCTGGGCCAGTGCCCGTTCGCCCAGGCGCGGCTGGCCGCGCACCACCTCGCCGACATGGACGATCACTCCTGCGGCCGGTCGGTGCATATCAGTGACCTTGATTTCCCAATCAGCCCCATCTTGCGAGAAGATCCACCCAGTATCGGACACCTGCCCGCCGGACTCGACGTAGAAGCAAGTTTCGGGGAGAAGCACTTCCACCTGGTCTCCCGGCTCGACCTGGCTGGCAGGCTCCCCGGATCGCACCAGGGCCAGGATAGCCCCGCGCACTTCGAGCGCGTCATAGGGGGCGTAAGTCACACCATGCGGGCTGAGAGCGCCTTGAGATTGCAGAGAAGTTAATATCTCGCGATAGATTTCGACGTCCTCATCACCCAGAGCGCCAAAAGCTTCGCCAACTCCCGAGGCGAGGCGATGTTCATCCATCGCCTTGTGAAAGCCCTCTACGTCGACTTCCAGATTTTGCTCAAGAGCGATGTCGCGGGTGATCTCCAGGGGTAAGCCATATGTGGCATACAGGTCGAAGGCCATCTCTCCAGGCAAGCTGCGCTCCCCGCTGGCCTTAAGTTTATCCAACAAACCTTCCAGTTTGGCGACGCCGCCTTCCACGGTACGTTGAAATCTTTTCTCTTCGCGCGTCAGGTTATCCAGGATGGCTGACCGGTTGCGGGCGATCTCTGCGTAGAACTGGCCATAGTTCTCGATCACGGTTTCGGCCACGTCAGCCAGGAAGGGTTTGTGCAGTCCGATCAGGGTGCCGAAACGGGCAGCACGGCGGATGATCATCCGGCAGACATAATTGCGCCCGGTATTCCCCGGCACCACGCCGTCAGCGATCAAAAAGGCAGCTGCGCGCGCATGGTCGGCGATCACCCGGTAGGGAGTCATGTTGGCGGCGCGTTCGGACTGGCTGTGGCCGCTCAGGCGCTGGATAGTGTCCATCATTGGGCTGAGCAAATCGGTCTTGTAGTTCGAGTCGACGCCCTGCAGCACCTGGGTGATGCGTTCCAACCCCATGCCGGTGTCCACATGCTTGGCCGGCAGAACCTCCAGGGCGCTGGGGCCAGAGCGATTGTATTGAATGAAGACCAGGTTCCACAGTTCCACGAAACGGGTGCAACCCACCAGATTCACCTTGCATGCGTGATCGGCGATTCCCTCCAGGCTGCAATGTCCTGGCCCCAGATCGTAATGAACCTCACTGTTCGGGCCGCAGGGGCCGACCTCAGCCATCTCCCAGAAGTTATCCTTGCGTCCGAAGAAGGCGATATGGCCAGGGTTAAAACCGGGTTGCTGGCGCCAATGGTGTGCGGCTTCATCGTCGCGCTCGATCTCTCCTTTTTCATCTTCGAAACAAGTCGCCCATAAGCGATCCTTGGGCAATCCCCAGACTTCAGTCAGCAGCTCCCAGGCCCACTCGATCGCCTCTTTTTTATAATAATCTCCGAAAGACCAGTTGCCAAGCATTTCGAAGAAGGTATGGTGCGTATCGTCACGGCCGACATCGTCGAGGTCATTGTGTTTGCCAGCCACCCGCATGCACTTTTGTGAATTGACGGCGCGTTTATAAGGCCGGACATCGGTTCCTAAGAAGACATCCTTGAACTGGACCATGCCGGAGTTGGCGAAGAGCAAGGTTTGATCGCCTCCCGGCACAAGCGAAGAGGAGGGCACAAACGTATGCCCGCGGGCAACAAAGTAATCGATAAAAGATTGCCGGATCTGAGCGCCAGTGAAGGACTTATCGGGCATGATTGCTCCTACGTCAAGGGGTTAATCGATAACGGAATAAAGGACAGGAGATAAGGCCAGGCACGGACATCCCGTATCCCATACGCTTAATCCGTACTAATTAATTATACCAAGTAGAATAGATGGACATTGAGAAGCAAAGGGGCTTGCAGCAAATTCCAGCCAGGAAAGAGGGTTCGATTTAAGTTATAATGTCTATCCAGGGTTGGAAGCAGGAGGCCCTTTTTGGACGAAAAACACCGCAACCAACCAATCCCCCCCTCTAATAATATTCAACCCAATCCAGGACCGCGTGCGCGTGATTCTGTGGCAGCGATCATCCCGGCGTATGATGAAGCTGACCGGATCAGCCGGGTCCTGAAGGTATTACACCAGGTGGAATGCCTGAGTGAGATAATCGTCGTGGACGATGGATCGAAAGACGCCACGGCGGAGGTAAGTCGACGAGAAGCGGAATTCGACCCGCGTATCCGGGTGATTAAACACCCAACCAACCTGGGTAAGGGGCAGGCTGTTTTTACCGGGTGGGGCGCAAGCCGGGCAGGCAATTTGCTGATGCTGGATGCAGATTTGATGGGCTTGCACCCCCAGCACGTATTGGATTTGATCCAACCGGTTTTGGATGGCCAGGCGGACATGACTATCGGGCAATTTCGGGGCGGAGATTGGAAAACAGACCTGAGTCAGCGGTTCGCGCCCTGGTTGAGCGGGCAGCGCTGCCTGCGGGCGGAGCTCCTACAGACGCTCTCACCTAAGGCGGCAGCCGGATATGGGATCGAGACTGCCCTGACGGTCGCGGCCCAAATCAATGGCTGGCGGTGCAGGCGGGTCTTGCTGCATGGCGCCTGGCACATCCCTGGCGAGCTGCGGCGAGGCCTTTGGCGGGGGGTTAAGACGAAAGCCAGGATGTACGCCCAGATCGTTTCTGCCTGGTATCTTGCAGGTGGGCTGCACAGGTTCAGGGGGCGTTCTCGCCTGCGGCCACGCCCAGGATAATCCCCGGCTATTCCTTCATGGTTGCGAATAATTTAACGCCATCAAGCCGTTCCTCGAGAAAGGGAAGCCTAACATGGCTGAAAAGGGTCTTATCCCTGGCTTTATTTGGCGTGCTGGTCTATTTCTTCTTGCCTCTGGTGAAGGAGATCAAGGCAGCCGCAGAGCTGTTTTGGACGGCAAATTGGATCTGGTTGGGCGTCGCCCTCCTGGTCCAGGTGATCTCGTACACTTCTCTGACCTGGCTGAATGCCCTGGCTCTCGAACCCTTCTCGGGCAAGATCAAGTTCGGTACATTGGCTGCTGTGCTAACTTCAATGGCTTTCATCCAAATTGCTATCCCGAGTGCGGGATTGAGTGGGGTGGCATTACGCGTCCATCTGTTGCGTAAATACAGTTATGCTCCAGAAGAATCGCTTTTCTCTCTGATGGTCGAAACGGTTTTAGAAATCATTGCGCTGGTATCGGTAGCTTTATTGGGGGTCGCGTATCTTTTACAAATTGGTGGGTTGTCAGTTAAGGATGTGGCGTTATTCTCTTTTTTATGCGTATTTTTGGCTGGGGTGTTGTGGTATGGTTGGTGGCTGCTCAACCATCCGGCGCGCAGCCAGATCATTCTTGCCAGAGTGGTTGCCGGGTGGAACCGCAGCGCGGGTCGCTTCCGTCGATTGGACTATAACCAGTTAAAGGAACGCCTAGCTCTGTTTCAAGAGAACCTGACCAAATACCAGTTGACCTCTTTTGTGAAGCTCGTTCTGGCTGCCTATGGAAAAGTGATCCTGGATGTGCTCACCTTAGGCGCCTGTTTCTATCTGTTCCGTTACGCTATTTCCCTGCCCACATTGTTCTTAGGGTATGGGTTGATCCTGACTTTCAGCGGATCGTCAGCCCTTCCGGGAGGTGCAGGGATGACGGATGCCTTTGTGCCGGTGCTCTTCTCCTGGATCAGTGTGCCGGGCGCCGTAGCCCTTGTGGCCGGGCTGACTTACCGGCTGATCGCCTTCTGGTTGGTGCGCTTTGCCGGCTTTATCAGCTGGCAGGTCCTGGAGAACCGCTGATGCTCTCGAAAACAAAGCATAGATACCTCTCCTTTGCCGTTTTTGCGTCCGGCATGACCACCCTGGCGGTTGAGCTTTCCGCCTCACGCCTGCTTGGCAATGTGTTTGGCACCAGCAATATGGTATGGGCGAGCATTATCGGCCTGATCTTGATTTATCTGACCGCCGGTTATTTCCTCGGTGGGTGGTGGGCAGACCGGTCACCGCAGCTGGGTACCCTGTACAAGATCATGGCCTGGGGCGGCTTTACGGTCGGCCTGGTGCCGGTGATCGCCCGGCCTGTCTTGCGCCTGGCGGCGGACGCCTTCGATCAATTGCAGGTCGGCGTGCTCTTCGGAGCGTTTGGCAGCGTGTTGATCCTCTTTGTTCTCCCGGTCACATTGTTGGGAACGATCTCGCCGTTTGCCATCCGCCTGGCGATCGGCAGCCCGGCTGAAGCGGGTCGGGTGTCCGGCCGGATTTATGCCATCTCGACGCTCGGCTCATTTGTCGGCACATTCCTGCCGGTCTTGTTGTTGATCCCGACCATCGGCACCACGGACACGTTCCTGGTCTTCAGCGGTTTCCTGACCCTGGTGGCGATCGGCGGTCTTTGGTCTGCGAGCGGTTGGAGGGCGGCTGTGCCCTGGTTGTGGATGCTGCTGCTGCTGATTTTATTGGGCTTGTTTGGGACCAGGCGAGGGATTAAGGAAAGCGCGGGGCAAATCTATGAAAGCGAGTCGGCTTACAATTATATCCAGGTGCTCGAGAAAGACGGTTATCGCTACTTGCGGTTGAACGATGGGCAGGGGGTGCACTCCATGTATCACCCGACCGATTTGATGTATGCGGGCCCCTGGATGCAGTTCCTGGCGGCGCCCTTTTTTAATGCTCCACGCTTTGCGCCGGAGCAGGTGGAGAGCATGGCGATCGTCGGTCTGGCAGCTGGGACGACTGCACGCCAGGCGACGGCGGCTTACGGGCCGATCCCGATCGATGGGTTCGAGATCGATCCCGAGATCATCGCCGTCGGGCGCAAGTATTTCGACATGAACGCGCCCAACCTGAATGCCATTGCCCAGGATGGCCGTTGGGGGTTGGAACACAGCTCACGCCGCTACACGATTATCGGGGTAGACGCCTACCGCCCGCCCTATATCCCTTGGCACCTGACGACGCGCGAGTTCTTCCAGATCGCCAGGGATCACCTGACCAGGGAGGGCGTCCTGGTGATCAATGTCGGCCGGGCGCCAGACGACCGGCGCTTGATCGATGGGTTGGTGGGGACGATCCGCACTCTCTTCCCTTCAATTTATGTGATGGATGTGCCAGGGACGTTCAACAGCGTGGTGTATGCCACCCTCCAGCCGACAACTGTAGAGAACTTATACGGCAACCTGGTCTATCTGAGCGAGCGCGGGGATGTGCATCCCCTGCTGATCGAGGCCGCCAGGCTGGCTGCGCTGAATATGCAGCCAACACCCGCTGCGACGACCGTTTTCACCGACGACCGGGCGCCGATCGAGTGGATCACAAACAATATGATCCTCAGGTTTGTGTTATTTGGAGATATGGAGGTATTGCAATGAAGCCTGGTGCGCGCGGACAAACTGGCCAGAGATCGGTTTTATTCTATAGAATCCTCGCCGGGGTGGTTAGCCTAATAGTGCTCGTGGCACTGGTTTTAACCGTGGTGCGAGTGCTGTTAACCCCCATCTTCGTAAACATTGAATATCGCACCCCAAATTTCCCAGACGACCCATATGGTTTCTCACAGGCTGACCGCCTGTATTGGTCGCAGATCGCCCTGGACTACCTGCTCAACCAGGCGGGGATCTCATTCCTGGGTGATTTGCGTTTCGCAGACGGTTCTCCGGTGTATAACGAACGCGAGCTCGGCCATATGGTTGATGTAAAGATCGTGGTTACAGGCGCCCTGCGTGTCTGGTACGCCAGCCTCCTGGCGCTGCTCCTGCTGGGTTTATGGGCCTGGCGTGCCCGGTGGTGGCTTACCTTCCGCCAGGCTCTCTCCAGGGGCGGCTGGCTGACGGTGATATTCGTCGGGGTGATCATCCCGATCGTGCTGGTTGGTTTTGGTGTGTTCTTCGTGGCTTTCCACGAAGTCTTCTTCGACCCTGGTACCTGGGTTTTCCGCTATTCTGACACACTGATCCGCCTGTTTCCGGAGCGCTTCTGGCGAGACGCCTTCCTGGCGATCGCCGCGCTGTCACTGGTTGGTGGGCTGGCCGTGGCATTGGGCCTACGGCGGAAAGCGTCGCCTTTAGAATCAAATCGTGATTCTTCAGATCGATGAAAATGGGTATAAGCAGATCCTTCAGCATATTTGCATTTCAAATGCAAATATGCAGAGATGTCCATGGCTTACGCCCCGAACTTCTCCAACCTCCCGGCGTGGGCTAATGCCAAGGGCATGGCATCCAGCGCCGGTAAATTCCCCAGGCCGCCGCGGGCGCAGGCGCGCTCACCGAACCGGGTCTGGTCATCCGGGCGGACGGTGGCCGGCGCCCAGAGCAGGAAAGGCACCGGATGCCAGGAATGCGTGCGCAGGCGGGTGGGTGTCGAATGGTCG
>DATDRM010000245.1:0-5289 GCA_035291705.1 Anaerolineales bacterium
GGTATACTGCTCCCAGCTTCGTATTCTGCAACTACCTGGCGTTTGAAACCTTCGCTGTATCTTTTGATTTTTGCCTTTGTCATCCTGGCCTCTGCTTCATTTCACTTAGTTATACCTGTAAATATATATCAGGACGACACAGTTCTGGGGTCGGCGCCCAAAGACCGCGTTGTTGGGTTCTTGCATCCAAATCCGCTGCGATAAATATTTCCGCGCATGCGACATCAGGGAGATAGGTAGCGGCAATCGCATAACCTGAGTGAACTAACTCATAGTTGACGAACAAATCACCAACAAACACATAGCGGAGCAAGCGACCATATTGGTCAGTTTCTGAAACATCTTTGACCAATGTAACGGTCTTTCCTGAAACCAATAAAACATTTTTTGCTTTGGCATTTTGCCCAAATAATTGATCGGACTCAGGCATATCTATGCCAATATAGCGCACACGATAATCGCTACCGTTCATCCAAACTTCTATCGTGGCTCCATCAATCACCCTGGTAAACTTTCCAACTTCTCTAGTCGTATCCTTCGGAACACAACCAGCCGAATCGATGGTGGGAAGCGTAGTGGAAGGAGCGAGGGTATCCGAAGTAGTAAAAGAAATTATTGAGGTGGGAGTAAGTGTCGAAGTCGGTGTGATGGTTGAGGTAGGTGTGTCGGTTGAGGTCCGTGTGGGCGTAGAGGTTGTGGTCCAGGTTGAGGTAGGGGTATAAGTCGGCGCGTCGGTTGGAGTAAACGTTGGAGTATGAGTCGGAATTGAAGCAACGACCATAGAAGCAGTTGAACCCAAACCAATCATGGCTTGACTTAATGGACAGAGCACAACAAGGGCTCCGATGATGATTGATGGAATAAATCCAGGTAATGTAGTAGATGGAAAGCTGGCTCTAAAGGTTTCTTTTACCCGCGCTAGCAAGGTGACCTGGCCATACGGAAATAATCGAAACTTCAACACAGCTAATTCCTGATTCAATGCCCGCAGTCGATGGCGAGCTTCAACCTCTTTCCGATCATTTTCAAAATGAGCATTTTCCGCACGCAACTTAATTGATTCAAGATCATTTCTACTTATCCGTTTCTCTAAAGCCCTGCGTTGTTTCAAGAGCGAGTTCTTTTTCTTGACGACTGGAAGGGAGTTAAATCGAAAATAAAAGATAATCACGGATAGAAATGCGATTGAAAGAGAAAATATTGCCAAAGTCACCAATGACAAATTGAAGGGTTGATCCGAGAAAACAAGAATGCCAGCGCTAAATGAAAAAATCAGGAGCTGGATAATTGCAACGATCTGGATCAACCTGACTTCAAATCGAAGATCGGAGCTACTCTTTATGGGGTCCATTTTCTTACTTCACAAACAACAGGTTATCTCAATTCGTCGAAACATGGAGGCAATGCTATATCTGAAACGCTTAATAACATAAAACAAGAATAGATGGAGAGATAATAATACTTCAGTTAGAGGGGATTGAGAGGCGATTATATTAATACTAAACGAAATCAGAACATGTCCGTTACACAAACGATGGTCAAGCCTCGAGATAGTTCAGATAAATGTGCATTTTTCACATTTGGTTCTGCGCCAAGGATCAACTGACGGCTGCCTGGTAAAATGTATCCTTGACGATGGACGAAAGCTTGACCTGAGCGAAGCGAAGGGACGAACGAAGATGACCAAATGGTGTATCCGGGGAGGGATGTAATGAAAAAGGAAGGCGTAAAGACCGAAACCAGCGGTGATGAACCTGCAGATTCGGCTGCCGTGAGAGCAAAACCTGAGGACGTTACAAAAAACAACCAGCCGGCGCGTCTTATACGAGTGTTCATCTCATCCACGTTTCGCGATATGCAGGCCGAGCGCGATGAGCTGGCCAAGTTCATCTTTCCGCAACTGCGCAAGCTGTGCGAGCGGCGCGGCGCCACCTGGGGGGAAGTAGATTTACGCTGGGGCATTACGGACGAACAAAAATCCGAGGGCAAGGTTCTGCCGATCTGCCTGGACGAAATCCAGCGCTGCCGGCCCTACTTCATCGGGCTGTTGGGTGAGCGCTACGGCTGGATCCCGGATGAAATTCCCCCGGATCTGATCAAGCAACAGCCCTGGCTGGCAGAACACCTGGATCACTCGGTGACCGAACTGGAAATTCTGCATGGGGTGCTTAATAACCCCGAGATGGCAGAACATGCCTTCTTTTATTTTCGCGACCCTAAATTCATTGAGTCTCTCCCTCCGAAAGAGCGATCCGCTTACTTTGAGAGTACCACACCGGAAGAAGCCAGGCGGTATGGCTCCGCCGAGGCGCAGCGACGCGCTGACCAGCGCAAGCACAAACTGGTGGATTTGAAGGGACGCATCCGCAGCAGCGGCTTTCCGGTGCACGAGAATTACCAGGACCCCAAGGAATTTGGGCAATGGGTGCTGAAGGATTTGACCGCCATCATTGACGAGCTCTATCCAGAAGGCTCGCAGCCGGACCCGCTCGACCGGGAAGCGGCCGAGCACGAGGTCTTTGCCCGCAGCCGGATGGGGGTCTATATTGGCCGCCAGACCTACTTCGACCAGCTGGAGGCGCACGCCGGCGGAGATGGCGCGCCTTTGGTCGTGCTGGGTGAATCGGGATCGGGAAAATCTGCCTTGCTGGCCAACTGGGCCATACGTTATAGAAGGGAGTATCCAGACGATTTGGTGCTGATGCACTTCATCGGCGCCACACCTGCCAGCGCGGACTGGGCATCCATGCTGCGCCGCATCCTGGGTGAGTTCAAGCGGAAATTTGACATTAGAGAAGAAATCCCCGACCAGCCGGACGCCCTGCGCATAGCCTTCGCCAACTGGCTCAATATGGCTGCCGCCCGGGGGCGGGTCGTCTTGATCCTGGATGCGCTCAACCAGTTGGATGACCGTGACGGGGCGCCTGACCTGGTCTGGCTGCCGCCCCACATCCCCGCCAACGTGCGCATGCTCCTCTCCACCTTGCCTGGCCGCTCGCTGGACGAACTCCAGAAACGCGGCTGGCCGGCTTTGACGGTGGAGTCGCTCCAGCCCGAGGAACGCAAACAGCTAATCCAGGAATACCTGGCCCTCTTCACCAAGGCCCTCAGCCCGGCCCAGATGGAGCGCATTGCCAGCGCTGCGCAGTGCCAGAACCCGCTGTTCCTGCGTGTGCTGCTGGACGAACTGCGCCTGTTCGGTGTGCACGAGCAGCTGAGCGAGCGGATCGAGGGGTATCTGAGAGCGCTAACCATCCCAGCCCTCTACCAGTTGATCCTGGAACGCTGCGAGCAGGACTACGAACGCGAGCGACCGGGATTGGTGCGCGACTCCATGGCTCTGCTTTGGGCAGCCCGGCGAGGTCTTTCCGAAGCCGAACTGATGGACCTGCTCGGTGCGGGCGGCCGGCCCCTGCCGCGCGCCCACTGGTCGCCGCTGTACCTGGCCCTGGAGCAGTCCTTTCTCAGCCGAGGAGGTCTGATCGGTTTCTTCCATGGATATCTACGCCAGGCTGTGCAAAACCGTTATTTGCCGGATCGACCAATGCAGAAATCGGCTCACCTGCGCCTGGCGGATTATTTCCAGGCACAGTCCGGAGACTCCCCCCGCCGCCTGGATGAACTACCCTGGCAGCTGGCTCAAGCCAGGGAATGGCCACGATTGTCTACCTTACTCGGGGATTTTGAGTTCTTGGGAGCCGCCTGGAAGTTCAACCCCATTGAAGTCAAGACCTGTTGGGCTCAGGTGGAAACGGATTCACCCTTCCGAATACGGGATGCCTATCGCCAGGTAGTCGAGCATCCAAATCGCTATGCGGATACTGTCTGGCCGATCAGTATTCTGATGCGTGATACAGGTCATCTAACCGAAGCGCTCGCCTTGGGCACCTATCTCGTCGATCATTACCGTCGGGCAGGGGATCTTGCAAATCTCCACGCCTCGCTCGGCAACCAGGCACTGATCCTGGCTGACCGCGGGGACCTGGACGGGGCGATGGCGCTGCACAAGGAAGAGGAGCGCATCTGCCGCCAACTGGGGGACCAGGGCGGGCTACAGCGGACGCTCGGCAACCAGGCACTGATCCTGGCTGACCGCGGCGACCTGGACGGGGCGATGGCTCTAATCAAGGAGCAGGAGCGCATCTGCCGCGAGCTGGGGAACAAGGCTGGGCTGCAATTCTCGCTCGGATACCGCGCGCTGATCCTCAAGGACCGCGGCGACCTGGACGGGGCGCTGGCGCTGCACAAGGAGCAGGAGCGCATCTCCCGCGAGCTGGGAGACAAGGGCAGGTTGGGAATCTCGTTCGGCAGCCAGGCATTGATCCTCTATATCCGCGGTGACCTGGACGGGGCGCTGGCACTGCACAAGGAGAAGGAGCACATCTGCCGCGATCTTGGGGACAAGGCCGGGCTGGGACACTCGCTCGGCAACCAGGCGCTGATCCACAAGGCGCGTGGCGACCTGGACGGGGCGCTGGCGCTGCATAAGGAAGAGGAGCGCATTTGCCGCGAGTTGGGGGACAAGGCAGGGCTCTCAGCTTCGCTCGGCAACCAGGCACTGATCCTGGCTGACCGCGGCGATCTGGACGGAGCGATGGCATTGCACAAGGAAGAAGAGCGCATCTGCCGCGAGCTGGGAAACAAGACTGGGCTGTCTCATTCGCTCAACAACCAGGCGCTGATCCTCAAGTACCGCGGTGACCTGGAGGGGGCGCTGGCACTGCACAAGGAGCAGGAGCGCATTTGTCGCGAACTAGGGGATAAGTACGAGCTGGAACACTCGCTCGGCAACCAGGCGCTTATCCTTCATGCCCACGGCGACCTGGATGGAGCGATGGAACTTCACAAGGAAGAAGAGAGCATCTGCCGCGAGCTGGGGGACAAGGATGGGCTGGGACGCTCGCTTGGCAACCAGGCAGTGATTCTCAATGTCCGTGGCGACCTGGACGGGGCGATGGCGCTGCACAAGGAGCAGGAGTGTATCTGCCGCGAGCTGGGGAATATGGCATTGCTGCAAACCTCGCTTGGCAACCAGGCGAATATCCTTTATGCCCGCGGCGACTTGAACGGGGCGATGGCAATGCACAAGGAGGAGGAACGCATCTGTCGCAAGCTGGGAAACCCGCATGGACTGGCAATCTCTTTATATAACCAGGCGATTATCCTGGCCAAAATGGGTAAAAAAGGAGAGGCGCATCGCCTAGCGGAGGAGGGGCTCAGGCTCGCAGAGGAACATGGCTATCGTTCGCTTGTGAAAAAGATTGAATCCAATAAGAACAAATTGTAAGG
>DATDRM010000246.1:0-4967 GCA_035291705.1 Anaerolineales bacterium
CTGCTTGTATCCTTGGCTCATCACTTTCTGGTCCGCTTGAGGATCCAGCTCAAGGAGAAGGCCCCGGCTTTGACGGTCTATCAGGTTCGCCTATTACTCACCAGCGTTTTGCCAAGACCGGTTTTCGATGCAGCTGCCGCATTGCGCATGGTGCGTTATTACCAGAAACGTAATCATGTCGCTTATGTTTCTCATCGTAGGTCCAGGCTCGCCCGACTTGGCATTTCAACAACTACCGATGTTGCGCTGTAATACTAAGCCTGGGCCGGTTTGGCCAGGCTCCTGACCTGGGCCAGGAGGCTGCGCCGGTCGCGGGGTCAAGCTTGCACCATCCGGCTATACAATCCTACAACGAGCTAATGGAAAATGCAAGAGGAAAAAAACTCGATAGAAAAAAGTGGGCCCGGCAGGATTCGAACTGCAGCCGCCCCTTGCAGGCCGAATCTCGCGGAATTCTTGGCCCTCGGGCACGGTTGCTAACAAGCTCTAAGGCCGCGATTGCTCCCGGCACTAACCCAATCAGGCTGGCTTATGGGGCGGAACCCCTGCTTCCGCCTGCCAAAACAAATCCGTTTCTTGCCCAATGGATCGCCGTATCATGTGTTATACTATCTTTTATATCCGTTTAACAGGACAGTAAAGGGAGTCTCAGATGAGCGTTGAACAAGTTGCCCGTGATTTTATTACGATGATGACCGATGTAGAACATATGAAAGCGCACATTACCGCGGATGCCGTCTTCAGTGGCGGTGTGCTACCACAGCCCATGCCAGCCATGGAAGCTCTCAGCATGATGGACGGGTTCATGACTGCTTTTCCCGACCTTAAATTTGAAATTCAACAGGTCACAGTGAACGGCAATCAGGCTACGGTGAAAGCGCAGTGGGTTGGCACCAATACCGGTCCGTTGAGTCTGCCAATGCCGGGGATGCCGACTATCCCGGCAACTGGGAAAAAGGTATCGGTTAAGGATGCCTACATTATCACTGTGCAAGGCGACAAAGTCTCTCAAATTCACGTCGAGTCGCCCGCCGACGGTGGCATTCCGGCGGCGCTGGCGCAAATAGGCGTCAAAATGCCGGGCATGTAGTCCCTTTGTGATGGGCAGGTCGCGCGACCTGGATTGATCCAACCGCAACGCCAGGGCAACCTGGCGTTTGTGATTCCGTCAAGCACGAGTATAACAGCCCTGGTCGTAAGATCGGTAACTTCCCAAGTTTCGGGGGTTTATTCGATAAATGTAGATCGAGGCCTAAATTCCCCATCGGATATTAAGAGCCTCCCTATTTACCAATAGATTCGTAATGTATCCAAAATGTGGCAGAAGTGGGCCCGGCAGGATTCGAGCCTGCGATCAAGCGGACACGGGTTTTTATCCAGTTGGGTTATAAAATCATGCCTTCGGCGCCAGTTTCGTTCACCAGAGGCCGGTTGCGGCCGGTTGGCCGGGCGGGAACTGGCTGTATCCAGGGCGGGGCCAAATCGCACCTCATTAACGTAGTACTGCCCTCAGGAGATACCGGATATCATCCGGAGGAATATCGAGTAAAATTTAGTACGGTGCAGCGAACCATTTTGAGCCCGGAACAGTATTCCACCGGCGAGACCGCTGAAGGCATCGCCATCTGCCTGAAAATCTTGCAGGCGGCGGCGGATTTTATTTTTGCCTCCCCCCAGATCCGGAGCGGTTCTTACGCTATTCCCAGCCAGGATGGCCATCTCACCCATCGCGTGATTGTTGCGACGCACCAGACACTCCTACTGGAGCGCCCCTATATCGTGGGCTTTTATGGCATCCGTTCCCTCGATCCAGACGGGAACCTTACCAAGGATTTGACCCGGACAGACGACCGGCTGATCGAAAGCCTGGGGGAGTATCGTGTCGGCCTGTACAATACGGCCAGGATGGGTGGGGAATACGCCAACACCGCCGTGCTGCCGTCGATGGAAGCCAGCAAAACCTGGGCGCTGGAAAACAGCCTGCACCAGGCTGCGGCGAGCCATTTAGCGCCGAAGTGCTATTCGCAGGTTTTAAAATTCACCGGCTACGTGGATGGCTGGCCCGCAGATTGCCGCTTCGATCTTGACGAAGTGATCTGGATGAAATAGTAAATATTTTCAATTTTCAGGGTTGGGTGCCCGGGCAATCTCTGCAGGCTCCAGGGTCGCCGCGCTACCTGCGGTGGTGAAGGATGTGTCCAGGGCCAGGCTGGCCTGCCGGTCATCCGGCCAGCGCAGGGGGCGGAGGGTGAGCATAGGGGGTTTATTGGTGGGCCCGGCAGGATTCGAACCTGCGACCAAGCGAACACATGTTCTAATCCGGTTGGTGTATTTGTCAATTGAAAAACCTACCACATTAATCACGAAAAACCGCCCACTTGGGCATTTTGAAGTTAAAAATTCACAACGAAAAACCGACCAGTTACCAAGCGTACCCACATGGTAGAATCGCCGCACTCGAACGGAGGATAGGGCAACGCTGAGGAGCGACCTGAGCGCCGGGAGAGTGCCGTTGTCAGGGCAGAGGGCTGTGGCAGGATCCAAAGCCCTCTGTTCTTTTTCTGCCCTGACAATGGCCGGGAAAAGCGATAAACCTTCTTTTTTAGCCATCCCGAAAACGCTCCCGAAAGCGGAAGGATTCGCCGATTAACTCCAGGATATGAGCGTGGTGCGTGATGCGGTCGAGCAAGGCGGCAGTAAGACGTTCATCGCCCAGCACCTGAACCCAATCGGCAAACTTAAGGTTGGTGGTCAGGATCAGAGCCAGGCGCTCGTAGACTTCGGAGCAGAAGGTGAACAGGGCATGGGCGCCGCTGGCCGAAAAGGGGATGAAGCCGAGCTCGTCGATCACGATCAGATCGAGCTTGAGAGCGGCAGCGATGAAGCGGTGCAAACGATGCTCATCTTGAGCCTGGAGCAGCTCATTCACCAGTCCGGCGGCGGTCCAGAAGCGGACTTTGCGACCCTGGCGACAGGCGGATAAGGCCAGGGAGATCGCCAGGTGGGTTTTCCCCAGGCCGGGATTGCCAATGAACACAATCGGCTCGCGCTTTTGGATGTACTCGCCGCGAGACAGATCGAGCACCTGAGCCTTGTTGAGGCTGGGCAGAGCGGAGAAGTCGAAGTCAGCCAGTTCTTTGAACACCGGAAAGCGGGCAGCCTTGACCCGTTTTTGGATGCGGTTTTGCTCGCGCTTGGTCACTTCTTGCTCGGCCAAGGCCAACAAGTAGCGGGTGTAATCCAGGTTGCTGCGGGCAGCGTCCGCAGCGAACGATTGGTAGTTGCGTGCAAAACTGGGCAAACGCAGCTGGCGCAGGTAAGATTCAAGCAGATCGTTGCGTTCCATGTTCACCTCGCCGCCAACAGATCATATTGCTGCAAGTTCACCGGCTGGTTGCCAAAAGCCGCCAGGTTGGCGAAGCGCTCGGCTTCCAACGTGGAAAATGGCGGCTGTGAAGGCTGCAATTGGCGCAGGCACAGCCTCACCCCATCCAGGCTGGCAGCCCCCAACTCCAGTGCATTATGCACAGCTTGCTGAATCTGGTCTGCCGGATGCTCTTGGTGCAGCTTGAGCACAGCGATGAATTCTTTCACCCCGCGCCCTTCTGGCAAGCGGGTGCGCAGCGCTTCCAGCAGGCGGTCGTAATCCTTGGGCCAGTGTTTACGCCAATAGCGCAGCGGCTTGGCATGTTCGAAGGCTCCCGGGCGCTGTTCCAGCAAGTTCAGATAGTGCAGTGGGTTAAGCACATCCCGTTCACGAGCGAAACAACGTGGATGAGCGGCAATCACCTCCTTACCAAGCAATATCTCGACCCGGAACGGATAGGCTCGCAGCACCAACTGGTCGTTGCCATGCTCAACTGGAACGGAGTAACGGTTGGTGTCCAACTCTACCTGGCAGTAGCCGTTCGGTTTCACCGGAGAACTGACGCAGGCCGGAAATAACTCGGCGGGTAGTGGTAGGAACTTGCTACGCTCATCCGCCAGCAGATCGACCACACCAGCCAGCTGGCCACGCACCCGCCGGTGTAAATTCTCCTGGCAGGCTTTCCACAGCCGGGCATTCAGGTCTTCATAGCTGCTCACTTCCAGCAGCGGCGTCATGAAGTTGCGCTGAACGTAGCCTACATCATTCTCCACCCCACCCTTTTCGTGCCCCTGGGCTGGGTTGCAGTAGTTGCTCTCAAACAGATAGTAGCTGCGAAATCTCTTGAAGGTCTCCTGCTCCTGCCGATTACGCCCGCTCAGTATCTTGTATACCGCCGTTTTCAGGTTGTCGTAGGTCAGTCGCCGTGGCACACCACCCAAAAAGCGAAATGCCTGGTTGTGCCCCTCGAAAAATGCTTCTTGCTTTTGGAATGGAAACGCCATCACAAAACGCGCTTTCGAGTAATTCAACCGCAGGATGAACAGCTGCACCGTTACCCGTTCTCCAGCCAGGAGCACTTCTGCCTCGCCCCAGTCCACCTGGGCGTCTTGCCCTGGATCGAATTCTAATGGAATGTACTTCTCCTTGTACTCATCCTTGCGCCGCTCTCGACCAACGTAGTTATGCACCGACCCTTCGCTGCCCGTGTACCCTTCACTGCACAATATCTCATAGATCCGGTGCGCCGTATAGCGCTGTTTCCGTTTCTGCTGCTTGCTCTCGCTCAGTAGTTCGGCTATTCGTTGTTTGTAAGGTCCGATCACCGGCGCTTCACGCGGTTTCGCCAGCGTGTAGGGCATCGGCGCTGCTTGCACGATCGCTTTGCGGATCGTCTCTCGGTCATAACCAAGCTTCCGATGGATCGCCCGGATGCTCAGCTTGTCTACAAAATACGCTCGACGTATGGCTTCGTAATCTTCCACCGTTCTCATCTCCTTACCTCCAGATCCGCTATGGTACCTGGAGACTGAGCTTCGGTGGACGGTTTTTCAATGTTAATTTTCAGCCAGGGTGGTCGGTTTTTATTTTACAAAATACA
>DATDRM010000247.1:0-4351 GCA_035291705.1 Anaerolineales bacterium
GCGAGCGGGAGACCAATTCTGGTGCCTAGGGTTATCAGCACATGGATGATTTTATCGTTGGACTGATTGCTGCAACACTCCGCGTAGCCACCCCGCTACTCCTGGCGACGTTGGGTGAACTCTACGCCGAGCGAGCCGGCATCTTAAACTTGGGCATCGAAGGGACAATGTTCCTGGGGGCCTTCGTGGGCTTTGTGGTTGCCGACAAAACTTTATCACTTGGGGTAGGTTTGGCTGCGGCGATCGGCGCGGGGGTATTATCAGGCATGTTGATGGCGTTATTAGCGGTGCGGTTGGGCGTCAGCCAGCATGTCTCAGGTCTGGGGATCACGTTATTGCTTACAGGGTTATCTTTGTTTGGATTTCGGCTGGTTTATGGTGAGCCACGCATCCCTCCCGCCATCGAGCCATTTGTACGCCTCTCCCCCCTCGGGCAGGTGCCGGTGTTGGGGACGATCTTCGAACAATATACCCTGACTTACATTGCCCTGGCCCTGGTGCCGGTTGTCTGGCTCATGATGTACCGCAGCAACGTTGGCCTCCAGATCCGGGCTGTGGGAGAAAATCCGGAAGCTGCCGATGCCGCCGGTGTCAATGTGTTCCGAATGCGCTTTCTTGCGTTAAGTATCGCCGGAGGGTTGATGGCAGCCGGTGGGGCTTTCCTTTCGTTGGCTCAATTAGGATCGTTTACCTATGGTATTATTGCCGGGCGAGGCTGGGTGTGCATCGCCCTGGTGATCTTCGGCAACTGGCACCCTGTTAAAGTGCTGTGGGGAGCCTTACTTTTTGGGGGGGTCTTTGCCCTGCAGCTCCGTTTACAGGTCACCGGTCTGGATTTGCCTTATGAGACCTTCCTGGCCTTACCCTACCTGGTGACGATCCTTGCCCTGGCAGTTGCCGGGCGCAATGCTACTTACCCAGGGGCGCTGCTGAAACCTTATAAACGAGAATAACCCCTTCACTAAATGACTACGAGACTAAAAGACTAATCACCTAAAATGAGGAGTTCACACCATGAAATTCATCGATCTCACTATACCTTTGGGCATCGCCACGCCCCCCTGGCCGACTTACGAACCGCTCCAGGTCAAGTATTTCAAGCGCCTGGCGCCGAACGGAGCGAATGGACAGCTCGTGACTCACTCCAACCACCTGGGCACTCACCTGGATGGCGAAATCCATTTTCACACTCCTGGCAAGGATATCGCCTCCCTGGGAATGGATTACCTGGTGCACGCGGCGGCGGTGGTCGATTTGAGCGATATCTGCGGCGACTATGATGTCTACACCAGCCAGATGGTCGAAGAGCGGGTGGAGGTGCGCGAAGGCGACATCCTGATCATCCACACCGGCTACCACCACTTCGGTTGGGATATGCCCAGCGCAAATGAAATCCGTTATATGGTCATGCACCCGGGACCCGACCGGGAGTTCGCCGATTGGGCTAAGACCAAGAAAATCCGTTGGATCGGGGTGGACTGCGGCAGTGCCGATCACCCGATGAACACCATCATCCGGGATTGGATGCCGCGCCAGGCCCGCCAGGCAGAGAAAGTTTTCAAAAAGAAGTTCGGCAAACCCCTGGCCGAATTCTTTGATGACACCAAGTACCAACTGATGCACCTGGAGATGTTCCCGTATGGGATCGTCCATGCTGAATGCCTGGGCGGCGAAATCGATCTGCTGCTCAACCGCCGCGTCACGGTTGGATTCTTCCCGTGGCGCTTCGTAGATGGCGAATCGAGCATCGGGCGCTGTGTGGCGATCGTGGATGACGCCGAGTACGAGGCATTGCTGCAAAAGAAAGCCGAATTGCCAAAGACGAAGTTTGGCGATGCGTATGACCCGAGGCACGTGGAACGGATTAACGCTATAAGCCAGGCTAACCTGGGTTAATCAGATATTATCTTCAATCGCGGAGGATTTCTCATGGCAATTGATATGGAATTGGAAAAAGTGCTCAGAGCACCGGAAGTCGAACAGCCGCCGTACCCCTCCAAGGCGATCACCCTCGCTAATGGCAAGAAAATGGTGGTGCGCGAGGTCACTCGGGAGGACGTCCCCACGCTGTTGAAAGCAGTCCACCCGACCCTGTTCATCCACCGGGATTATTATGACATTGTCGGGGCGCGCCTGTACGCGGAGCTGCTTGGCTGGTACACCTACCGTGTGCGTAACGAGTATTGCATCGTTGGGCAGGTGGATGGCTACCTGGTGGGGATCGTCAATGGGCGTATGATGGACAAGGATATTGGCATCAGCCTGCACACCCTGGCAATCGACCGTGGTTTGCGAGTCGGTTCTCACCTCTTTGCTTCGAAAATGGAGCACCACATCGAATATTTGGGACAAAAGGAGGTGCTGATCGTGGCGGAAAGTCCGATCGGCTTTCGGCGCTGGATGATCGAGTACGGTCTGGAAAAGACGGACATCCAGCACGAGCTGGGCGGGGCAAGCTCCTACCGGCTGACCAGAGAGTTGTATTTTGACTCCAAACCGCGCCTGGTGGTTGGGGATCGTCCGGTCCCCCCAAACTTGCTGGCTAAGGCTCAAGAAGAGATCTTGATTGCCGATGAAGATACTATCCGAGAACATATTGCGGGTTTAAAAGGGAGATGATGAAATGAGAGACGTCGCGATTATTGGCGCCGGCATGATCCCCTTCGGGCGACGGGACGAAGACAGCCTGATGGACATGCTGGCTTACGCTTCCTTGAAGGCCTTAGACGACGCCGGATTGGGTGATAAATCAGTGGACGCGGTTTATGTAGCCAACATGGGGGCCGGCATGTTGCAGCATCAAACCTCGGTCGCCAGCGCCCTGGTTGACCGGCTCAGCCTTTACCCGGCTGCGGCTGAATCGATCGAGAATGGCCCGGCCTCTGGCGGCTCGGCGGTCAAAAACGGCCTGCTGGCGGTAGCTTCCGGTTATTACGACTACGTCCTGGTCGTGGGCGGCGAGAAAATGCGCGAAGTGACCGGGTGGCGGGCGACAGATTTTGTCTCTACCATGACCCATCCCACGGCGGAATACGTGTATGGGATCACCTTGCCTGGCATGGCAGGCATGTTCACCCGCCTGTACATGGAGAAGTACGGTCTGACCCGCGAGATGTTGTTGGAGGTCGCCATCAAGAACCAGTCGATGGGCGCTTTGAATCCCTACGCGCACGTCGAGATGGCCATTACCCGCGAAGGGATTTATGATAGCCCGCACTCGGTGGTCAACAACCCTCCTGCAGCTGACCCGCTCCATTTATATGACGCCTGCCCGGTGAGCGATGGGGCGGCGGCCGTTATCCTGTGTCCTCTGGAGATGGCTAAGAAGGCCGCTAAAACGCCGATCCTGATCGCCGGTTTCGGCCAGGCCACGGATACCCACACGCTGCAAGAACGAGAGGACCCGACCGACCTGAAGGCGGTCACCCTGGCAGCTCACCAGGCCTTCGAGATGGCAAAGCTTAAACCCAGCGATATCCATGTCGCCGAGCTGCACGATGCTTTTACCATCCTGGAGATCGCTGAAAGCGAACATATCGGCTTCTTCAAGAAGGGCGAAGGCGGGAAAGCTGTGTTAGCCGGCAAGACCCGCCTGGGAGGCCAGATCCCGATCAATCTCTCCGGCGGCCTGAAGGCGCGCGGCCATCCAGTCGGCGCTACCGGAGTAGCGCAGGTGGTCGAAATCGTCTTTCAGCTGCGCCATGAGCTGGGCAAGGAGAGGCAGGTCAAGAATGCTGAAAATGGCCTGACGGTCAACTTCGGCGGCTTTGGGAACAATGTGGTTGTCTTCATCCTCAGGAGAGTGAAACAATGAAGGAAATCGGGATCGTGGCTTATAAATGCCTGAAATGTGGCAAGCTCCACTACCCGTTCCACGATCGCTGCATGGATTGCAAGGGGCGCGAGTTTCAGGAGATTAAGCCCCAAGGTAACGCCAGGTTGATTACTTACACGCAGATTTTTAACTTACCCTGGGGCTTCGACCAGCGCTTCCTGGTGATTGGGGTGGCGGAATTCGATAACCATGTCAAGGCGATGGGGCAGGTCAAGGTGGAATCACTTGATGAATTGAAGCCGGGGATGAAGGTGAAACCCAGTTGGGAGCCAGTGCGCGTGCAGGCGGGTGAGAATGTATATGGATTGAAATTCGAACCGATCCCTTGATTTAAGTCATTATATTATCGGTAGGACACTACAGGTAAAAACACCACCGAGGTGCGGTAAATCCAGATGGACTGGCGTACAGACACGTTTCCGGCGCCATCGTAAGCGCGGGCGAAGATTTGATTCCAGACCGGGTTGAGCATCCTGGTATCCAGGTAAACCCTGAAGGGGGCGACAAAGATCCTGT
>DATDRM010000248.1:0-5186 GCA_035291705.1 Anaerolineales bacterium
TCCTAATCCTGGAATCCGATAACGATCCGCTGATCGACCTCCCTGTGCGGGAGGACCTCAAGCAGGCTTACCCTGCCGCAGCCGTCCACACCTTCCACAACGCCGGGCACTTTCCCTACTTAGTCGTACCAGTGGAATACCTGAGAGTCTTGGAAGCTTTCTTGGAGGATCAGTCTTGCTCAGGCTGAGACCTCGCCTCCGGTTGAGCAACCAGCTGAGCCGACGATCTGAGTGTTCATATCCTGGAAAAGTCAAGTTAATCAGGGGAGTTGGCTGGCAGGCCAGAAATTTTTTCTGTATCGGGGGAAATCTGCCCGCGCAGGAGGATCAAACCGGCGAGCAAGACAACCAGGAACGGCAAGGTGAGCAAGATCAGGATATTCCAATTGGCGAGGTAGATCACCGTTCCAGCGGATAATGATGCTAAAGCCTGGATGCCGAACACAGTAAAATCGTTTACGGCCTGGGCTTTGAAGCGCTCGGGAGGACGATAGCTGCGCGTCAGCAGGGTCGTCCCTCCGATGAAGAGCAGATTCCAACCGATCCCGAGAAGCACCAACGCTCCCCAAAAACCCAGCAGCTCCTGGTTAACCGATGCCAGGCCGGCGCAGGTCAGCATGACCAGCAGCCCCAGCACCATCAGCCGCAAGATGCCCAGCTTTTCGACCAGGAAACCGGTGAACAGGGAGGGGAGGTACATGGCGATCACATGGCTCTGGATCACCCAGGCCGTCTGGTCGATGGTGAAGCCGTGGAGGAGATGCATGCTGACCGGGGTGGCAGTCATGATGAAAGTCATCACGCCATAAGCCACAACCCCTGCCGCCAGCGCAGTTAAGTATATCGGCTGAGTGACCACCGCGCGCAGCGGGCGTTCATCTCCGCTGGCTTCTGCCTGGCGCAGCGTTATATCTTTATAGAAAGTCATCAAAAAAAAGACTGCCAGAAAAAGGATCCCCAGGCAGGCGAAGGAACCAGTATATAAGCCGTAATCCAACCAGTCCTTAGTGCGTTTGACGATCTCCGGCCCGAGGAGGCCGGCCGCGATCCCGCCGACGAGCACCAGGGAGACTGCCCTCCCGACATATTGGGGGCTCACACTCTCCGCAGCGGCGAAGCGATACTGCATGACGAAAGCCCCATTGACGCCGATCAAAAATGTGGCCAGGAGGTATAACGGGAAATTCTCTTGCCCGACTGCATACGCTGCCAGCAGGCAGGCCAGGCTGCCCAGCAGGGCAGAGGCCATGAAGCCCAATCTTCGCCCGATGCGTTGCATGACCAGCGCGGCCGGGACTGCGTTCAAGGCCAGGCCTACCACCATGAGGGATATCGGTAGCGTTGCTAAGGAGGGGTTCGGAGCCATTTCTGATCCGAGGATGCCGCCGATCAGGGTGACCGCTGGCGCGACGGAAAACGCAAGAGCCTGGCTCAGGCTCAAGATGAACACATTTCGATTATGCAATTTAAGATTCCTTAGTTTTCGTTACCTGATTCAGGCCGGCCTATGAAGAGGCGGTTGGCTTTGGGTTCGGTGGGACGGACTCGGGTGAGTACCAATCGCAGATATCGATACCGCTGGTGGTTTCTCCCGGCCGCACCACGAATGCCAGGGTCGTGTGATCAGTGCATTCGACGGTTAAGCCGCATGGCACCGCTCGTGAATAGGAACCTCCATTGCCTACCTCTGGATAAGCGAATACGATGTAGCGACCAGGAACCAGCTCGATCTGGTAGTCGGATTGATTTTCGGAAATTTGCAGCTCGGTATTCTCCCCGTTGGTGATGTTTGTGAAATAAGCTGTCATGGCTGGGATGAACTCGCTGGGATAGCAGATTTTTCCGGCAGCCGTGCCCATCGCAGGTAGGCCAGGCGTTTCTGTCGAGACCGGGTAAGGTGGTTCCAGGGAGGGGGGGGTGAAGGTGAAATTCGGCCCCGGGTAAGGTTCCTGGGTGGGAGTAGGTGCGTTTGTGACCGGCGGCGGGTAAGGAGTGATCTCGGTCGGCGATGGTTGAGTCGTGATCGCCGCGGTTGGGGTTGTTGTCTGCGGCCTACAGGCGGACAGGAGCAAGAATATCGTTATCAGAATCAGGAGCAAACGATGGGCTCTCATTATAATGGTCTCCGAATTTAGTCTAACAGTCGAATAGTCTTGTAGTCAGATAGTCAAGTAAGAAAAGCGGATTATAACACCTGTTATAATCGAAGTCATTGACCAGCATAGAGCGCAAAGGAGGCAGCCTTGGACTTCCGCGAAATAATTCTCACCCAGCACGCCCGCGCCCATACCGCTGAGGTCGGTGGAGCTGACCTTTCTATCCAGGACAATGTCCTGCGCGAACTGACGGACGAACAGATCCGGCTGTGCCCGCAGCCAGGCTTCAACTCGCTGGCCTGGCTGATCTGGCACATGACCCGCCTTGAGGATTTCGGGGCCAACTTCATCCTTGCCGCCCGCCCGCAGGTGTTCGATGAGGGCAACTGGGCGGTGAGGCTGAATGTATCCCACCGCTATCTGGGATCGGGGATGACTGACCTGGAGGTTGGCGAGTTAAATCAACGGATCGATGTCGCCGCGCTGCTCGCTTACCGGGCGGCGGTTGGGCGGCAAACCCAGGAGATCCTCCGTACTCTGCAGCTCGAGGTGCTGGGCGAGGTGATCGATGGCGAGCTCATCCAGCGGGCGCGCGCGGCGGGGGCGTTCGGCCCGCACGCCGAGTGGGTACCCTCCCGCTGGCAGGGAAAGCTGAAAGCCTTCACCCTGACCCACTCTGTGCTAGGGCATTCCTTTCTGCACTGGGGGCAAGGTGACATCGTGCGCAGCCTGCTCGGTTTCCCCAGCCTGTGAGGGATCGCTCGCGAAGTTGTAGGTTAGATAATTCCTCTGGCATCTCTGGCACATCTGCTGCCGCTGAAACCTCGCTTCAAATCTCCTCGTACCTCTCCACCTCGAACACAAAGATCGTCGCCCCGCCCACGGTGACCGCCACAGGGGTGGGGAGGGGGAAGGGCGCGCCTTCCAAGGGTGTGGCGATATACTCGACGCGCTGCTTGCAGGCTTTGCTTAGCGCTTCCACCGCCGCCTCTTCTTGTCCGGCGGGGAGGCCGATCAATAGGGTGATGTTGCGCCGCCCCAGGAAGGCGCCCACGCTGGGCAGGTGCGTGATCGAGAAGCCCAGCTTGGTCAGGGCACTGGCGGCGCTCTCCAGGTCTTGTTCCTGGATCATGGCTGCCACCAGGCGGTCGATCGGCAAACGCCGCGCCGGCTGGTAATGGGTCAGCTCGGGCCAGCTGGCTGCTTCACGGGTGAGCGCCGCATCCACCTCAGTCACCAGTTCGGCGTAAGTCTCCTCTGAGATGACCCCATCTTTCAGCAAGCCGCTCAGCGCGCTGCGCTGGGCTTGCAGCGATTCGCGGCGGGCAGCCTCCATTTCCTCCGCCTCCAGGCTGGGATTAGCCGCCATCACGTCCTTCACCGCCTGCACCAGGGCCTGGCTGTGCTCTTCCATCAGAGGTGAGAGAGTTAGCCAGGTGTGGTCGGTCAGCAATCCAGCGCGCCGCATGCGCGCCAGGTGGTCATAAGCTGCCCGTATGGCCACCGCCCGGGCATGCCGGCGTTCGTACTCCACCTGCACTTCGCTGCGTTCCCCCAGGCCTAATCTCCGCACCAGCCAGCTCATGGTCGATCCTTGCACCAAAAGGGTGAAAACCACCACGCCGAAAGCCATCACCTGCAGCTCGGCACGCGCCGCTCCGAGGGCCTGGGGCAGGCTCAGCGCCAGGGCCAGGGAGATGGCGCCGCGCAGGCCACCCCAATTCAGCACGTGCTGCCAGCGTAAAGAGATGTCCTTTCCGACCCAGGCCAACCCATACACGATAACGGCGCGCGCCGCCAGCACGGCCAGGATGGCGATGGCGATGCTCTGCCAGGAAGTGATTGACCTGGACAGGTCGATCTGCAATCCGATCAACAGAAAGATGAACGAGTTTGCCAGAAAGGCGGCGTACTCCCAGAAGTTGAAAAGGACGATGCGCGTGGTCGGCGACATGCCGGCTGGGCCAATATTGCCGGTCACCAGCCCGGCGGCGACAACCGCCAGCACCCCGCTGACATGGAAAACTTGATCGGCGACCAGGTAAGAGCCGAAGGCCAGGATGGTCGTCAGGGTGGTCTCGATCAGGTAATCGTCGATACGGTCGATCATTTGAGAGATTAAGAACCCCAGGGTCAGGCCAACCACCACGCCGCCTCCGGTGATACGGATAAAGTCGACCAGGCTGGTGAAGAGATTGAAATCTGTCTCGCCCAGGGCGATGCTGGTCACCAGGCTGAAAATCACGATCGCTGTGCCATCATTGAGCAGGCTTTCCCCCTCCAGGAGCACCTGCAGGCGCTTTGGGACGCCGACGCGCCGGAAGAGGGCGATCACCGCTACTGGGTCGCTGGCTGCCACCACTGCGCCAAGCACGAAAGCAACATTTAACGGGAGTTGAGTACCCCAGGCAACTAGGCCGCCTACCAGCAGCATGGTGATCAACACCCCGGGCACCGCCAGCGCCAGGATGGGCGCCAGGTTGCGCCGTAAGTCGGATAAGTTGAGATGAAACGCGCCTTCAAATACCAGCGGTGGCACTAATAGTCCCAGGATCAGGTTAGGGGGGATTTCTACATCCACCCTGGGCAATAGAGTCAAGAACAGCCCCATGACGACCAACCCCAGGGTGTAGGGCACGCGCAGCTGCCGAGCGAGAATGCCCACCAGTGTGGCCAGGAGCAGCAGGCCAATAACGATCTCCTCCCCGACCAGGATCGGATCCGCCGTATCTGCTCCGCTCTGCGTCGACGTGCAGGCGGCCAATAACCCGGTGAGAATAATCAGGAGAACCAAACCCCTATTAAACACTGACCGCGATGCCATTCCTTCTCGCCTTCATCTCCACACGACCGAGGTCGTAACTACAAGACTACATAACTACAAGACTACAAGACTAAATGACTAATTCACTCCAACGATACCACACGCGGCGCAGGGTCTTCCACGGTGACCGCCTGTCCATCCGGGAAGATGATCTGTGTCTTTTCCTTTTGTCGCAGGACAGTCAGCCCTCGATATTTTACCGTAACCGGCCAGGGGAAGGGATTGAATCCCTCCAGGGCTACCTTGAGAGGGGAGATTAAACGCAC
>DATDRM010000249.1:0-4579 GCA_035291705.1 Anaerolineales bacterium
TTTACTTCCTGTTTAAACCACTCTAATCCTTCATTGTCGATGCAGTAACAGGTCGCCGGGCCTTCGATCTCGCCTCGGATTAATCCGGCTTCTTTTAACACCTTTAAGTGCTGGGATACGGTGGACTGGGCGAGGGGCAGGGCAGCGACGATGTCGCCGCAGATGCACTGCTGGCATTCGGTGAGATGGCGCAGGATCTCCAGGCGCACCGGATTGCCCAGGGCTTTGAACATCCTGGCCAGGCGCAGTTCATCGTTACTGAGTTTGGTTGTGCTTTGATCGTTCATCTAATCGTAATTTTACGATAAAGCAAGTGAATTGTCAAGATATTGCTTAATGAACTAGGCCGGATTCAGGAAATGAATTTCCGGCCTAGCCTAACAAAGTCTGTGATTTTCATACAATTGCTTATAAAGGCTATAATGAGAGCAAACCCCCAGTTGAAGGGAGGAAGGCGCCCCATGTACCATATCTTTGCCGCGTCCGATGCTACCGGCACTACCGCCGAGCGGGTCTTGCGCGCCGCGTTTACCCAGTTCGAGACGTCGCAGGTCTCAATAACGCGTTACGGTGGGGTGCGCAGCCCGGAGAAGATCCGCGCCATCGTCCACGAAGCCGCGGGATCGAACGGCTTCATCGTGCATACCTTCGTCAGTGCAGAGCTGCGGCGGGTCATTCTCAGAGAAGGCCGCGCGCATAACGTGGCGACAATCGATTTGATGGGTCCATTGCTGGCGCGGCTCTCTGAGCTGCTGGCGACTCCCCCGCGGGCCGAGCCAGGCCTGTTTAACCCCTTCGACGCCAGCTATATGCAGCGTATCGAGGCGATCGATTTCAGCGTCCGCCATGACGATGGGCGCAACTACCATGAGCTGGATCGGGCGGAGATTGTCCTGGTGGGTGTCTCACGCACCTCGAAGACTCCCTTGAGCATCTATTTGGCCAACCGCGGCTGGAAGGTGGCGAATGTGCCCATCGCGCTGGGGGTGGAGCCGCCAAAAGAGTTATTTGGGCTGCCTCGCCGGCGTGTGGTCGGGCTAATCGTCCGTCCGGAACGCCTGTCGGACTTGCGCAAGGTTCGCGCCGCGCGCATTGGAACCCAGGCACAAGGATATGCAGACCTGGATTACGTTCGTAAGGAAATGGAATACGCCTACCAGGTCTTCGAGCGGCGTAAGGATTGGCCGCTGGTTGACGTTACGACGAAGTCGATCGAGGAATCCGCGGCTGAAGTGGTGGCGTTATTGGGGCGCGCGTTAGAATAAGCTGAAATGAGCTCGTTGACCGGTTATGGTGCAACTATCCAACCAGCAAAGTCCCGCACTCCCCATACTTTGATCTCCTCCAGGGAGGCAGGATCAAGGCTGGCGAGGGAGGTCAGGCTGCTTCCGTTTTGGGCGTTCGAGAGCAGGATGGCTTCTCCGTTGAGCAGCCGGCCTGAGATCAGGTAGCGCCCGGACAGGTGTGCGGCGAGATCCAGGCTACCGGCGTCCACCACATCCGTCCAGGCGATGTCCGACCAGCCGCGCAGGAAAAGTAGCCTCCCGTCGTTGGAGAGGGCTATATCTGTAGATTCAGTCTCCAGGCGAGCGATCTCCATCCCAGAGGCAGCATCGATGACCTGCAATCCTAGGACTTCCCGGCTAAACTGCCACTCCCCATTGGAGTCTTGCGAGGTAACCCCGCTCTCTCCGACGACGTAAAGCCGGTTTCCATCGGCAGATAGAACCGCCGATTTAATTGCACCGTTGAGGCCCTTAGCATGGGCAACACCAGCGGTGAGCGCCAAAAGGCGCTCGATCCAGGATGTCGCCGGCCGGATCTGGACGGTGCTTGTGGTGCGCAGTGCAAGGTCAACTGTGGTTAATTGGTTGGCGTCGGCGTGGACGATAAAGACTGCCTGCTTTTCAGGGGAGAAGACGATCGCGGGAGACCAGAAGATGCCAGAGTCCGGATTATCGCTCGCGTCTTGCCAGATCTGGCCGTCTGCAAGGCCTGCCAGCCGGGTTTCCCAATCTTTCGCCAGGCTGGTGGAGTCCAGCAGCACGAGGTGCGGATCTTCATTGGTCAGGTCTACTTCTCTTACCGTTCCGCCATAAACGACGAGCGATGCGCCACCGGCAGTGAACCGCACCAGGCGGGGGCTGAATACCAGCAATGTCTCAGCTTGAATTGACTGGTTGGCCAGGTCGATGACCACCAGCCGATAACCATCCGGCAAGCCATGTTTGCCGGATGGTGGTCCAGCGCTGGCTACCACCAGGGCATGCCAATCCGGGCTGAAATCCATGGCGCTGACCCAGTAATCAAATTTGATCGAGGTAGGGATCACCTGCCAGTTTTGCAGATCGATCAGCTGCAGCTCTCCGTCGCGGCCGTCTTCCCGCTGGGAGACCACCAAGGCCAGGCGTTTGCCATCGGGGGAAAAGGTGTAGAAGTAGTTTCGGCCAATGGGAAGCGGCGCGTAAGCACATAATGGCTGTCCGGAAATCGGGTTGATGGGGATGAGGGTGTGTTGAGCCAGTTTGCGATCCCAGATAGCCATCAAGGAGCTTTCTCCCAAAGCGACCTGGCTACAGGCGTTTTCTGGCTTCGCGGTGGGTTCTGCGGGTTCTGCGGTCGTTGGCGTAATCACTGCAGGCTCTGTGATAGCGGTTGGGGTGAGAATTAATGCCATGGTTGGTGCAGAAGTGGGGCTGGCGTTGACCTGATCGTTCTCCACTGGCAACCGGGCTGGGTTAGCGCAGCCTGCTACGACTAGCGCCAGGGTGAACAGTAGTAACGAGAATATATTCGTCTTCCTTGTGATCATTCTGTCTCCGTAGCTTAATAAAGCCATCTTCCCGAAAGCTTCAATCTTTCGGGAAGGTGATTGGTTGGGTTCATTCTGCGTTCAGAAAGGCGATCAGGGCATCGATCTCAGAATCGCTCAGCTGCAAGGCAGGCATCTCTGTTTTTGGCTTGACCGAGGCGGGATTCCTTAACCAGCCGCGCAGGTATTCCGGATCAGCAGAGAAGTTCGACAGGTTTGGCCCTATGTCGACAAATATCATCCCGTCGATATCGCGCTGAATTTCCTGATGAGCGTGGCAGGTGGCGCAGCCTTTGGCGAGGAACAGAGCCTGCCCGATTTCCTGTGGCGAGACGGTCGCTATAGCTGGAGATTTAGGCTCTGCTGGCCGGCTGGCGGCTGATGTGAAGCTAACCCCACTGACGATCACTCCAGCAATCGCCAGCGTCAGTGCCCAGCGCACGCGCCTGCGAAGCGATACCCACAGTGCACTGGCTGTGCCGACTAGCCCGAGAAATCCCACGATGAGCGGCAGGGGGAGCAGTGGCTGAGGGGATGGTGCGTTGACCGTTGTTCCGGTCAATACCGAAAGGGGTGGCATGGGTTGGTCCATGGTAAAGGCCTGGATCGACCAGGCCCACGTTCCAGTCCTGGGTAGAGTCAGAGTGGCGGTGTAGTGCCCAATTTCGCTCTCCGGTTTGGCCCCCACAATAATGGATTCACCGCTACCGGCGTGTCTGGCGGATAGGGTGGGGGATAACTTCCCCATGGGTGTCCTGCCGTGTTGGAGCACCGTAAAGCCGACAGTAAATGGCTGCCCGGCATAGACTTGGGTGGGCAACTCGTCCAGGGTGATCACAGCCCAACCGCCAGCCAGCGCGGGTGCAGGCAGAGCGAGGGCCATTAATCCTGAAATGAGCAGGAGTGGGATTAAGCGGTGGGACATAGGAAGCACCTCCTTTAGACCAGGTTTATCTTGTATACACCGGTCAGGCTCAGCCGGTTCCAAACTTTGGCGAATTCCATTCGCGTTTTATAGCGCACGATATCCCTGGGTGAGTGAAATAGGTAGCTGGCTAAGGAGTGGGAATTGGCAGGGGTAGTAGCGATTCGGCGATGCGCACGGCTTCGGCCAGGGGCAAGCCAGTCTCCAGGCGAAAGGTGATGTCACCCTGTGTCCAAATCAGCACGTGGCCCTCGATCAGGCGGACGAGTTGATAGTCGCCATTGGTGAGCTCGAGCAGGTAAGGCCCTTCAGCCCAGACCGCGGATCGTCCATTGACCGAAGTCTCCTGGACGACGGGTGGAGAATATTTACGCCCGGTGATGTTATCTCTGCCGGTGTATTGGTGCAGACTCAAGCGGATTCTTTTTGGATCGACCGGGTCGAGCCAGACCAGCACCAGCACCTGGCCGTGCATGTCTTGCAGGAAGACGTGTTCGGGAAGTCCCAGGTCTGGCGGGTAGGCCGGCAGTTGGATGGGGAAACTGGCTGAGTCCAGGGCTTCGGCCAGGGTAATCTCGCCAGTCAGGTCGAGCAGGGAAGCGAGGGGCGTGGGAGACGGGCGAGAGGTTGCACTGGGCGTTATTTCGGTTTCGGTACTTACAGGCGTCAGCGAGATCTTGGATTTGCCTGGTGAAGCGATTACAACCGGCTCCGGTGTTGAAGCAGGAGGGAAAGTCGCAGTCGGGGTGGGTTGGGTCAGGAAAATGCGGATCACGCCGATCTGCAGGAACTCCAGGATCTGGGCGCGCACGGGTGGGACAGCCAGCAAGCCAGCCAGGAGG
>DATDRM010000250.1:0-4453 GCA_035291705.1 Anaerolineales bacterium
CATCCCCAGGGCCGGGGTGTACGTTTGCCAGGCCGTGGTAAATGGCAAGACCTGGGGCGCGGTTACTAACGTCGGCTTTCGTCCCACCTTCGAGTCCCAGCCAGTCCCCCCACGCGTCGAGACTCACCTGCTCGATTTTGAGGCCGAAATCTACGGGCAAGACATCTCTCTAAATTTCCTCAGCCGTCTGCGTGACGAACAACGCTTCCTAAATGTGGAGGCGCTGGCGGCACAGATTCAACAGGACATCGCCCAAGCCCGCCAGGTGCTTGATCAAATTGAATTGGTATCCGAGTGAGACTCTTCTCCAGGAGGGCCGGTATGCGACAGTATCTCGATCTTCTCCAACATATCCTCGACCATGGCGTCCAAAAAGCCGATCGCACCGGCACCGGGACGATATCGGTCTTCGGCTACCAGACGCGCTATAACCTTCAAGCCGGCTTCCCTCTGCTGACTACCAAGAAGCTGCACCTCAGATCGATCATTTACGAACTGCTCTGGATCTTGAACGGGGACACCAACGTCAAGTACCTGCAAGAACACGGGGTGCGCATCTGGAACGAATGGGCCGGCGAAAACGGCGAGCTGGGGCCGGTTTACGGCGCGCAGTGGCGTTCCTGGAGAGCTGCTGACGGGCGCATCATCGACCAGATCGGGTGGGCGATCGAGCAGATCAAGACCACTCCCCACTCAAGGCGGATCATCGTCAGCGCCTGGAACCCGGCGGAGATCGAGGCCATGGCCTTGCCGCCCTGCCACCTGTTGTTCCAATTCTATGTCGCCAATGGCAGCTTATCCTGCCAGCTGTACCAGCGCTCGGCCGATGTCTTCTTGGGTGTGCCGTTTAACATCGCTTCTTACGCCCTGCTCACCTTGATGTTCGCCCAGGCATGCGGTCTCCAACCGGGTGAATTCGTCCACACCTTCGGGGACGTGCACCTGTATCTTAACCATGTGGAGCAAGCCCAGCTGCAGCTCACTCGCCAGCCCTATCCCCTGCCACAAATGAAGATCAACCCGGCAGTGAAATCGATCTTCGACTTCCAATACGAGGACTTCGAACTGGTCGAATACCAAGCCCACCCCCACATCAAGGCCGACGTCTCGGTATGATTAAACTTGATTTCACCGCCAAGATGCAAAGAGCACAAAGAATTTTCCGAGAATTATCTTTGCGGTCTTAGCGCCTTAGCGTTTATATCCTCGTTCATCAGCGTCCCACCAAAAGAAAATGATCATCTCTATCATCGTCGCCATGGATGAGCAGCGCGGCATCGGTAAGGGGGGCCGCCTGCCCTGGCACCTCTCCGCCGACCTGAAACGCTTTAAGAGCCTGACCATGGGCCACCACTTGATCATGGGGCGGAAAACGTACGAGTCGATCGGCCGGCCGCTCCCTGGGCGGACGATGATCGTTATCACGCGCAACCGCAGCTACGCAGCGGAAGGCTGTCTGATCGCGGCCTCCCTGAAGGCGGCTATAGCCATCGCCGAGAAGCGTGGGGAAACAGAAGCCTTTATCGCCGGAGGCGGCCAGATCTTCGCCCAGGCGCTGGAGTTCGCCGACCGCATTTATCTAACCCTGGTACACACAATCGTTAATGCAGGTGTCTTTTTCCCAGAATATAAACCCAAGGAATGGATCGAGGCAGAGCACGGCTATCATTATGCTGATGAACACAACCAGTTCCCGTTCACTTTCAAAGTGCTCGAGAGGATCAATTTGGAGGCTGATTCCGCTTGACAAATCCTGCCTTTCGAATATAATCCACCCAAACTTATCTAAAAAAGACTGTGAAGAGGACGAGTAAGCGCTGAACCGGTGGCCAGAGAACGGGTGCCTGGTGAGAATCCCGCCCACACGCCGGCGCTGAATGGACCTCGGAGTCGCAGGGCAAAACACAACACGAAAAGCGCGAAAGTGTACGAAAAGCGCGAAAAAGTGGAGTAGCCTGAGCCGGACTTGCCTCCGTTAGCAAGGCATTTAGTTATTTAGTCTTATAGTCGCATAGTCTAATAGTCACTTAGTAGTAAGTTCTTGACTAACAGACTATCTGACTACTCGACTAACTGACTAAAATTAAGTGAGGCTGGCCCTCGTGCAAGTTTTGCACGCTTTCCCCGTCGCATCACCGGCGGGGTTTTTGGTTAAGCGAAAGACTCGCCGCCAGCCTAAGCGGGGTGGCACCGCGGACTACGCGTTCGTCCCCACAGGGATGGGGCGCGTTTTGTTTTCCCCTGTCCCCAGATCCGGCAGAAGCCTGCCAAAACAAATCTTATTTTCTAGAGACGGAGGAACCCAAAATGTCTGACCAGACCCGCTTTACACTTAACGAATCCGACCTGCCGCGCCACTGGTACAACATCAACGCCGACATGCCGGTGCCACCAGCCCCAGTGCTGCATCCCCAGACGATGGAACCGGTCACCCCTGACTTTCTATCGGTGCTCTTTCCGATGGAGCTCATCCTGCAAGAAGTCAGCACCGAGCGCTACATCGAGATCCCCGAGGAAGTGCGCGAGATTTACAAGCTCTATCGGCCGACTCCGTTGATTCGCGCTCGCAGACTGGAAAAAGCCCTCGGCACGCCCGCTCACATTTATTACAAAAATGAAAGCGTCTCCCCGCCTGGCAGCCACAAGCCCAACACCGCCATCCCTCAGGCTTTCTATAACAAGATCGAAGGCACCCGGGCAATGACCACCGAAACCGGCGCTGGCCAGTGGGGCTCCGCTCTGGCCCTGGCCTGCAACTTTTTTGACCTCGACCTGGAGGTGTACATGGTCAAGGTTTCCTACCAGCAGAAGCCTTACCGCCGCATCATGATGGAAACCTACGGGGCGCAGGTGTTTGCCAGCCCCACCGACCGCACGCATTTCGGCCGGGACGTGCTGGAAAGAGACCCAGACAGCCCTGGATCGCTGGGTATCGCCATCTCCGAGGCTGTGGAAGTCGCGGCTACTTCGGGCGGGAAGAAGAAGTACAGCCTGGGGTCGGTGCTCAACCATGTGATCCTGCACCAGTCCGTGGTCGGCGAAGAAGCCCTCAAACAGATGGACCTGGCGGGCGAGTACCCCGACGTGGTGATCGGCTGCGTCGGTGGCGGCTCCAACTTCTCTGGCCTGGCTTATCCCTTCTTGCGTCAGAACTTGTTGGACGGGCAGCGGACACGCCTGCTGGCTGTGGAACCAACCGCCACCCCTTCTCTGACGAAAGGCGTCTACACCTTCGATTATGGCGACACCGCCAGGATGGCGCCGGTCGTCAAGATGTACACCCTGGGTCATGACTTTGTACCCCCGCCGATCCATGCTGGAGGACTCCGTTACCACGGCATGGCACCCAGCCTGTGCGCCCTGTATGAAGCGGGCTATATCCAGGCCGTGGCCGTACCGCAAATGGCAACCTTCGAGGCCGCCGTCCAGTTCGCCAACACCGAAGGCATCATCCCTGCGCCAGAAACGGCCCATGCCATCCGCGCCGCGATCGATGAAGCGCTTGACGCCAAAGCGAAAGGTGAGAAACGGGTCATCCTGTTTAACCTCTCCGGACACGGCCACTTTGACCTGGGTGCTTACCAGGCTTACTTGAGCGGCCAGCTACAGGACTACGTTTACCCTGAGGCAGCCGTCCAGGCCGCCCTGACAACTTTGCCCCAGGTGACGATGACGGCCTGAAAATGGGTCTGAACTGAACCGCGTTGGTATAGGTACCCGCCTCTCAGATTACCTTAGGGGCGGGTTTATATTTAACCGCCAAGTCGCAAAGATCGCCAAGCCCGCGATCAAAATCTTATTCTTTTATCTTGACAATCAGGAGGAACAAGAATAAAATTATCGTAGTTGCTTTCACAACTACGAACGAGGAGGATAATTGGATAACGCGATTGAACAACTCCAAGAGCTGGGATTCGGGCAGTACGAAGCGCAGGCCTATGTCGCCCTGCTGCAGCACCACCCACTCAATGGGTACGAGCTGGCCAGGACATCCGCAGTGCCGCGCGCCAATATCTACACTGTACTGCAAAAACTCGAGCAGCGCGGCGCGGTAGTACGCCTGGATGCACAGGATGGCACCCGCTATACCCCTCTCCCTCCGGAAGAACTGATCCGGGGGCTACGCGCTCAAATGCAATCCTCGTTGGACGATGCTCAGCTCTCTCTTTGCAGCCTGAAGATCCAGGCTGAACCCGAGCACATCTGGAATGTCCGCGGATACCCACTCTTGCTAGAGCATGCGCGGGCGGTCATTGGGGCAGCCCAGGATCAGCTCACGGTCGCCATATCTCCCAATGAAGCTCCGGCGTTGAGCGGGGACTTGGAACAAGCCGAGGCGCGTGGGGTGTCAGTGACAACCCTCTGCCTGGCCGGTTGCCCCCACGAGTGCGCCGCCTGTCGCGGCCAGATCTACCGTTATCACCTTGCCCCGCGCGACGACCGGCGCTATCTG
>DATDRM010000251.1:0-7185 GCA_035291705.1 Anaerolineales bacterium
ATTGTGGGCAACGGCGGTGCGGATTAAATCCATCAAGGCCGCCTCCTGGATCTCGTCGCCCTCACTGAAATCGATAGCGCGCGTTGCCTTCGCATCCAGCCCGGCATTGAAGAGACCTTTCGGATCATCGAGGGAAGCGCCTTTGAAAAAGTTGAGCTTTATATGATCCTTGAAAGCACCGGCGGCAACGACATTTCCTTTTTGAGACCAGACGGCGGTGCCCCACTTCCATTCTTCGGTGATGCCGGGGGCGGCCTCGTGGATCAGTTCACGCAGTCTGGACATCAATTGACCGCGCCAGTCGGTCAGTCCTGCGATCTGGTTGGTGATCAGTTGAGAGGGGGTCAGGCCATCTTGCAAAGCTGTTTCTTTCATGATTTCTCCTCGTAATTCCCATTGGCAGACGACAGGCCCCTGGCATTGAGGGCGTGGCGCAGATGAGCTAACGCATTGGGTCCGATGCCATGCCACTGCTTGACCTCGGTCTCGGTGAATTTGGTCAACTGCTCAAGCCGCTGAATGCCAACCCCGGCGAGCGCTCGGTGGGCAGGCTGGGCCAATTCGATCGGCAAGTTACTTTCCGGTCCATTGTTCTGTTGGATCTTCATGTTGTTCCTCCTTGGGTCAGGTTATCTATCCGCCTGGTTCTTTCCAGAACGATTTACTCTCCCGGATTCTGGCATGGGCTTGTCGAGGAAGGGCGTAACGCGGGCAGCCAGCGTAGGGAAGGAGAGGATTTCGTATGTTTGTTTTGTTCTTAGTTATGATGATTTCTCCTTTGATTAAGTTTATTAGCGGATACTCTTCCTGTCGGTCTTCTCACGAAGCTCCCTCGTGACGTACACGGTCACCCTTCCATTGTAGTTTGAGCAGCACCAGCCAGGTCTGGTTACCCCTCACTGCCCAGGATTCTCGATCGCCGGCAGGATGTTCTGGTTGAGTCGGAAGAGGTTGGTCGGGTCGTAGCGACCCTTGATCGCCGCTAGCCGGTCCCAGGTCGGTCCCGGGTAGGCGTCTCGGACCCGCGCCCCACCCTCGTCACCCAAGAAATTGACATAGGCGCCGGCGTCACCCTGGCGCAACGCCGCAGCGAAGTCTGCAACCCAGTTCTCGCGCACGGCCTGGTCTTCAGGGCCGTCGTAAAACGCAGCCAGGTTCATCATGATCCGAGATTGGCGGTGGGCGAATGCGGTGGCCTCGGCGGGCACACGCGCCATCGCTCCCCCGAGCACCCGGAGTTGCGCGACCCGCACCGCCGCGTCGGATGCCTGGAGGTACTGGACGATAGTTTCCGCCGCGCCGTGGTCGATCCTATCGACGAACATCGTGCGCGCCACCGCTGTCGGGTGGTAGTCGCCCTCGTCCGGCGGATAGATCTCCGGGTAGGGCATCGGTTTCACCATGTCGGCGATCGGCGTGGCGAGCGCCCGGAACGGCGCGATAACGAGCTGGCCAGCCTCGATTGCCCCGGCGTACACCATCAAGGCCATCACGATGAGCTGGCCGTGATACTCCGCGGGTAGAAACGGCATGGGCGGGGCGGGCATGACGTTGGCAATGGTCGACAACTCGTCCGGCGCGGCCTCCGCCTCGGCGATGAAGGCGGCGATGACGTCGGGCGTCGCTGGCAGGATGAGCATGCCGCCCACGATCGTATTGACCTCGTGCAGCCGGAACTGGAAGCGGGTCGCCACGCCGAAGTTGCCACCGCCGCCGCGGATCGCCCAGAACAGGTCCGGATGCGTCTCGGCGTCCACGCGCAGGAGCTGGCCGTCGGCAGTCACGATCTCAGCGGCCAGCAGGTCGTCGATAGTGAGGCCGTGCTTGCGGACGAGGTACCCGACGCCGCCGCCCAGCGTGATCCCGCCGATGCCGACCGAGCCGGTGTCGCCGAAGCCGGTGGCGAGGTTATAGGCTCCCGTAGCGGTTGTGTATTCACCGGCGGTCAAGCCCGTCTCGGCCCAAGCGGTGCGTCGTTCGGCATCGATGTGCAGCGCCCGCATGTCTCTGAGATCGAGCACGAAGCCCCCATCCGAGACGCTGTGGCCGGCGCCGCTGTGGCCGCCGCTGCGGATGGCTAGCTCCAGCCCCGTCTCGCGGGCTAGCGAGACGATGAGCGAGACGTCGGCTGCGTCCGCGGGCCGGACGATGACCGCCGGCCGGCGGTCGATCCCGCCGATGAAGACGGTGCGCGCCTGGTCGTATCCGGGGTCGTCTGGCGCGATCACCCGACCATTGAGGACGGCGCGGAGCTGCGGGATCGAGATCCCCTCCTGGGTGAAGGCGCGGGCAACCGCACCGCTGTTTGATCCGCCTCCTCCGTAAATTATGGAGTTCTTGTTTTCAAGTGACATGTCTATTCTCCTTATTGCCGAGTTCTTCTTTGTTGCATGAGACAGGATTAGAACCCTGCCGCTACATTGGAACGCGGAACCAAAGATGCGTTACACCAGGGGACTCTATCACCCTAGTGCTTTCCAGTTCAATTTGCTTGGTGCCGATATGATCGAATAACCGGATTCCGTCGCCGAGCAGTATAGGCACGAGGTGAAGCCGTATTTCGTCTAGCAATCCCGCACTAATGCACTGCTGTGCGACATTCGCGCCACCCACCACTTAGCGCCGAATGGTCATTCATGTCCGATGATCTCAATCCCCTTGTTCTTCTGCCTGTCCTGCTCGAGATCAACGTGTTGGATAAGGAAAAAGCTGCCTTCTATCCACTCGAAGGTAACCTGTCCATCAATATCCGGTCCGGACACTTTCCATGTTCCCCCCAATTTATTCAGGCTTTTGAGAACGGGATACTGTTTGGGTGGCTGCTGTGTAGCCTGCGTGTTGTTGTCATCTGCCATAATAGTTTCTCCTTTATTGATTGAAACCACAGATAGGCACAAATGCACACAGATTCTTAATCAGGGTTGATCTGTGTTCATCTGAGGTTGCATCTTTTTTGCTCGGCCAACGGAGTGCGAGTAACTTATTTATTCAAATAGTCGTCCGATGCTGTGCATCGACCGATGCTGTGCATCGGCCTAGTCTTGAGGTCAGATAGTCAAGATCGACAATATTGTGTGGCTCACGAGGTGCGAGCAGCTTGTTAGTAATTCATTCAGATAATCTTCCGGTCAGCTAAAGCAAAGGCTAAATTATAGAACACATATTCTAGAGTGTCAAGATATGAATTGTCTAATATCCGAACTTACCGTAGCGCCGCGGGAGCCCTGGCTGGGGGAGCGGCCTTCGGTGTGGTGGGGTTGGGCGTTATCGCCCTCGTGGAGAATATGGGGGGCGGTTCTCGGCCCGGTGGGTAACTACCGGTTCATGGCTATATTCGCGGAATGGGGTGCCTACAGGCTGGGGATCAATTTATGCCGACCCAAATTCCTTCAAGATGCGGGCGATATGGCGAGCACCTTTCAGATAGAGGTCCAAGCGCAGGTTTTCGTTCGGGGCGTGGGCTTGCGAACCTGGATAGCTAACCCCAGCAGTTGCGACCGGCAGTTTCAAGAAATGGATAAAGGGATGGTTAGGACCAGAACCGCCGATCATGGGCACGATTTGCATTGGGTATCCATAGACAGGCTCGGCTGTCCGCATGACCAGGGCTACAAAGGGTTCACCGGGATCGGTGCGCGCCGGTGGTTCGCCTCCCAGGTAGGTGATCTCGACATCCGAAAACCCTTCGCGGTCCAGGTGGTTGCGCAATCGGATTAAAACTTCCTCCGGGGTTTGGTCGGGAACCAAGCGAAAATCGACTTTGGCGGAGGCGCGAGCAGGAAGCACGGTTTTTGATCCAGCCCCTTGGTAGCCGGAGGTCAGCCCACAGATTGTACAGGTCGGTTCAAAGTATTCGGCCAGGAGTAGTTCTGGCCCGCCTGCCAGACCCTTGAGAAAATGATCTACCCCATAACGAGATTTGTATTCCTCAGCCACTTCAGGGAGAGCGGCGATCAACTCCCGGTCGAGATCGCTGGGAGGCACGACGGAATCATAATGCCCTGGCAGGCGGATGCGCTCATCCGGCCCTTTTAAGGTACTTAGCGCCCAGACCAGACGCCAGGCGGCATTGGGGAAGATCGAACCACCCAGGCCAGAGTGGGTGTCGGTACGCGCGGTTTCGACAGAGAGCTCCACATAACATATCCCCCGCATCCCCAAGTATTGGATGGGGACTTCGCGGTGGTCTACGCCGCCAAATTCCCAAATGCAGGCGTCGGCGGCTAATTTCCTCTGGTTCTCTTCAATGAAATCATGCAGGTGGATACTGCTGGTCTCCTCCTCGCCCTCGATGATGAATTTGACATTGCAGGGCAGGGCAGCCTCGGTTTCCAGGATGGCGTCGATAGCATGCAAACGGCTGACGATATGGCCTTTGTCGTCACTCACCCCGCGGGCATAGAGTTTCCCCTCCCGCAGGGTAGGCTCGAAGGGTGGGCTTTCCCATAAATCATAAGGTTCTGGTGGTTGGACATCGTAATGGTTGTAAAACAAAAGGGTTTTATCCTTCTCACCCATGCGCTCGGCATAAACGACCGGCGCGCCACCCGTCGGCATAATCTCCACTTTAAAGCCGCGTTTTTCGAGCATCCTGGCGACCAACTCGGCGCATTCACGCATCCCCCAGTTTTGAGCCGCCACGCTGGGTTGGGCGCAAAGCTGTTTAAGTTCTGAGATACTGGTTTCAAGATGGGCGTCGAGGTAAGCATCAATTTTCGTGTAGTCAGTCATGATCGGTTCCTTTTTATTTGATTCTTATCCCCTGATCTTCAATATCCAATCAAAGGATGCGGCTCCAGCATAGGAGAAATATAACATCTTTACCGTTTCGCCGATCCAGCACCAAAACAGGAAGCGCCGGATGGGCATCTTGAGCGCTCCGGCGGCGATCCCGGCCAGATCAAAGAATGGATTCGGGAGCGCAGCCAGCACGAAGATGGTCAGCGGTCCGTTTTTTTGCATCCAGAACGAAAGCCGATTGTAAAGTTCAGCGCGTTCGACGACAGCCTGACCGCTGAAACCCGCCAGATATCCAGAAAGTTCACCTAAGGCGGCGCCGCTGCCGGCTGCCAGGGCGACGCCGAGCGGGTGAAAAACGGCTCCCATCGCAAAAACGATCCAGATACCGGGCGCGGGCAGGATGACTGTCGCATAGGCTAAGAACGAGAGCAAGAATATGCCCGGATAACCGTAGATGGCTAATTGTTCTGCTCGATCGCGCAGGCTGAAGATAAGGATGCTGATAGCGATCACACCCAGCAGAGATAACCAGCGTGCGATCAACAGACGTCGGTGCTTAATCGTCGCTGTCTCCGCGAAATAAGGCCTCCAGACGAGCGACGACCATGTCCATCGCAACGGTGTTAAGACCGCCTTCAGGGATGATCACGTCTGCGTAGCGCTTGGAAGGTTCAACGAATTCCAGGTGCATCGGGCGAACGGTGGTAAGATACTGCCGGATGACCGATTCGGTAGTCCGCCCGCGTTCGGCAATATCGCGCTGTAACCGGCGGATGAAACGAATATCGGGGTCTGTATCGACGAAGATCTTGACATCAAACAGCTCCCGTAAGGCCGCTTCAACAAAAATCAAGATCCCTTCGACGATGATCACCGATTGTGGCTGGATCGTGATGGTTTGCGAAGTGCGGGAGTGCAGCTTAAAATCATAGATGGGCAGTTCGACAGGCTGCCACTGCTTAAGCTGCTGGATATGCTGGATTAATAAAGGTGTATCCAGCGAGTCGGGATGGTCGAAATTGATCAGCTCTCGTTGGCTAACAAGCAGGTCTCTCAAATCTTTATAGTACGCATCGTGGGCGATATACGCCATATGGTGTGCACCGACCCGACCGAGCAGGACATTGGCCACCGTTGTTTTCCCTGACCCGGTGCCTCCGGCGATGCCGATCACCAACGGGGTTGTGCGTTTGGGCATATTGGAATTATACTGGAAGTGCGGGAAGAATGAAGAATAATGCCTTAATCGGAGCCAGTTGTGTGGCAATAGGCTCTCAAGCATTCATATCCGCAACCAGCCGCTGTACTCGCGGATCATCCCAGGCGATGCTCTCTCCACTCCATTCGTGAGGCGCGGATAGCGCCAAGCTGGCAACCGCTCTACCTGGGAGTTCAGGAGGAAGCAGCATTCCTTGTTTGTATCTCTGGACAAATCTTTCGTACTCAGCTGCCGGCATCCCGGCAGCTCCTTGTTCACGGATCGTCCGCTGCATCTCAGTATCGATCACACCTGGGCGAATGGCGATCGCCGTTATTGATGGCTCCTCGATCGCTAGAATACCTGTGAAGTGCTGGATAGCTACCTTCGCCATGCTATAGGCTCCCCAACCCGGTATTGGCCGGATTGCTGCGCCGCTCGATACATTAATAACTCTTCCGCATACCTTTCGCAGGTATGGAAGGGCTTTCTGGACGAGCATTACTGGCCCGAGGGCGTTCACATTCCAATTTCGCATCCATTCTTGCGGGTCAGCCAGCGAGATTGGAGCAATTGGTTCGATCGCCCCACCATTATTGACTATGGCATCTATCCGGCTAAATTGCCCAATGGCATCGGCTATGATCCGGTAACAAACATCCCATTGGCCGATATCACCTGAGGAGACAAACGCCTCTCCGCCTGCCTGGCGAATTTCTGTGGCAACCTCTTCCAATGCGCTAGATGAACGGGCATTCAGGACGACTGATGCGCCATACCCTGCTGCGATGTGCGCAGTCGCTGCGCCCAACCCTCTCGACGCACCCGTAATAATGATTGTTTTTTTCTGTCCCATTATCTGGTGAGTTTTCGTTAGTCTACCTTGGATGGCTCTGGATCGTCAGGGGTGCGGGGAGTAGAACGGTAGTAATTGTTTGGGGAGGAGTGGACTCCGTATTCGAGTATATCACGGCGCGGGCTTCCAGATTTTATTCTGGTATGCCTGCAACATGACTGGAGGGCCCAGGATAGCGCGGAGAGACGAGGGCGAATAAAAATAGCTGGCAACTGCTTGACGTATCCTCGAAACCGGGGGTATTATGTAAACCAGCTGCGTAATTAAAATTACCAGGGAAATCGCAAGAAATCCCCCACGGGTGGGATAATTCTGTGCATATTCCCCCATATAAATCCAAAAGCCACCGAAGGGAATCGAACCCTTGACCCGCCGCTTACGAAGCGGCTGC
>DATDRM010000252.1:0-5997 GCA_035291705.1 Anaerolineales bacterium
TTTTTTATGCCTTCGCCGGCCACGGGTGCGCCCGTGGCCGTTTTTAATGTTGGGGCACGGCGGTACTGACCATATACGAAGGCCACGCATTCGATTTCGTGCCCGTACGATGAAATGAGGAGTACTAAGATGTCGCAAGCAGTGATCGTTAACGAAGTTTATAAGCGGTTCGGCAAGCCGAATGGCTCGTGGTGGCAGCGACCCCGCAAGGCGAACCCCAGCACTAACGGCCACAAGCCGCAGGTCGTGGCAGTGGACCGGGTTTCGTTCTCGGTTCGGACAGGGGAGATCTTTGGCGTATTGGGGCCGAACGGCTCCGGAAAATCCACGCTGATCCGTCTGATCGCCACCCTGCTCCTGCCGGACAGCGGGACGATCCAGGTCTTTGGCCAGGATGTGGTGCGCCAGCCGATGCAGGTGCAGCGCCAGATCAACCGGGTATCGGTGGAGGCCAGCTTCTTCAAGAAGCTGTCGCCGATGGAAAACCTGGTGTACGGCGCCCGCCTGTACGGGTTGGATGGCGGCGAGACCCGCCGCCGGGTGGTGGAGATCCTCACCCGTCTGGGATTAGAGAAGCGGGTCATCTACCAACCCATGGAGGAGATGTCGCGCGGTATGCAGCAAAAAGTCGCCATCGCCCGCGCCCTGCTCTCCCGGCCACGCCTGCTGCTGCTTGACGAGCCGACCACCGGCCTTGACCCGCGCTCGAAACGGGAGGTGCAGGCCGTGATCCGGGAGCTCAACCAGGAACATGGCACCACCATCCTGCTCACCACACATGACATGCTGGAGGCTGACAGCCTGTGCGATCGGATCGCCATCATCGACAGCGGCAAGATCGTCGCCCTGGATACGCCGCAGGCCTTGAAACAGAGTATCACCAGCAACAGCCATGAGCCGACCCTGGAGGACGTGTTCCTGGAGCTGACCGGCAAGTCGTTGGTGAAAGAGGATGAAGCTGAATGATACGTGAAACGTGATGCGTGAAACGTGATGCGTGAGAAGGAGGATCAAAGATGACAACCCTAGCACATGAATTCAGAGCGACCTACGCTTTCATGGAGCGCAACGCCAACCTGGTCAAGCGCTACTGGTCCTGGGAGCTGGTCTGGATGGTCTACTCGATCGCCAACAGCCTCTCGGTCAGTTACATTGGCCTGGGAATGGAGCGCCTCGGCGGCGGGCAGAACGTCGACGGGCGATTCCTGGTGCTCTACCTGATGATCGGCACCCTGGTGTGGCGCTACCTCTCAATGATCTTTTACTGGATCACCGATGTGATCGGGATGGAACGCTGGGAGGGCACCATCGAATATACCCTGATGGCCCCGATCAGCCGCCTCACCCACATGGCCGGGCAGACGCTGTTCGCTGTGCTCTACAGCCTGCTCTTCACCGGCGTCATCCTGGGCGTTACTGTGGTTTTGTTCGAGATCGACCTAAGGGACGCCAACCTGGCCGGTGGTACCCTGATGATGCTCGCCGGGAGCCTGTCGTTCATCGGGGTGGGGATCATGGGATCGGTGCTGCCCCTGCTCTTCCCGGAGCGGGGATCGCAGATGACCCATGTGATTATCGCCTTACTGCTGCTCGTGTCTGGCGTGTACTACCCGGTGGAGGTGCTGCCCGAAATTTTACAAAAGCTGGCCAGGATCAGCCCGGCCACCTACGTACTGGACGGCACACGCCGGGCGCTCATGGAAGGTACGCCGAGCTCGCAGCTCTGGCCTTACATCTGGCCGACCCTGATCATGGGGGTGCTGGCCATCCCCTTTGGATTGTGGGTCTTCGGCCAGGCCGAGCGCTACGCAAAACGCACTGGAAAACTGCATCGTAACGGTTAAATTAGTGACGAAGCGGTTTCCCGGCAAAGCGGATTAGGAAATCCGGCTGGTGAGGACACCCGGCGGATTGAGAAATCCGAAGGAGAAAGACAAAATGATTACCATCGATGTGCTAGATGCACATATCACCAGAACCGAGAAACCGTCCCTTCAAAATCAAGCGAGACTTCAGACTTTGGAGATGGGAACTTTGGATTATCGAATGGCTTTGGCTCAAAACCAGCAACGGGGTATGCAGCGGGCGGCCCATACCGCCCACCTGCTCAAGAGCGGCCGCGCCGGCGACCTGGCTGTCGACGTGCAGCGGCTTCTCGAGGACAGCTCTGCGAAGGTTTTGACGCTGGCTGAGCGATATGTGTTTAGAAGGTAGCTGTGTCCGAAATACGCCGCTGTTCCAGCAGTTCAACTGCTGGAACAGCGGAGGAACATCGGTGGAACACCGATATCGGAACAACAGGAATTGCTGGAACATCGAGCGATATTTATTGGAGAGACGTCCATGACAAATGAATTGCCCTCAGGCTATCTAGCCCGACCGGCCAGGATGGACGACCTGGAAGCCACCGTCAGGATGTTCAATGCCGATGCAAGGCAGCAGATTGGCGTCGAAAAGTTCACGGTTCAAAACACCGGCGGCGAGTGGCGGACGCCTGGCTTTAACCTGGAGACGGACACCCAGGTGGTGTTGACCCCCGATGGTCAACTTGTTGGGTATTACGAAGTGTGGGATATCCTCGAACCGCATGTCACGGTCAATTGTTGGGGCCGAGTGCATCCGGCTCATACTGGCCGCGGGATTGGGTCTTACCTGCTGGCGTGGGCAGAAAGGCGCGCCCGCCAGGCGATCCCCAAGGCGCCTGCCGAAGCGCGGGTCGCCATGACGTGTTTCGCCCTCAGCCTGAACCAGGCGGTCCAGGCGCTCTTTCAAGATGCTGGGATGCAATTAATCCGTCACTCTTTACGCATGGTCATCGACCTGAATGGAGCGCCCGCCTTATCGCAATGGCCGGACGGAATCGATCTGCGCTGCCTGGTGGTCAACCGGGACGAGCGCGGCGTCGTTCAGTCTGTCCGGGAGGCCTTCAGCGATCACTGGGGATATGTGGAGAGTCCTTTCGAAGAGGAATATGCGCGTTGGATGCATCACATCAGCACCAATGAGGACTTTGACCCGAACCTCTGGTTTCTGGCCTGGGATGGCGAGGAGATCGCCGGTGTGTCGCTGTGCTGGCCGAAGGCGCACGATGATGCGGAAATAGGCTGGGTCGGCACGCTCGGCGTACTCCGTCCCTGGCGGCGGCGCGGCCTGGGATTGGCGTTGTTGCAGCATTCCTTCGCCGAGTTCCACCGGCGCGGGATGCGCAGGGTCGGGCTGGGCGTGGATGCCCAGAACCTGACCGGTGCATTACGCCTGTACGAAAGGGCGGGCATGCACTCAGACCCGGCTCGCCAGCATTGTATTTATGAAAAGGAACTGTGTGCTGGAAGGGATTTAAGGAAGCAGTAGACCAGGAAGTGATCATGGAAACCGAGATTATCGAGCCTCAAACGAGCATGGCAGAGACGGAGAGTCCTAAGGCTTTGCCGGCGCCGTTGCTCTCTCGCAATCTGCTGCTGTTCATGCTGGCGATGGTGCTGGCCAATGTGGGCGGGAACATGTATGGCCCATTGCTGCCGCTCTACCTGAAGTCTTTGAATGCCAGCGTGGTGCAGGTCGGATTGTTCTTCACCCTCTCGCAAATCGTCCCCCTGGCGCTGCAGATCCTGGGTGGGTGGATCTCCGATTCGCTCGGCCGGTTGCGCAGCATCGCCATGGGCAGCGTGGCGGGAGTGCTGTCCTACGTCGGGCTGATCTTGTCCCCTACCTGGCAGTGGGTGCTGCTCGGAGAAGGGTTGGCGTCGGTGACGCGCTCCCTGGTCGCGCCCAGCTTCAGCGCTTACATTGCCGAGGAGTCGGCTGAGGAGAACCGCGCCCGCGTGTTCGGCATCACCGAGACGATCTTCGTCGTGGTCGCCATCATCGGGCCGCCGCTGGGCGGCTGGCTGGTGGACAGCTATGGGTTTAAGTTCATGCTGACCTGCGCCGGGGCGCTGTACTTCCTGGCCACGCTGATCCGCATTGCCATGGCACGCACTGCGTCACGCAGCCAGGAAGCCAGTCCGCAAAAACTGTCCGTGGCCAGCCTGAAGAGCAACCTGGGGATGATGGTCGGGATGGTGCTGGCGGGCGGGTTGATCACCTGGATCTTGATCACCGACGGCGTGCGGGACGTGGCCTTCTCGATGTCGTTCACCCTGCTGCCGATCTACCTGCAGGACCTGGGCGGGCTGTCGGTGCAGCAGATCGGCTGGCTCGAATCCGTGTTCGGCGTCTTCATGATGCTGGTCACTCTGCCGGCCGGCTGGCTGGCGGATAAGAAAAGCGAACGCCTGGCGATCGCCTTGGGCTTCTTGTTGCAATTCTTCGCCTTGCTGACTTTCCTGAAAGTGGAGGGCTTCGTGGGTTACGCTGCCGCCTGGGCGATGCTCGGCCTGGGGGTGGGCTTGATGTCACCCGCTTACCAGTCGCTGATCAGCAAGGCTGTGCCAGAGAAGATGCGCGGCACCGCCTTCGGCCTGTTTCAGACCAGCCTGGGGGTGTTCTCGCTGCCGGCCCCGGCGATCGGGGCGCAGCTGTGGGAGCGGGTTAGCCCACGCTTCCCCTTCACCCTGACGGCCTGGGTTGGGCTGCTGTCGGTCATCCCGGTCTGGCTCAAGTTCAAGCTCCCGGCCAATGGCAATACCGCCGGACAGGCCGAAGATGCAGGGGCTTAGGATCGAAATTATCGGTTTTGTGTATACACGTATACAATTTATACATGTATACTCGTAGACAGTGTGTACAAGGAGTATGACATGGCTACTAAGGAATATACTCTGGACTTAATCTCTCCTGCGGGCACCCCCGCCGTTCCCGGGTTGGCTTTCCGGGGTTTCATGGGCGAGGCGGACTATCCGAAGATGCTGGCTGTCATCAACGCCAGCAAGGTCGCCGACCAGATCGAGCGCTCGGACACCGTGGAGGACGTCGCGCGCAACTACGCCCACCTGCACCATTGCGACCCCTACCAGGATATGATCTTCGCGGAGGTTTATGGGGAGGTGGTCGGCTACGGGCGGCTTTGGTGGGAAGTCAGCGACGATGGCGACTGGCTGGGGTTCCACTTTGCCTTCTTGCACCCAGATTGGAGGCGCAAGGGCATTGGTACGGCTATGCTGCGCTTTAGCGAGGGACGCCTGCGCCAGATCGCCGCCGGCCTGCTAGCCGAGGGCGTGATCACCGAGTCTAAACCGCGATTTTTTGATGTTGAATCTTCCGCGACCGAGGTCGGTCGAGAGGCCATGCTCATCAAAGAGGGCTACACCCCGGTGCGCTATGGGTTTCACATGGTGAGGCCGCTTTCCGAACCGATCGAGGTCAAGCCGCTGCCGGAGGGCCTGGAAGTACGCCTGGTGCCTCCCGAGCACTACCGCACCGTTTGGGACGCCGCCCAGGAAGCTTTCCGCGACCATTGGGGCAACGTAGAGCCACCGGAGGAAGAGTACCAGAAATGGTTGAAAGAACCGGCTTTTGGCCCCAGGCTGTGGCAGGTGGCCTGGGATGGCGACCAGGTGGCTGGGAATGTATTGAACTTCATCAATGAGAAAGAGAACCTCGAGTACAACCGCAAGCGCGGCTATACCGAGGGCATCTCGGTGCGCCGCCCGTGGCGGCGGCGCGGCCTGGCGCGCGCCCTGCTCACCCGCAGCCTGCAGATGTTCAAGGACATGGGCATGCAAGAGGCTGCCCTGGGCGTCGACTCGCAGAACCTGAACGGCGCGTTGAGCCTCTACGAAAGCGTCGGCTTCCGCGTCGTCAGGCGAGAGACGGTCTACCGGAAGAGATTTTAGATTGCTGATTGTAGATTTTGGTTTACAATCGTTAATCAGCAATCAGCAATGGAGGTATGGTGTCCATTCGCGCGGTGATCTTCGACCTAGGTGGGGTGCTGGTGCGCACCGAGGAGCGTGCCCCGCGCCAGCAGCTGGCTGCCCGCCTGGGGATGACCTACGAGCAGCTCAGCAGCCTGGTCTTCGATAGCCCCAGCGCCCGCCTGGCAATGCAGGGAAAAAT
>DATDRM010000253.1:0-20763 GCA_035291705.1 Anaerolineales bacterium
GTCATCTGAACCCTCACCCAGGCCGGCAAAAAGGATGGGTAACCCCAGTTCATTTTGAATAGCGAAGGCCATGCCGCCACGGGCGGAAGAGTCAAGCTTTGCCAGAATGACACCAGTGACATTGACTGCTGCTTTGAAAGCTCGTGCTTGCTGCAGGGCGTTTTGCCCAGTGGTGGCGTCCATCACCAGCCAAACCATGTGCGGCGCGCCTGGCATGGCTTTGCCAACCACACGGTGTACCTTCTTGAGCTCTTCCATCAGGTTGTAACGTGTGTGCAGGCGTCCGGCGGTATCGATGATGGCGATGTTAAAGTGACGGGCGATAGCGGCCTGCACCGTGTCATAAGCGACAGCCCCGGGGTCGCCATCAGGCTGGCCAGCGATGACTGGCAGATTCAAGCGATCAGCCCAGATTTGAAGCTGGTCGACAGCTGCTGCACGGTAGGTGTCGGCCGCGCCGAGGATCACATGTTTCCCTGAATCGGCAAATCGTTTGCCGAGCTTGGCGATGCTAGTGGTCTTCCCTGAGCCATTAACACCGACGATCAAGATCACCGTTGGCTGGGCTGGGAAGGCGAGTGGAGGCGGCGTCGCCAGTCGCTGACGTAATTCCTGACGCAGGGCTGACTTAAGATCGCTGGCCCTGGTAATGCCTTCTTTGCGTTCGCGATCCCACAAGGCTTCCAGGATAGCTTCGCTAGTATCGACGCCCAGATCAGCTTGGATAAGCAGCGCTTCTAACTCCTCGAAGGTGGATTCATTAATCTCCGAAGCTCCAAGCAACGTGGTGATCTGACCGAAGGTGGCTCGGCTGGTCTTAGCCAGACCAGCTTTCCACTTGGCGAAGATATTACTCACGGGGGGGTATTATAACATGACCAAGAATCATGAATTCGAAGCAAAAATGCTATAATTTCAGCTTATGAGAAACCAGTTGACTCACCTTGACGAAAGCGGTCGTGCCCGCATGGTGGACGTTGGAAATAAACCAGACACCGAACGGGTAGCGATCGCCAAAGGCGAAGTGCATATGCGCGCGGAAACCCTGGCGCTCATCCAGGCCGGAGCCATAAAAAAGGGGGATGTCTTAGCTGTGGCGCAAGTCGCCGGTGTAATGGCGGCAAAACACACCGCCGATCTGATCCCACTCTGCCACCCGCTTCCCCTGACTCAGGTCACGCTAGAGATTGAGACAGATCCTGAACTGCCGGGCGTGAGGATCACTGCCAGCGTGCGGACGGTTGGGAAAACCGGCGTTGAGATGGAAGCGTTAACTGCCGTGAGCATCGCGGCGCTGACAGTCTACGATATGGCTAAGGCGGCTGAGAAGACCATGCGCATCCAGAACATCCGCCTTGTGGAAAAGCACGGTGGGCGCAGCGGGGATGTGGTAAATGAAACGTGAAGCGGGAAACGTAATGCGTGATAAGTAAATCGTGAAAATTGATGTGTGAGTAGAGGCTTATTGATGAATGAAGTGAACGTTTTGTTTTTTGCATCGTTGCGGGAGCGGGCAGGAATAAAGCAGACTACGCTGGTTTTGCCGGAAGGGGCATCTGTAATCGATCTTAAAGGTGCTCTCAGAGAAAAATACCCTGGCCTGACCCCTGTCTTAGGCACATCTCTTGTATCCGTAAACCGAGAATACGCCTTCGATGAAGATACAATCCCGGAGGGGGCAGAAGTGGCGTTATTTCCGCCAGTGAGCGGAGGGGAACAGGCCGACCAGTTTCCAACAATATTTGCCATCACAGACGATGAATTGGATCTAGACTTTTTGATATCTCGAATTACGCTCGGCAGCACCGGTGCAGTATGTCTCTTTACTGGTGTGGTTCGGGGATTCACGGCGCGGGATAATCCACACGAAACTGAGTACCTGGAATACGAGGCTTACAGACCAATGGCGGAAACAAAGATGCGCCAGGTCGCTGATGAGATCCGACAATACTGGCCGTCTGTGGAAGGTATCGCTATAGTGCAACGCATCGGACATCTAAATCCAGGGACGCCAACAGTGCTGATTGCCTGCAGTGCAGCCCATCGTGATACGGGCATTTTTGAGGCTGCTAGGTATGGAATCGACCGGTTAAAAGAGATCGTGCCGATCTGGAAAAAGGAAGTTGGCCCTCAAGGGGAAGTGTGGATTGAAGGGGAACACGTCCCGAACCGCACGGAATAGGTGCCTGTTGAGTGTGAATGAGATTATTTGCTCTAACTGCCAAAAACCGTACCCTGATGTAGAAGTGTACTTCCGTTGCCAGAATTGTGGGGGAACCTTCGATTATACAAGCCACCCGGTTTATGACCCTAAAAGTGTGGAAACCGAGCTTCCGGGCACATGGCGGTACCGGCATACGTTTGGTTTAACCCCAGGGGCGCCTGTCATTTCCTTGGGTGAAGGGAATACCCCGCTCGTCTGGGGTGAGGTCGAAGGGCAAAAGGTGGCCTTCAAGCTGGAATATTTGAATCCGACTGGATCCTTTAAAGATCGTGGCAGCGCGGTGTTGATAAGTTTCCTCGAAGCGCGGGGAGTCAATGAAGCCGTAGAAGATTCTTCCGGCAACGCCGGGGCGTCCTTTGCGGCTTACGCAGCCCGGGCTGGGTTAAAGGGACGCGTCTTCGTGCCCGCTTCCGCATCGGGACCTAAACGCGCTCAGATCTCGGCCTATGGGGCAGAAATTGTAGCAATTCCAGGACCCCGATCAAACGCGGCCGAAGCGGTGCTTCACGAAGTACAACGTGGGACTGTGTATGCCAGCCACGCCTACCTGCCATTTGGTCTAGTGGGTTATGCAACTGTTGCTTACGAATTGGTGGAACAGTTGGGTGGTGTGCCTGGGACTGTGCTTGCTCCGGTGGGACACGGAAGTTTGCTGCTCGGTTTAGGACGTGGATTCGTTTCTTTGATAAGAGCTGGAGTTATCGATCAGTTGCCACGATTAGTTGGAGTGCAAGCCCTCGCCTGCGCGCCGATCTGGGCGATCTCTGTTTATGGGCACTCAGGGGTCAGTAGAGTCGAGGAAGGAGAAACGCTAGCAGAGGGCATCCGCGTCCGTTTTCCGGTGCGGGGCGAGGCACTGTTGCGGATGGTAGAAGAAAGCCAGGGGACTTTCCTGGCTGTTGCTGAAGCAGATATTTTCCCCGGCCGCGACCAACTAGCGCGGCAGGGGTTTTATGTTGAGCCAACCTCCGCAGTCGTCTGGCAAGCGATGAAGAATTTAGCCGGAAAGATGCCAGAACCAATTGCGGTTGTGTTGACAGGAACGGGTTTAAAATATAGCAGTCAGTAATAAGTTGCCAATGATCAGTGTCTCTGAGGGAAGGATATGCCTGAAAGGATTGTGATAACAGGGATGGGTACGGTGAATCCGTTGGGTTTATCCGTGCAGGATACCTGGCATAATGCAGTGCAAGGAGTCTCTGGTGTGGGACCGATTACACTGTTCGATACCAGGGGTTACCTGGTGCGGATCGCCGGCGAAGTAAAGAATTTTATACCGGAATCCTATCTTCCGCCAAAGGAAGCTCGGCGTCGTGACCGTTTCGAACAGCTGGCCGGTGCAGCGGCGCAGGAAGCCATCCGACAGGCTAGCCTGGAAGTAGGTGATGAGGATGCCGGCCGGGTCGGGGTGATGGTTTCTTCAGCCATTGGAGGGTTAAATTCATTCCAAGATTCCACGATCACCGTGCTTCATGAAGGTCCGCGGAGGATCAATCCTTACGTGATTCCGATGTTAATGACCAATGGTGCAGCCGGGATGATTGCCATCGACTATGGTTATAAGGGACCTTGTTTTTCGGTAGCTTCGGCCTGCGCGTCCGGGGCAGATGGAATCGGGATTGCCTGGACACTGTTGCGATTGGGAGTGATCGATGCTGCCGTTGCTGGAGCAAGCGAGGCGACGATCTCACCGGTTGGGGTGGCTGCTTTCGACCGGGTGGGGGCGATGTCGCGGCGAAACGATGAACCCACCCAAACGCCACAACCGTTCGATCGCAACCGGGATGGCTTGGTCATGAGCGAAGGCGCGGCTATCCTCGTGTTGGAGAGAGAAACGCGAGCACGGGCACGCGGTATAAAAATTTTGGCTGAGCTGGCAGGTTATGCAGCCACAGCGGACGCTTTCCATATCACTGCTCCGGCAGAGGACGGCTCAGGTGGGGCGCGAGCGATGTACCTGGCTCTAAAAGCAGCCGGTATAAATCCTGATGAGGTGGACTATATCAATGCCCATGGCACGGGAACTCAGTTGAACGACCTGTCTGAGACGCGTGCGATCAAGACCGCCTTTGGAAGTCTTGCCGGCCAAATCCCAATTTCTTCGACGAAATCTATGACTGGACACATGATGGGCGCGACTGGCGCCCTGGAGGCGATCTTCTGTGTCCAGGCGGTGGGTGATGGTCTTCTCCCGCCGACGATCAATTACCAAACACCCGATCCAGAATGCGATCTGGATTATGTACCTAATGTTGCGCGCGAGAGGCCGGTGAGGGTGGCACTGAGCAACGCATTCGGTTTTGGTGGGCATAATGCGGTTTTGGTGATTAGGGAGTACAATTAAGAGCGTGATAAGCTGAACGTGAAATGGGAATCGTGAAATGTTCGGTAGAAGAACATTTATCACGCATAGCAGGTCACATAATAAAATTTTACATCGGAACTGATGGATCGCAAGCTACCCGACAAAGGTGGGGTATCTGGCGTTCCCTGAGTTCCAGGGAGATCCCAGGATGAAAGAGTATCTGAGTAACCTGGAGCATGAATCTACCCAGGATTTAGCTCAAAGGTTGGAATTGTATTTTTCCGACCCACTTTTACTCACCCGAGCGCTTACACATAGATCCTACCTTAATGAACATCCCGAGTCCATCGAGGATAACGAACGGCTAGAGTTTCTGGGTGATGCAGTCCTAGATTTCCTGGTCGGGGCGTGGTTATATAATCGGTTTCCTGAAATGGCAGAGGGTGACTTGACGCGCCTGCGTTCCGCATTAGTCCGGACGGATAACCTGGCCCAATTCGCACGTGATATTGACCTGGGGAATGCAATGCTCCTGGGGTATGGGGAAAGCGAAGGTGGAGGTCGGGAGCGAGCGGCTTTGTTATGTGGGGTGTTCGAAGCATTAATCGGAGCGATTTACCTCGACCAGGGATTCTCAAGGGTTCAAAAGTTTATTTCTCCGATGCTGGAGACAGCGGCGGTGCAGATTCTCTCCGCAAATAAAGATAGGGATCCGAAAAGCACTCTCCAGGAATGGGCGCAATCCCAAGGGTTAGGGACTCCTCACTACAAGACAGTCTCGGCGAGTGGTCCTGACCATGCCAAGATTTTTGAAATCGAAGTATACATCGATGGGCATGTATATGGTTACGGGAACGGGCACAGCAAACAGACGGCTGCCAAAGCTGCGGCGCGAGCCGCGCTCGAAAGGATAGGAATGGTCGAATGACTCCCCGCTTGAAATCCCTCGAGCTCCACGGATATAAAACCTTTGCCAACCGCACTGCGTTTGAATTTCCAGGACCTGTTACCGCCATCGTTGGCCCGAATGGTTCTGGTAAATCAAATATCGCCGATGCCCTGCGCTGGGTGTTGGGTGAACAGTCTTACAGCTTGTTGCGGGGTAAGAAAACCGAGGACATGATCTTTGCCGGTTCAGAACAACGCGCTCGAGCCGGGATGGCTTCAGCGACAGTGATCTTCGACAACAGCGATGACTGGTTGCCGATCGATTTCACTGAGGTGGCCATCGCTCGCCGGGCATACCGGGACGGGGAAAACGAGTACTTGCTGAATGGGCAACGCGTACGTTTGCGAGATGTGTCTGAATTGCTGGCGCAATCTGGCCTGGCTGAACGCACCTATACAATCATTGGTCAGGGTCTGGTGGACGCAGCGTTGGCGCTTAAAGCAGAGGAACGTCGCCGTTTGTTCGAAGAAGCTGCTGGAATCGGGTTGCACAGGTCTCGTCGCGAGGAAGCATTGCGTCGATTGGAAACAACCCAGCGGAACTTACAGCGCGTTGAGGATATTCTGGCAGAGCTGCAACCGCGTCTCCGCAGTCTGGAACGACAAGCCCGGCGAGCCCAGGAATATGAACAGGTGAAAGCGGATCTGCATCTTTTGTTGCGAGAGTGGTATGGTTACCATTGGCACCATGCTCAAAGCGAGCTGGCTCAAGCGCGGGAAGCTGCTCGTTCCCGAGAAAAAGCATTGGATGCGGCCAGACAAGCCCAAGCCAGTCTTGACCAGCAGCTGCAGGTTCTCCGGGAGCGGATTCAGGATTTACGCGCTCAGCTAAATGACTTGCATCGGCAGTCGGCGAAGCTGCACGGGGAGCGGGAAGGCACCAGCCGCCAGCTGGCGGTGTCTGACGAACGTATGCATTTCCTGGAGGGACAAGAGCAAGAAACTCTCCGCGCAGTTAGTCGAGCCACAGAAGAAACCAGCCTTATTGAAGACCGGTTAGCAGGGGCGAAAGAAGAAGTTCGCCAGTTGGAGGGCGATTTGAGCGAGGCCCAAATCCAGGTGGAAACCGCGCTGCAGGCTTTGTCATCACGACAGGTCGCACGGGCAGCTGCTGAAGAGCAACTTGAAGTTATCCGTCAATTGCTAGTCGGGCTGAATGCCAGGCAATCGGACTTGGGAGCGCGATTGGCCGAACGCCGGGTACAGTTAGAGAAACGAGGTGCTGACTGGAAAGCTGCGCATCAGGCGGTGTCCGAAGGTGAAGAGATGGTGCTTGCGGCTGAAAAACGCATCCTGGCAAGCGAGCAATCCTGGCGCGAAGCTGAAGACAACCGCAAAAAGGTCGAGAATTCGCTTGAAAACATCCGCCAGCTGGTAAGCGAGTTGGAAATTTCTCGCCAGGAGACTCAAACTGCAATCTCTAAACAACAGACTGAAGCGGCACGCATTAGGGCGCAGCTGGAGGTGGTGGAGCAAGCTGAACAATCCCTGACTGGATACGCCAGTGGAGCACGGCTGCTGCTACAGGCTGCGCGGCAGGCACGCCTGACGGGAGCACGGGGGGCTTTGAGTAGCAGCTTGGACGTCCCTGAAAAATATGAGACAGCCATTGCAGCGGTTTTAGGAGAATATCTCGACGCGATCTTATTGGATCAGGGAACCGAAATAGAGCAGGCTCTGAATCTATTGGAGGGACAGCCAGCGCGAGGTGCATTGTTGCCGCTTGATTCATTGATTCCTGGAACGCTTCTTTCAATCCCAGACGGTGGTGCAGAGGTTATCGGGGTGGCAACTGGACTTATATCTGTTCACGAGGATTTGCGTCCGGCAATCGACCTGTTGCTTGGCCAGGTCCTGGTGGTAAAAGATCGGGCAGCTGCGCGACGATTGTTAGGACGACTGCGAATAGAATTTGCAGCAGGGCAATTTGGCAATCTCCGGGTGGTGACTCTGAAGGGAGAGGTATTTTACGCCAGCGGCCAGGTAATTTCCGGGCAAGAAGGGAATCCCGGCAAGCTTAGTAGGCCTCGCCAGCGGAGAGAGCTGGGCGTGGCTTTAGCCGAGGCTGAACAGAATCTAGCGAAGATCGAAGAGCGGCTGAAGGAGATTGAGGTAAGACATGAGACATTGAGAAATGAAGGAGATCAATTAGGTGAGGATTTACAGGTGGTGCGGAGAGCGGAGGAGAAAGCGCGTATTGCGCATAGCCAAAATAGTTTGGCGATCGAACACGCCCGGCGACAAGTTAATTGGCAGAAGGAACAGGTTCTTCATCTAGAAGTTGAGATTAAACAAGGGGAAACGGAAATCGTTCAAATTGTGCAGGAGGCAAATGTCGTTGAAGAAGAAGTTACTCAGGCCCAATCTCGCTTGAAGGGAATTTCCGCCACGCTGCGCGACCTACCCCTAGAAGATTTCCAGGTGGAACTTTCCCATTGGAATCTTCGGACGGCAGTTATAGAACTGGCTGTGACAGAGGCAAGGGGACGGCAGTATGAGAGGGAACAAACGCTGGAAAAAGCCCAGCGGGATCTGGCGGAAATTAACAACCAGCGAATGGAATTAAGCGATACCCTTAAAGACCTGGCGGAAAAGAAAGTTGACTTGCGTAAGTTAGAGTACGCAGTTGAAGAGCAGATCGAGGCCTTGCAAGCGAGCATTGGACCAGCTGAAAAAGACCTGGATATCACTGAGGCTGAGCAAATCAACCTTCAAAGCCGCGAAGCCCAGTCACGCCAGGCCTTAAACCTGGCTGAGCACTATCACGCCCAGGCCAAGATCGCCCTGGCGCGCAAGCAAGAAGCCTTAGAGTCTCTGCGGCGCCGGATCGAAGATGATTTTGGGTTGGTAGTGTTTGAATATGCTGAAGAGGTCTCCGGCCCGACGCCATTGCCACTTCAGGGAATGGTGGAGGAGCTGCCTGTTGTGAAACAACTTTCGCCGGAGACAGAGGAAGCCCTGAATCGCCAACGGGGTTTATTACGCCGCATGGGACCGGTTAACCAGGAGGCGCAAGTGGAGTTTCGCGAGGTCAAGGATCGCTATGAGTTCTTGACCGATCAGGTCAGCGATTTACATAAAGCAGAAACAGACGTGCGCCAAGTGATCGCTGAACTTGATGAGCTCATGGAATATGAGTTCAAACGAACTTTCGAAGCAGTGGCAGTGGAGTTCCACCAGATCTTCGCGCGCCTGTTCGGTGGTGGGTCAGCACGGCTGGTTATGACTGACCCAGACGACCTCACCGGGACCGGTATCGATATCGAAGCGCGCTTACCTGGCCGGCGCGAGCAGGGATTATCCTTGCTTTCAGGTGGCGAGAGAAGCCTGACAGCCGTGGCGCTGGTCTTTGCCTTGCTGCGTGTCTCGCCGACACCTTTTTGCGTTCTTGACGAAGTGGATGCTATGCTTGATGAGGCGAATGTGGGACGTTTCCGCGAGCTGCTGCGTGAATTGAGCCAGACAACTCAATTCGTGATCATTACTCATAACCGCAACACGGTGCAAGTGGCCGACGTTATATACGGGGTAACGATGGGGCGCGATTCGACCAGCCAGACGGTAAGCCTAAAAATGGAGGAAGTGGAGCGGGTGACGAAGGAGACCTAGTCGGGCGAAGTTTGGATCGTATTTTACGGTTGCGACTGCTGCAATTCCGGAGGGAGAGTCGGCTCGGTGGGGATGCGCGCCTGCCAGGAGTCGATAAGCTGAGGGCTAACTTCCGAGCGTTTTTCCTGGAGCCACTCATCAAATTTGACTTGTTGGAGCTGTTGGTATTCTGAAAAAGTCAGGGAGCGCGTCTCATGCCCAAGCACTTGAATGATGTGCCAGCCAAAGGTGGTCTGTACTGGATCGCTGATATCACCGATGTTCAGCTGGAAGGCAACTTTCTCGAATTCGGCCACCATCCGGCCTACAGGGAACCAACCCAAATCTCCGCCTTGGTTCTTGTTCGTCTCGTCAGTAGAGAACTCAGCTGCTAGGGCTGCAAAATCCTCGCCAGCCTTGAGGCGCTCGAGAACATTCTGGGCGGTGGATTCCTCGTCAACCAGGATGTGGCGCGCCCAAACCTGTTCCTGTTCGTGGGGGACCTCGGCAGTAACTGCTTCCAGAACTTTCTGGCGCAATAAATCCGCAGCGATTATGGCGTGCAGATGTGCTTCGCTGAAATTAATCTCCTTCTTGAAGGTATTTAATGCCTCTGCATAATTCTTCTGGTAGTTCTCGAGGGTATATTCAGTCGGGGTAGGAGAGGGGAGCGGAGTTGGCGTGGGACCGGTTGGAGCGAGCGTTGGACTCTGAGTCGGAGTCGCGGTACTAGTTTCAGTTGATTCGGCAGTAGCCGAAACTGCGGGGGTGAGAGTCAGATCCGGAGTGCTGGTTGAAGTCGCTTCGCTTTCAGTAGGAGTAGTGGTTGGCGGGAGCAAGGTGAGCTGAATCGGGGAGAGGGTCGAAGTTGGCGCATCGGTCGGGATGGGCGTCGAAGTGGGTGGCTCGCCACCGGGATAATAGCCGAATTCCTGCTGGATGCGCTGGTCGATTTCTTCTTGGGAGACGGTAATGCCCCGGCGCTCGGCTTCCTGGCGGATCAGCACCTCATCGACCATAGTATTGAGGGTTTCCTGTCCGAGTGCTTGAGGTTCGAGTTGGAGCTGAATCTGATTAAGGTTCTGCTGGAAGAAGGCTTGAGTCTGCTGGTCGCCGCCAAACAGCTGCATATTTTGCAGGATGTTCAAGTACTGCTGAATGAGCTGGCGGCGCTGGAATCGCACCCTGGCCTGGAAATCGCCAGTGGTGATCTTATCGTTACCCACAGAAGCGACCGGTTGGCGGGGTTGAAGGATCGTGGATTCTAAGATGCCATAAGCCAGCAAACCGATAACAATGACGACAACCGCCAAACTGCCGACCAAAATATAACGCCGCTGGAGACGTTCGCGTTCCATACGGGCTAGATGCTTTTTCGTGATGATTTTTTCACGCGATCTTGCCATGGGTGACCTCGATGCTTTTACCCGGTTTTAGATACCCCCAAGGAGGCGTACAAGTGGGGATAGGAGGGTAACTTGAGCCTCACTAACCTATAGAAAGGATTGTATCTCGGATTACATATGTTCTAGCGCAGGATTTCACCCGTGAATGGCAGTAAAGCCAGGTGGCGGGCGCGTTTAATTGCGCGCGCTAGCTCACGCTGATGCTTAGCGCAGGTACCTGTCTGGCGGCGAGGGCGGATCTTGCCATCATCAGAGATATAGCGGCGCAGGACTTCAGCCTGCTTATAATCGATGACTACACTGTGGTCTGTGCAGAACTGGCAGACGCGGGGGCGGGTGTAGTAGCGGCGCATAGGGCCTTGGGTTGTCTGGTCAGTCACGTTAGTTAACTCCATAAAATGCTAAAAAGGGAATTCATCTTCTGTTTCTGCTTCATCTTCTTCATGAGATTGGTTAAGGTCGCGGCGATCACCGAGCATGATCATCTCACTGGCGACGATCTCGGTGGCGCTATGCTTAACGCGATCACCGTCCTCCCAATAACGAGTCTGCAAACGACCTTCAATATACACTTGTTGGCCTTTAATCAGGTGTTGTTTACAGATCTCAGCCAGGCTGCCCCATGCAACGACGTTAAACCATTCGGTTTCGGTGTGACGTTCTCCATCGGAAGAGTTCCAACTGCGGCTGGTCGCCACGCTGTAAGTGGTCACAGGTTTGCCTGATGGGGTATAACGCATCTCTGGATCGCGCCCCAAACGGCCGATGATCATAACCTTGTTTAGTCCTCGACTCATATGCGTATCCTCAAGATTATCAGAAACGAAACGGTTATTCAGCAGCTAGTAGAAATCGCAACACAGGTTCTTGCAATCGCAGATTGCGTTCTAATTGGGTGCAAAATGAGGGAGCCATTTGCGTTTTCATCAGAACATACTGACCTTCAGATTGTTTGCGCAGACGGTAGGCGAGTTTTCGCTTACCCCACAGGTCTACTTTCGCGACCTGGCCGCCTGCATCCGTGATCCAACCCTTTACCCGATCGACCAATTCTTTAAGGGCTGAATCGTCCAGATCTGGGTGGACGATAAAAACCAATTCATAGGCGCGCATGGGGGAGGCCTCCTTTCCTCGGGATTGCCCCTAGACAAGGCCGTAAGCCTGCCAGGAGCGGAAAGCGAGCCACGCAATTTCGCGTGGCTACATTGTTATAAGTTTAACATAAAGATAGAAGTTTGGGAAGGGCGATTAAAATAATCCCCAATCTGCCCCGGCGCCTTCTTCCATCATCATTGGGTCCCACATTTCCATACCAATTTCGATCTCAGTCGGCACTTTCAGTGCCCCCTCAACCTTTTGCCGGGCCATTTCCAGGAGAGCTGGACCATATGGACAAAAGGGCGTGGTCATAATCATAACCAGGTTAGCCCGGACGTCGGAGATGGTCAAGTCGCGGATCAAACCTAATTCGATGACATTCAGGCCGATTTCTGGGTCAACGACTTGGCGCAGGGCTTCCTTAGCGGTCTCTGCCTTATCTGGATGTGTACTTTCTGCCTGCCAGATTACTTTTTGGCTCTCTTGAGTCATGGGATCTCCTCCGAGGTGATCAGTGCGGGGACGGTGTTTGGTACTACTACGTAGGTGCAATAATTATCTCCATCGAGGACACATTTGATTTTTTCGGTGGGGAGATCAAGAACAGTGGAGATCAGCGTTTGATCGATCCAGCACACCTCGGGATGGTTTTGTCCAACATGGAAGTAAGGACAGCTAACTTCATGGATGTGGAATTGGTCGCCGATCTTCTCCCACTCAATGTTGAATCCTTCTTCTTTAAGTAAATATTTAACCATTTCGAGGCGTTGCTCGGTGGAGAGGCCTTGAGTGCGGGCCGTGCTGGCATACTCATGGACAAGATCAGCCGCCATTTTAGAGAACAACTGGTTGACCATCTCGGGGGGCACATGCTCTTTGAGTTGCCCGAGCAGGCGGATAGTCAGGCGCATATAGCGAGTGGGGAAGTGCTCGAGGCCGGCTTCGGTGAGGGAGTAAACCTGCCGAGGTCGGCCAACGCCATGGCGTTCTTCTTCAGAGACTACCAGCCCTTCAGCTTGTAATTTCGAGATATGGTGACGCACGGAAATCGGGTTGATGTCGACGGTTGCAGCGAGGTCGATGATCGTGCAGCGATGATTCTTAAGCAATGTCTGCAGCACCCGCTCGCGCGTGCTTTTTATCGTACTATCGATCATTTTTTAAGACATCGAGAACTTTTTCTGAGATTGTAAGAAACCGTAATTAAGAGAGAGTATAACATCGCGCTTATTTTCTGTCAATATACATATATTTATCCTAAATATTATTGGATAAGGCTCTAATTCGGAGTTAAACCGAATATATAAGATATTTATCCAAAATATTGACTTAAAGGGATTTTGCTGCTATAATAAGCGACGGTTCTCAGGGAAATGATTTTGCCTGAGCACCGATATTTTCTGCATGTTTATATGCTCACTCAGGAGTGTTCTATCGATGTCCGAACTTGTTATTCGCAATTTACACGCTGGCATCAACGGTCTGGAAATCTTAAAAGGGGTGAATTTAACGGTAAAACAAGGCGAGGTGCATGCCTTGATGGGACCGAATGGCACGGGTAAATCTACCCTGGCTTATATTTTGATGGGCCACCCGTCTTATGAAGTTATCGAGGGCGAGGTCCTGTTCAAAGGTCAAAACATTCTGGAACTTGCGCCAGATCAACGTTCACAACTGGGCATTTTCCTGGCCTTCCAATACCCAGTGGCGATCCCAGGAGTGACCGTAGCCAATTTCCTGCGCACAGCCCTGAATTCCAGGCGTAAAGCGGGGAATCCTGAGAATAAGGGCATCCCGATCCCAGAGTTCCGTCGATTGCTAAAAGAGAAAATGGATCTCTTGAAGATGGATCATTCCTTCGCTGGGCGTTACCTAAACGACGGTTTTTCGGGCGGCGAGAAGAAGCGGGCAGAGATCTTACAAATGGCCACCTTGAAGCCCGAAATTGCCATCCTTGACGAAACCGACTCCGGGTTGGACATCGACGCTTTACGGATCGTCGCCGAAGGCGTAAATGCACTGCGCGGCGCCGACCTGGGAGCGCTGGTCATCACCCATTACCAGCGCATCTTAAACTATATTAAACCCGAGTTCGTGCATATTATGCTGGGTGGACGGATCGTCGAATCTGGTGGCGCAGACCTGGCATTGCATCTCGAGGAACAAGGTTACGACTGGCTGCGTGAGAAGAACGATCTGGTTATGGCGTAATTTCTTAATGGTATACAACTTGGAGGTATCCGATGAGTACTGAAGCGACCATCCTGGAGGGGATCGGTGATTATAAATTCGGTTTCAGAGATCCCGACGAACTGGTTTTCAAGTCGCGTAAGGGCCTTGACAGGGGGGTTGTGGAACAGATCTCAGCCATGAAGGGGGAGCCGCAATGGATGTTGGAATTTCGCCTCAAGGCGCTAGAGCATTTCATATCTCGCCCGATGCCGACCTGGGGCGGCGATATCAGTCAATTAAATCTGGACGAAATTTATTTTTACGCCAAGCCAACTGATAAAGAAGGAAGCTCGTGGGACGATGTCCCTGATACGATTAAGGAAACCTTCAACCGTTTGGGAATACCGGAAGCCGAACAGAAATTTCTCTCCGGTGTGGGCGCTCAATATGAATCCGAGATGGTTTATCACAGCATCCAGGAGCACCTCTCCAATCAGGGCGTGATCTTCAAAAGCATCGAAAATGGTTTGCGTGAACACCCAGACCTGTTCCGGGAGTATTTTGGGACAGTCATTCCCATCGAGGACAATAAGTTTGCGGCCTTGAACAGCGCGGTGTGGTCAGGGGGTTCATTTGTTTATGTCCCACCGGGAGTCAAGGTAGATCTACCATTGCAAGCTTATTTCCGAATTAACACGGCTGAACTGGGGCAATTCGAGCGTTCCCTGATTATCATCGATGAAGGCGCTCAAGCCCACTATGTCGAGGGATGTACCGCGCCGATTTATTCAACCGAATCGTTCCATAGCGGTGTGATCGAGATCATCGTAAAGAAGGGGGCGCGCATGCGTTATACAACGATCCAAAACTGGTCGACCAATATGTACAACCTGGTGACGCAGCGGGCGTTTGTCCATGAAGGTGGGACGATGGAATGGGTGGACGCCAACCTGGGCTCTAAACTAACAATGAAATACCCCTCCTGCTACCTGATCGGAGAGGGTGCTCACGGCGAAATCCTTTCGATGGCTTTTGCGGCGACTGGCCAACACCAGGACACCGGCGGTAAGATGCTCCACTTTGCTCCCAACACGAGCAGCAAGATCACCTCCAAGTCGATTAGTAGGGGCAAAGGCCGGGCATCCTATCGTGGTCTGCTGAAAGTGCACAAAGGCGCCAAGAACGTTCGCTCCAACGCCGTCTGTGACGCGCTCCTGCTCAACCCAGAATCAAGGTCCGACACCTACCCTTACATTGAAATCGATGAAGATGACGTGACTATTGGTCACGAAGCTTCTGTTTCGAAGGTTGGTGAAGAACAGCTCTTCTACCTGATGAGCCGCGGGCTGAGCAATGAAGAGGCCACGACCATGGTCGTCTCCGGTTTCATCGAGCCGTTGGTGAAAGAGCTGCCGATGGAATATGCCGTCGAAATGAACCGTCTGATTCAACTTCAGATGGAAGGATCAATTGGGTAAAGTATTCAAGGACGAAAATATCGAATGGCCCGCACTGTAGTCACACGTACCCGACAAACAGCACTTCAGGAAACTCCGGAATTCAACTTTACAGCTGAGATGATCCCCATTCTCGATGGGGGGAGGCCGGTGATCCTCAAAGAATACCGGGCAAGAGCATGGGAGGCGTATCAACGGTTGCCTTTTCCTAAAACAACCGATGAACCCTGGAGACGCACTGACCTGAAGAAATTGGATACCACCTCCTTCCAGCTACCTGAACGAGGTGCTTTCGAGGATTTACCGGTTGTGGCTGAGGAACTTCTGCAACCTTTGGTTAGCGATCAACATGGTGGGCAGATCATACTACTTCCCGGTGGTTCACAGGTTGAGCTCTCACCAGACCTGGCTGGCAAGGGTGTTATCTTCTCCGACCTGGCGACGGCTGAACGCGAGCATAGCGATATTTTGGCGTATGTCATCGGGAAGATCGTACGCGCCGACGAAGGAAAATTTGCCGCGCTAGCGGCCTCCTTAGCCCAAAATGGGGTGCTGATCTACGTCCCGAGAGGCGTTCAGGTGGAACAGCCCCTGCATAGCGTGCTGTGGGGGCCAGGAGTGGGTCTAGCGCATTTATCTCATGTGATAGTGTGGTTAGAGGATGGTGCCACTTTAACCTATGTGCACGAGGCCGCGTCTCCGACTGAACCTGGAGGGCAGACCTTGCACGCTGGGATTGTCGAGATCCACGTGGGAGCTGGTGCACATCTACGGTTTGTCGAGCTCCAATCTTGGGGTGAGCATGTCTGGAACTTCAGCCACGAGCGAGCGCGCGTGGAGCGAGATGGAAACCTGGATTGGGTATTCGTAGCAGTAGGAAGCCACCTGACGAAGAATTTTTCTGATTTGGATTTGAATGGTCAGGGCGCGACAGGGCGCATGTCCGGTTTCTACTTCACAGATGGCATGCAACACCTGGATCACGACACCCAACAAAACCACTTGGCGCCGAATACGACTAGTGATTTGTTGTTCAAAGGAGCACTCAAGGGTCAAAGCCGGTCAGTGTGGCAAGGGATGATTTACGTAGCACCTGGCGCCCAGAAGACTGATGGTTACCAGGCCAACCGCAATCTGGTGCTGAGTAGCCAGGCACGCGCTGATTCAATCCCAGGTCTCGAAATTATGGCCGATGATGTACGTTGCACACATGGTGCGACAGTGGGAAAGATCAATCCAGAAGAGGTGTTTTACTTATGCAGCCGAGGAATCTCGCACCCGGAGGCCGAGCGTTTAATTGTCGAAGGCTTCTTTGATCCTATCGTGCAACGCATTCCCTTCGAAGGTGTACGCAGCCGGCTGGAGAAATCCATTGCTGAGAAGATGGGGTAAAGAAACGATTTCGGAGGCATACTTGTCAGATATTTATTTCACCAGGGCTCCTGATCAAAAGGAGTTATACAAAGTGGGGGATCGAGTGGATGTGTTTTGTGACCATGAAAACGAACATGGCGACCGCGTGCGGAATTGGTTGACTGGGACGGTGGTTCAGGTTGACCCGAAGATGATTGCGGTTCAATTTCAGGAAAACGTCTATTTGACCGATGGTTGGATGGTTCCGGACCATGTCCTTTGGTGTCCGAAAATCTCGAGCAATATTCGGCTATCTCTAATTCGTAAACGCCGTCCCCGCCCACGCTCGAAGTAAAATAATGAAATCTTTAGTCCCGGCGAATGTCTTAGATGTTGCCCACATCCGGACTGATTTCCCGATCCTGGAGAGGGAGGTACGTCCTGGGGTGAAGGTGGTTTATTTGGACTCAACAGCAACGTCGCAAAAACCCTTGCAGGTGATAGAAGCGATGGATCGATTTTACCGAGAATCCAATGCTAACATCCATCGTGGCATCCACGCGCTGGCCGAAGAATCAACTGCAATGTATGAGGCGGCGCGGGGAAAGATCGCCCAGCTGATCAACGCACCTTCAGCAAGGCAAGTCATCTTCACTCGAAACACGACCGAAGCGATTAACCTGGTCGCCTACAGCTGGGGTAAGGCGAACCTTAAACCTGGGGATGTGGTCATCCTGACAGAAATGGAGCACCACTCGAATCTGGTACCCTGGCACATGCTGGCTACTGAGCGGGATCTCCGACTGGAGTTTATCCCAGTCACTCCACAGGGATTACTCGACTTGGAGGAGTACCGCCAGCTACTTGGATTAAACCCACGCTTGATAGCATTTACGCACATGTCAAATGTCTTGGGGACGATCAATCCAGCTGCGGAGATTATTCACCTTGCTCACAAGGTTGGAGCGATCGTTCTGGTGGATGGTGCGCAATCCGTGCCTCATTTCCCGGTCGATGTCCAGGAGTTGGACATGGATTTCCTGGCATTTTCGAGCCACAAAATGTGCGGCCCAACCGGCATTGGGGTATTGTATGGGAGAAAGACTTTGCTTGATGCGATGCCGCCTTTCCTGGGCGGGGGCGACATGATTAAGAAGGTTAGTCTGCGTTCATTCACCCCGAATGAACTTCCCTACAAGTATGAAGCAGGCACACCGGCCATCGCCGAAGCGATAGGTTTTGGTGCAGCGGTGGATTACCTGCAGCGGATTGGCCTGGATTCGATCGCTGAACATGAGCGCGAGATCATCAGCTATGCCCTTGAGCGGCTCGAGGAAATCCCTGGCGTAACGGTCTATGGCCCACCTGCGGAGCATAAGGGCGGAGTGGCTTCCTTCACCCTCGCCGGGGTGCACGCTCACGATGTCGCCCAGATTTTGGATACAGATGGTGTGGCCGTGCGCGCCGGTCATCACTGCGCCATGCCTTTGCATGAAAGGTTTCATTTAAATTCCACAACACGCGCCAGCTTCTACCTCTACAATACAGTGGAAGAAGTTGATAAACTTATTGACGCCATCTATCGGGTAAAGAAAATATTTAAAACATGAATTTTGATCCGTGAAGCGCGACTATGGATGACCTTTATCGTGAACTAATCATCGACCGATATCAAAATCCCCTCTATCGGGGGATGCTTGAACCCAACGATATCACTTTTGAGGATGCCAATCCATTGTGCGGGGATGAGCTGCGCATTGACTTGCGAGTGGATGACAAAGGGATTGTCAGAGAGGTGGCTTTTAGTGGGCATGGCTGCGCCATATCTCAAGCCTCCGCTGACCTATTATTGGAGTCAATCCTGGGTAGATCTCTGGATGAAGTCAGAGACATTACCAAGGACGATATTTTAGAAATGTTAGGGATCGAGTTGGGACCGGTACGCTTGAAATGCGCTCTCTTGTCGTTGAAGGTGCTTAAAGCTGGCGTGTATGGCCTGGGGGAAGCGGACGACGATTTGGTTGAGTGATTACCCCTAAAAACCTATTCTTGTTGTGATAATAAGCGCGGGACCTCACCGACTTGCCCGCTCTTTTTTTGTTGGAGCGTCTTCCAAAACTTAACTGCACCAATCACAATTAGAACGACAACCGGTAAAACTAAATAAACAATATACTTTGGCAGAGAAATCACGACTGGTGCAGAGAATACCTTATTAAAGCCTGAATTCCAGGTATATATAAGGAATCCCAAAAATGAAAGGGCATAGGTCATCGATGTTGTGCGCCAATCAGGGATTAGACAGGCTAGTGCAATCAGGGGAATCAGATACCAGGCCTTTCCATAATCAATTAGAAAAAGGGAGAAAAACAGTGCTAAAATCGCCCATCCCAAAATCAACTGCTTAATTTCTCCGCTTCGGGTGAGGCCAACCACGATTATTAAAACGACAAAGACCACTCTCAATAAGGAACGCAGGAATTCAGGTGCAGAACCACCTGACATTCCGATAATACTGAATAATTGAGTAGCAAGATAATCTCCAACATCAAACTGAATATAAAAAATGGCAGCTATAAGAGAAAAAAGGATTCCCAGGATGATGTAATCCCTCCATCTTTTTCGCCTGAGATCTATGAGTAGATACACTGCTGCGAAAGGTAGGGTAGTCATCTTTATCAATACTGACAATGTCAAAGGCACGATGGCAAAGTTCCTGCGCTCGAAAACCAGAAGTAAAATCGCCAACAAAAGAAAGAATACAATAAATGTATCGCCCTTACTTTGACCTAATATTACAATAATTGGGTTCCATGCATACAGAACCAAACTGGAGAGTAAATAATGGGGATATAGCTTGTTGATAATAATTGCGATGAGAACGAGGTTTGAGACATTTACAAGCAAAAAAGCAACCCGATAGATAAATAGATTCTCGGCCACATCTTCCCCAGTGAGTTTAGCGAGGCCAATTTCTATTGCCGTCCACATCGGAAGCTTCCACCACTCCGCGATGTCGGTATAGTCATGGCTCGCATAAGGATAAACTGGATCGTGCGGGATTTCGTCAGCAGCGATACGGTATGGATTTTTATTATGAACTGCGGCCAGACGACCGCGTAACATATAGTTGAAGATATCCGTGTTCAGGTTTGGTAAAGCAAATGTGGATAGCAGGAGATATGCGCCAGTTGGGATTAGAACAAGCGCAAGCGTACTAGAGCGCGCCTGAAGTTTCCGGCTTAGAAATACCACCGATCCATAAACAGCGAAAGCGACAACGGGTGTTGCGACCAACAAGATCGCAACTGATTTTGGATCATTGGGAATAGGAAGCGGTACTGAAACTATCCATGACCAAAGGGGAAAATCTGAAACCAGAGAAGCACTGGGACGAGTTAAGCGAGCTGGAGTCTGGGGGATAATAAAACAATAGGTGAAATAGACAATAAGCAAACACAATGCCAGCAGGCTGAAGATAAATAGCCAAAATGGAGAATCAGTTTTCTTTTCCAATCGATGCCTACTTCTGTGAGTGCTTCCTAAAAATTTCCCATGCCTTAAATTCGATCAGGAAAATAATCCAGGTCTTTGTCCAAGAAAGGAGTAGGCTCTGAAAGATGGAGATTCACGGCAGTGATGCTTGACGACTCGTACGAGTTCAGCCATCTCCGTAGGAAAAGAAGTTGCACTAGACCCTGGAGGATAGCAAATACCAACAAAGCTGAAATTGGGTGCCCCTTGAAGGCGATTGTATAGATGGTTCCCGCGATCAATAAGATGAGGGCAACGAGCTGGGGGAGCAACCAGAGTGGATTCTGCTTGCTGTCCTTGCTCTTGGGAGTTGTCCTGAAGTCTAATGGCAGACGTAAAATTGCCATTCCCCACGCCAACAAATAAATTGGCCAGGTACTATAAACTAATGCGACCGCCCGCGCCAGAGAGGTATTGGGGACTGAGTGGTGGCGGTAAAGGCGAAAAGCCATATGGCGGATTAACACATCTGCCAGCGCCAAGGGAGTTATATGGAGCAGATATTCGTGGAAGGCCTCCCGAACTTCAGGTCCCGCAAAGATCAAAATAGCGATAGTCGCAAACAGGTGCAACGCCACCACTGGCCCAATCCAGTATTTGGTCATCCGCACCGAATATGACAGCCGTTGTCCCCAAGTCAGTCGGTGGAATAGCCGGGGATAGGTCGTAATCAATAAT
>DATDRM010000254.1:0-4815 GCA_035291705.1 Anaerolineales bacterium
CGACCGATCCTTTATCTCCGATGTGATCAGCGATCCCGATGATGCAGCCATCACCTCTGCCATCATTGCCATGGCGCACGTCCTGAAATTAAACGTGGTCGCCGAGGGGGTGGAGACTGAAATGCAGCTAGAGTTTTTAAAGTCGCAACAGTGTGATCACATCCAAGGATATTTGATCAGCCATGCTCAACCAGTAGAGGAGATTACCCACCTGCTGCGCAAATATTGCGGTGCCAGGCAAAAACAAAACCTCACTTCACTTGGCTATCTGTCACCCTCGAACTCCCAAGTTAAATTGACATGAAGCAGCCGTCTTTAATCAGCTACATTTGGCACTTGCTCACTCCCCCGACATTCGAAGACGGCGAGCTGGCACGCCGCGCCCGCACGCAGTACCACTTCCTGCTGATCACGCTTTTCGTCACGTTCATCTTCGCACTGATCTTGCTCCCAAACAGCCCGATCCCGGACTTGGTTATGGTAGTCTTTGGTCTGATCGACTTATTTACGATACTCGCCCTGGTAACCCTGCAGCGCGGCCGGTTGAAACTGTCAGCAGCCATATTCCTCTCCGCTATCTGGGGCAGCGAGACATTAACAGTAGCCGCCATCCATGGGGATCTGAGCAGTCCAGTTGTTGGAGGGTACCTGGTGGTGATTCTGGCGGCCGGCCTGTTCCTGGGCACCCGCTTCGCTATGGGTTTCGCTGGGCTGAGCACACTGGCCTTGACGGGGATGTACCTGGCCAGCAACCGCGGATGGATGCCAGAAGCCTTATTCGCGCTGACCCTCTCCCGCAGCTACACCCTGCATATCTTGATTTTCCTTGTGGGGGTGGCGCTGATCCATGTCGCCGGCCAGAGTGTTCAAGCTGCGTTGGGACACGCTCATCGCCACGAAGACCGGCTGAATGAGAAGAATCGTGAGCTGAAGGAGATCCTCGCCACTCTCGAACAGCGCATCGCCGAACGCACCGCTGAGATTTTCCGTCAGAAACAGTTCTACCAGGCTTTAGTGGAGAACAGCCCGATCGCCATCGTCACCCTGGACCGTGAGCACCACATCCTGGCCTGCAACCCGTCCTTCGAAGAGCTGTTTGGCTATACGGAGGGCGAGGTGGTAGGCAAGGACCTCGACGATCTGATCACCACCTCCGCTACCTGGGCAGAAGCTCACTCCTATACCCAGCGCATCTTGGCTGGCCAAAAGATCAAGAAAACCGGCCAGCGCCGCCGCAAGGACGGTCACCTCCTGCACCTCGATATTTCTGGCGTGCCGGTCATGGTTGACGGACAGCAGATCGGTGGATTGGCCTTGTACCACGACATCAGCGAACAGCTTAAGGCGGAAAAACACCTCAAACACCTTGCGACTCACGATCCGCTTACGATTCTGCCCAATCGCGCCCTGCTCTACGAGCACCTCAACCACTCCCTGCTCTCGGCCAGGCGCAACGGATACCGCGTGGCAGTTTTTTTCCTCGATTTAGACGGTTTTAAATCCGTAAATGACCTGCTTGGCCATTCCAAGGGTGATGTGCTGCTGCAGCAGGTGGCTGAGCGCTTTAAGCAAACTCTGCGAAGTAGCGATCTTGTATCCCGATTGGGCGGGGATGAGTTCGCCTTCGTATTCCAGGACATCCGGTGTCCCGAGGACGCGGCGGTTATTGCCGAGAAGATCCTCGCCTCCCTGTCCAGGCCATTCACTCTGGAAGGCCAGGAATTATCAGTCTCCGGCAGCATCGGCATCAGCCTTTACCCCGAAGATGGCAGCGAGGCCAAAGACCTGTTGCGATTCGCGGACGCAGCCATGTATCGCGTCAAGGGCCAAGGCAAGCATCATTACCAGTTTTTTTCATGGAAAAGCGGCTCTAACGATGGGCAGCTTGCCAAAGCGGACAAAGTTCGTTCGCCTGAGCCAACCGAGATTATCGTAGATCATCAAAAATGAAAAGGACTGATTTATGCAGTGGTTAAACCCGGCGCTGATCGCCAGCCTGGCTGGCATCGTTTTCCTAGCCTGCATCTATTTTTACCTTTATTTGCAGGATAAGGAACGATCCCTCGGATTTTGGACGCTCAGTTGGTGCGTTTATGTGTTGCGCCTCGTCTTTCAATTATGGGCCAGTTTGAACGAGACATCAGTTGTGTTAACCTTCGCTGACCAGTTATCAACCTGGATCAGTGGTGTTTTATTATTATGGGGCACATACGCCTTCCTGGGACGGTCTATTTCGAAATGGTTTATCGCCTTGACGGCGATCGGCATACTGTGGATCACCTACGCTTCGCTCCAAGCACTTTCTTTCCAATTCCTCACTACTCCCACCTTTATCTTGTTGGGTAGCATCTATATCCTCACCGGAGTGGAGTTTCTCCGTTCTAACAAAATCGCTGGGCCAGGGAAGTCGCTCACAGGCTGGGCGTTCATCCTGTGGGGTTTGCACAAGATGAATTATCCCTTGCTGCGCCCGGTGACCTGGTTTGCGCCTTGGGGATTCCTGCTGGCTTCGCTGCTATCTTTTACTGTGGGACTGGGGATGATCCTGGTGTATTACTTTCGTATCCGCGAAGAACTCCGCCAGGACATTCACGCGCGCCAGCAAGCCCAACGGGCTTTACAAAACCAGACCTACCAACAGGAGCGATTGATCGAAACCGCTCGTTACATGACCGAGAGCCTCGACCTCCAGGAAGTGCTGGAGCGCATTGGCAAGGGGGCCAAGGACATCATGGCAGCATACGGGTGTACTCTCTACCTGCTCGAATCCGACGGGAAAACGCTCACTCCGGTAGTCGCTATGGAGGACTACGCCGAGCAGATTCTGTCTGAGCCGCTCGAAGTCGAAGGTAGCCTGACCGGCCAGGCTGTAATACACCAACAGGGGTTGATCTTCAATAACGCTTTCGAGGAACCTGTCGGTCATCAAATCCCGGGGACGCCACGCGATGAAGATGAGCGGGTGTGTGTGGCTCCATTCATCGCTGACGGTCAGGTGCTGGGGGCGATGTGCCTGAACCGCCTGGGAATGCTCTTCACCGCTCAAGAGCTGGCCCTGGCGGAGACGTTCGCCGCCTATGCTGCCACGGCGCTCAAAAACGCTAAAGTCCACGCCGAGCTGCAGCGCGAAGTTGAAGAACGCCTTCAGGCACAGCTGGCATTGCGTGAAAGCGAGGAGCGCTATCGCAGTTTGTTCGAAAACAACCAGACCGTAATTTTGTTGATGGAGGCAGACACGGGGATAATTGTCGATGCCAACCCGGCAGCCTGCCGCTTCTACGGTTACAACAAGGCGGCGCTCACCAAGTTGAGCATGTTTGACCTGGTTGACCTTCCTGGGGATGCCTCGCTTGCTGCTCTGGAATATCTCGGGCGGGAGAACCTGAGTAAATCTCAACTCAAAAACCGCCTGGAGAACGGGACCGTGCGCGACGTTGAAGTATATTTCGGCCCCATCCGGTTCGATGGCCAGGAACTGATTTATGCCATCATGCACGATGTGACCGACCGCGTGCAGCGTGAGCGCGAGATGGAAACAGTGGTCACGGTGGCGACTGCCCTACGCACAGCTCAAACCAGCACCGACATGCTGCCGATTATCCTGGAACAGGTGAATCACCTGCTTCAGCCCGAACGAGCCGCAATATGCAGGTGTGACCCGCTCAGCGGCGAGACGGTGATCGAGCTGGCCAGCGGAAATACTTTCCACAAATCCGGTCAACGCCTGCCTCCTGGCGAGGGCATCGTTGGTCATGTTATCACTAGCGGCAAACCTTACCTGACCAACATCGCCCCCCAAGACGCGCATATCACCACTGAGGCACGCACGAATATTCCACAGGCCTTTGCTGCGGTGCCCTTGGTTGCCATGGACCAGACTCTGGGAGCTTTGATCGTTGGCCGGGAAAGTGAGATCAGTGAAGCCGACCTGCGCCTGCTGACCGTGATCGCCGAGATCGCTGCCAGCGCCATTCGCCGCGCGACGCTCTTTGAGGAAACCCAACGCCGGATGCAGCGCCTGGACGCCCTGCATCGGATTGACAAAGCCATCACCACCAACCTTAACCTGGACGCCACGCTGGCAGTCTTGCTGGACCAAATCACTACCCGCCTGGGAGTGGACGCGGCTGACATCCTGCTCCACGAAACTCCCACTCAATCCCTTTACCGTGCCGCCGGGCAGGGCTTTCACACCGACCTGATCCAACAATCCTATGTGCAGCTCGGGGAAAGCCTGGCCGGGCGCGCTGCCCTTGAACGCCGACTATTTTTTGTCCCAGACTTGCGAAGCAATGGTTATCCCTCCCCCTGGCTTCGCCAGCTGGCTGACGACGAAAAATTCATCGCCTATGTCGGCGTGCCGCTTACCGCCCACAACCAGGTCAAGGGTGTATTGGAACTTTTCCAACGCACCCCTCTCGACAACGACCAGGATTGGTGGAATTTCCTCGACAACTTGGCTCATCAGGCAGCCATCGCCATCGATAATGCCTCGCTCCTTGCCGATCTGCAGAACTCCAACCAGGAACTCAGCCTGGCCTACGACAAGACCCTCGAGGGTTGGGCGATGGCGCTGGAGCTGCGTGACAAAGAAACAGAAGGCCATTCCAAACGCGTCACCAAGCTGACCATGCAACTAGCGGAGACGATGGGCATGAGCGCCGATGAGCTGCTGCACGTCCGGCGCGGCACTATGCTGCACGACATCGGTAAGATGGGCATCCCAGACAGCATCCTGCTCAAACCTGGGCCGCTCTCCCCAGAGGAATGGGAGATCATGCACCAACACCCGATCTACGCATACAATTTGCTATC
>DATDRM010000255.1:0-3079 GCA_035291705.1 Anaerolineales bacterium
TGGGCGGAACGGTATCGCTTATATGCAGGACCATTTTGAGGTGAGAGACATCGCTCGGCAATATGAAAAAATCTACAAGGATATGACCACATGATGATTAGCCGGCTTTCCCGTTTAACTACAAGACCCACCATTTTTAAGATCCTGATTATCTTACCAGTGGCTCTCTCTCTGACAACAAATCTCATGGTGAGTTCCTCCCCACGAACCCCGCAAAAGAACCTGGACCAGGATATGCCAGGCAAGAAAATCAAACTGACATATGGTTGTTTTCCGTCAGGACCGGGAGGCAGAAGTCGCTACCTGTTCGGCGTGATCAATAACCAGGGAGAGCATTACGCTGACGAGTGGGCGCGCGGGGTACGAGCGACTGTCTTCGAGCTACATTGGAAATATTACGAACCACAAGACGGAATTTACGACCAGGCGTATATTGACCATATGAAACAAATCCTTAGCCAACTTAAAGCCGATGGCTGGTTTGTTCAATTGGTGCCTGGTTATCAGTACGTGCCGGATTGGGTTTATACCAAATATCCCGACATGTATTACCTCAACCAGTTCGGTGATCGCTATGACCCTGATCCGAATACAGCAGGCAGTTACAGGGTCATCAACGCTCCATTCAACCCCCAGGCGCGTGCATTAATTGCCCGTTATCTGGCGCGTATTTTCCAGGACTTCAACCCATCTGACTTCGATTCTGTGCGGGTAGGCGGAGGTGTCCTGGGGGAACTCCGCTACCCACCCCCTGAGTGGAATGGTCATCCGAATTCTTATTGGGCATTCGATATCCACGCGCAGAATCCTGCCGACTCGCATATCCCAGCCTCGGTGATCGGCTGGCGACCGGGCATCGATCCCAACCCGGGTTCGCAAGGACGCGGCCAACTCGTCGTCAATCCAGGATTTGAACAAGTACATCAATTCTTCTCTGTCTTTGCCTGGGCTCCCGAAGATGAAATCCTCGCCGAGCTGACCACGCAGGATGTTCACACAGGCAGCCAGGCTTTGAAACTGACGATAGACACACCCCATCGCATCCACCAATTTGTGCGCATCGAACCGAATGTGACTTACCAGTTCGGTGGGTGGCTGAAGTCTGCGGACGGGGCTAATAAAGCTCGCATCCTGTTTACACAATATGATGCCAACAGTCAACCGGTAGCAGGTGCGCCTTTCAGCAAGCTGGAATCCAATGCTACAACATGGAGCGATAAGTCAGGAAGTCTGGTAACCGGGTCCACAACCCGCTACCTCAAAGTTGAGATGGATGGGAACGCACCCGGTACCTATTTTTTCGATGACCTGTGGTTAAAGCGAGCGGGTGAAACAAACGGTCAGGAGCGAGATATCACGGTGCCCCTGGCCTTCTATGACTGGTATGTCCAGGCGCTGACAGATTATCAAAACTGGCAAATCGCTGAGATCCGGAAATATACCAATACTCAATTGGACATTCTTTACGCTGGCAAGGGGTTGATGTCCAATCACTTGACCGACGCCTTGACCAACGACCTGAGAGGAGATGGCTGGAGCGAATCATCCAGCGCGTTATACAGCGCTACGCTTTACGATCGCCATGTCGCAGGTCTGGCTACGAAACAGAATATCGTCCTCTACCTGACAGGTATCGAAGACCCACCGGCCGATCGAGTGGATGATACCTCACCTTATCCATCTAAATGGAGCGCAGCACGCTGGCTGGCATCCCTGGCTTCAAGTCAAGGTTTAATGATCTGGGGGGAGAACAGCGGCGAGAACAATAAGGAACAAATGCAGCTGGCTTTTAAACGCATGCACACCAATGGTTATTTCGGCCTGTTATGGGGTTTCGAATCGGAGCTTTATGCCGATCCTAACCCTCAAGGATTTGCCACAATCCAGGACTACGAGGCCGAGATAACTCATTACAATTCTATCTGCCGGTTTTATTTGCCGTTTGTCCGTGAGTCAACACTTCATGGTAGAGATTCGCGATACGTCCAACGATTATGTTCCACCCGTATCCCTGGGCAAACTCAAAGGCCTGGCTCCCCAGCTTTTGCCGAAATACGGGATCATTGATCAACCTGGTCAGCCGGTCCGCCAGAGCCTCGGGGTCGCTGGTCGGGACAGTATAACCGGTCACCCCATCCTGCACCAGGAAAGCCAACCCTCCAACCTGAGAGGCTACAACCGGTGTTCCGCATGCCATAGCTTCTAGCGCCACCATGCCAAACGATTCGTATTGTGAAGGCACGAGCACAGCTTCAGCCGCCGAGTAATAATAAGGTAAGGTATCCTGGCTCCGTTTTCCCAGGAATGTGACCATGCCATCCAGATCAAACTGCCTGCGCAACTCTTGCAGGCGCGTCATTTCATCGCTCATATTTTCCTGGTTGGCCTCTGGATCGCCCCCAATGATCGCCAGACAAAAAGGGATTTCCTTGAACTGCCCCTGCTGGCGCATCAAGGCGATGGCTGCGAGCAGGGTATCGATCCCTTTTAATGGTTCGATCCGCCCCACGAACAGCAACATACGCTCGCAGGGTGGCCCGCCGATAAATTCTTTCGCCTCATCTTTGGGAATTGGGTAAAAACGGCTGAGGTCCACTCCGGGCGGGATAACAACCACGTTTTTTATATCCGCTTGATAAAGCCATTGCAGCTGAACCCTTTCTGCTGGAGTGGCTACAACGATGCGATCGGCCAGCTTTAGTAGATCCTTTTCCCTTCTCAGCCGGTAGTCGCCCTCAACTTCATCCACCGAGCGCGCCACGCGTTGTTTCATCACCCCCAGGGTGTGGAACATGTGAATCAAGGGCACATCCCACCTGGATTTAAGTTCCTGAGCGGCCAGCCCTGACATCCAATAATGGCTATGGATCAGATCATAGTGCAGGTCCTTGCTTTTAGAAAATTCCAGGATACCCGCGGCAAATTCAGGCAGGTGATCAATTAAATCCTGCTTTAAAAGAGGGATTTCTGGCCCAGCCCGCACATGCACCACCCGGTTGCCATATCCCAGGTCGTGGAGCACATGCGGCACGTGCTCATCTTGTGAACGGGTGAAGACATCTACCTGGATGCCCATCTC
>DATDRM010000256.1:0-13408 GCA_035291705.1 Anaerolineales bacterium
GAACCAATCGAAGGATTGGATATCTCCTCATATATTGGCTTCGACAATACGGTGGCTGCCGAGGTGACGGCCTATGCGTTGCTTGATTACTTTGGCGGACCTGGCGTCCTGGGTACTGGCGAGAAAGTCGAGGTAGCGAAAGATCAGTATCTCGATCATGAGTTCTGGAAGAACCTGTACGCAGGTCTCTCCGATGGAGACAAAGCCGCGATTAAAGCACGGGGTGTCATCATCGAAGGTGTGGCGGGTGGTTTCTTCTCGACTGCCCGCCTCAACGGTTTCCACAACGTTGTCGACCAGTTCCCTGGCATCGAGGTCCTCGGCTCACCATGCGCCGCGGACTGGAACCGGGAAAAGGGAGTCAAATGCACGGAGGATTTCCTGCAGGCTAACCCCACCAACCTGGACTTCATTTGGGCAGCCTCCAATGAAATGGGTCTGGGTGCTATGCTAGCCTCCGAAGCCGTCGACCGGTTAGAGTTGGCTTCCGCAGGACCCGTAGTGGGTGACGAGACGGTGGCGGTCTTCACCAACGACGTGACACCGGAATCCGTCGACCGCATTGCTGAAAGCAAGATGGTCGCCGAGACGACCCACGGTTTTGCCGATTGGGGCTGGTTCGGCACTGAATTCGCCGTGAAAATCGTTTGTGGAATGGAAGTGCCGCAAACTTTCGACATTCTCCCCCGGATCGCTTATGTTGATAATGCCCGGTTGTTCTACCCCGACCCGGCGTTGCCACCCATTGATTGGGCAGGTATCAAGGGATCCTGCAAGTAACCATACCTCGAGGCAACACCACTCCCTGGGGAGCCCAAGCGGGCTCCCCAGGATTGAATATATCCATGTCCCAATCAAGAAAGGAGTAAACAATGCGATTTGAAGGAAAAGTAGCGGTTGTCACCGGTGCCGGGAAAGGTATTGGTCTGGCTACAGCCCTTGCTTTTGCCCGGGAAGGCGCCGCTGTTGCTGTGGTGGATCTTGACTCTCGGTTGACCGATTCTGCGGTAAAGGATATCATGAACCAGGAAGGAATGGCCCTGGCTTGTATCGCAGATGTCTCCCGGGAGCCAGAGGTCCAGTCTATGGTGGAGGCGGTCATCGCTCGTTGGGGGCGCTTCGATATCCTGGTGAACAACGCCGGCATCTATTACCAGGGAGACGTCACCGAGACCTCGTTAGAGACCTGGAATCAAGTGATCGGGGTGAATCTGACTGGAGCCTTTCTGTGTACAAAATATGTGGTTCCCGAGATGACCCGCCGTGGAGGCGGGGTGATCGTCAACGTTGCCTCCGAAGCAGGGCTGGTCGGCATCAAGGGGCAGGTAGTGTACAATGTCTCGAAAGGAGCCATGATTGCCCTCACTCGCAGCTGTGCAGTCGATTTAGCCGATCGAGGCATTCGGGTTAATTGTATCTGCCCTGGTACGACTGAAACTCCCCTCGTCCAGGAAGCGGTCAACCGGGCCTCCGATCCAGTAGCAGCCCGGCGCGCTCTGGAAAAGGTCCGCCCCCTCAACCGGTTGGGAAAGCCTGAAGAAATCGCCGCCGCGATCCTCAGCCTGGCCAGCAGTGAGATCGGATACGCTACCGGAGCGATCTTCAGCGTAGATGGCGGTTATACTGCCCAATAAGCGAATATTACCTGGAGAATAATGATCATGGTTTCTTCTCAACCGCTGTTGCAGCTGGAGAAAATTGACAAGAGTTTCCCAGGGGTGCACGCCCTCGATCACGTCGATTTTGATTTATACGAGGGCGAAGTGCATGTCTTGTTGGGTGAAAATGGCGCGGGAAAGTCGACCCTGGTCAAGATCATCAGCGGTTCCTTGCCCAAGGATTCCGGCCGCATTATTGTCCGCGGCAAAGAAATCCACCAAATGGACCCTGAGCGGAGCAGGGAACTTGGCATTGGCATGGTTTATCAGGAATTAAGCCTGGTGCCTTCACTGACGGTGGCGGAGAACATCTTCCTTGGCCGTCTGCCCCTGACGAGACTTGGCACTGTTGATTGGTTAGAAATGCGCGGCCAAGCCGAGAGCAGTTTGGGGGAATTAGGTGTCCAGATCAATCCGGAGCTGAGAGTTAGCCAGCTGGACGTGGCCGAACAGCAGCTGACCGAAATAGCCCGCGTCCTATCCAAGGAACCCCAAATCCTGCTCTTAGATGAACCAACCTCGGCCTTAACCGATACAGAACGCGCCCGCCTTTTTGAGATCATTATGAAACTTAGGGAGAGAGGTGTAGGCATCATTTATATCTCCCACCACCTGGCTGAAGTGCCTCTGGTTGGCCAGCGGGTGACTGTTATGCGGGATGGCACGGTGATCGGTACCTTGCCCGTCGAGCAGGCAGGTGAAGACACCTTAATCAATATGATGGTCGGACGCCAGCTGACCGAGCAATATCCCAAAGAACCTGCACAGGTTGGGTCTCCTGCTCTGCGCGTCGAGAACCTCTCCGTTAATGGAGTGCTCCACGACCTTTCATGTGAAGTTCGGCATGGGGAAATCCTCGGGATATTCGGTCTGATGGGTGCCGGCCAGGAGGAATTCACACAGGGGATATTTGGCCTTCTCCAATTATCCAGCGGTCAAATCTTTGTAAATGGGAACACGGTCAAGATTCGAAAGCCATCAGACGCCATCAGGCACGGTCTGGGACTACTCACCCGTGACCGGCGGCAAAGCCTTGTTCCGATACTACCGATCTCACCTAATATTACTCTAGCGAGCATGAGTCAACTTCCCCTTTACCACAAATTAGACCTCCGGCAAGAAAATTTATCCGCCGGAAGGTACGTCAGTGAATTGCGAATCGTTCCACCTATTCTCGATCGGCCTGTGCTGTATTTGAGTGGTGGTAACCAACAAAAGGTGGTTTTGGCTCGCTGGTTGTTTAGTGAAGCCAAAGTCCTGATCTTTGATGAACCGACTCGCGGCATCGACGTTGGCGCTAAGTCTGAAGTCTTCAACCTGATGAACCAATTAACCAAACGCGGGGTCGGGATCATCATGATCTCCTCTGAGATGCTAGAAATCCTCGCTATGGCCGACCGCATTCTCGTCCTGCGCGCCGGTCGTTTCACTGCAGAATTTAATGCAGGTGAAGCCACCCAAGAGAAACTCTTACGGAATGCAAGTTGATATACCAGGGAGAATAAAGTGAACCAACCAGTCCCGACTGACTCCGAGATCACATCCCAGCCTGAACCGGGCATCAAAGCACAGCAGCTATCTCGTATGTTGAGGGAAATCCTCACTCGTGTCGGCCCATTAATCACGCTTCTCTTGCTCTCTGCGTATCTTTCTTTCGCCACCCCTCATTTCTTAACCTTGAGCAACCTGACCAATGTTATCCGCCAGTCCTCCATCACCGCCATCCTCGCAGTTGGCCAAACGCTGGTGATCATTTCTGCTGGCATCGATCTATCCGTTGGCGCAGTGGCTGCTTTATCTGCTTGCGTGGCGGCGGTAATGATGACCCAGCAGATTCATGTGGGTGGATTGACGTTCGGCCCGCTGAGTTTCTGGATCGGGCTTCCAATCGCGTTGGTGGTCGGCTTGATCGGAGGCTGGCTCAATGGATTTGTCACCACTCGTGGTCGCATCCCCGATTTTATTTCAACCTTAGGAACACTCGCTATTTTTCGAGGTATTGGCCTGATTATCACCGGTGGATTGCCGGTGCCCTCCCACTTGACGGCGACCGAGTTGAAGGGTTACTTGCCTGAAACAATGATCTGGATGGGCGCTGGGAGTGTGCTGGGGATTCCGGTTCCGGGGCTGATCGCTCTGATTATGGTGATCATTGGTTGGTTTATCCTGCGTTACACCACTTTTGGCCGGGCGGTTTTTGCGGTTGGTGGTAACCGGGATGCGGCGCGCGTCTCTGGCATCAATATTGACCGTACGAAGTTGGTTGTATATTCCGTTTGTGGCGTCATGTGCGCGGTCGGGGGCTTCGTGCTCGCCGGGCGGTTGAATTCGGCCAATGCACTCATGGCCGATGAGGAGAATCTCCGCTCGATTGCTGCGGTAGTCATCGGCGGGACCAATCTCTTTGGAGGCGAAGGTGGTGTTTTTGGATCGTTGATCGGAGCACTGATCATGGGTATCTTAGCCAACGGCCTCAACCTGCTTAACGTCAGCGCTTTCTGGCAGCGCATTATCCAGGGCGTGGTCATCATCTTTGTAGTTGTTTTTGACCAGTGGCGCCGCCGCCGCTTGATCCGTTGAGGGATCATCCTCAGGAGCTGGCTCATGGCAGATCAATTTCTCATCGGCGTCGATCTGGGTACCAGCGCCACTAAAGCCGCGCTGTACAAAACAGACGGCACGCTCATCGCCGAGGCTAACCAGGAAGTTCCCCTGAGTTATCCCAGGCCCGGTGTCGTCGAGCAGGAAAACGATGACTTCTACAACTCGGCCGCCTTTACCGTCAAGGAATGCCTCCGGCAAAGTATGATCGACCCGCGCCAGGTGGCTGGGATCGCATTCGACAGTCAGATGGCTGGCATCGGTTCGATCGATGAGGATTACCGGCCAGCCACCCGCTTCGACTCCTGGCTGGACATGCGCTGCCAGCCCTATATCGAATTTATGAACAAGGAGGCCGGCGCGCTGGTAACTCGCCTGACCGGCTGCCCTCCAACTTGCGACCATGGACCGAAAATGCTGTGGTGGAAACACGAGCAGCCAGGAGACTATCAGCGCATCGCCAAATTCCTCACTCCTGCCGGATATGTCGCTGGAACGATGGCGGGCTTGAAAGCCGATCAGGCTTTCATAGACTATACCTTCATCCACTTTTCGGGCTTTAGTGACGCTCAGGCAGGCAGCTGGTCGCAAGAGATATGCGCCAGACTTGGCATGGACCTGGACAAACTGCCCAGCATAGTCGAACCCTGGCGGGTGATTGGGGAGGTGACCGAGCGAGCTGCGACGGACTTCGGTCTGACCCCTGGTACGCCTATCGCCGCCGGTGCGGGAGACACCGCTGCCAATGCCTTGGGGGCTGGGATCGTGCACCCCGGGACGATCTTTGATGTGGCCGGGACGGCTGCTGTGCTCGCTGGCTGTACTGGCCGGTTTGTCGCCGACGAACAGAATCGGGCGCTCTTAACCATGCGCTCAGTGATCCCTGGCCTGTGGAACCCCCTGGCTTACATCGCCGGCGGCGGGATCGCCCTGCGCTGGTTCCGCGACCAGTTCTATAACACTTCGCATGGGAAAATGCAGCCTGCCAGTGAAGACTTGTACGATGAGATGACCGCCGCGGCTTCCCAAATCCCTCCTGGATGCGATGGTCTTTTCTTCTCGCCGCATCTAGGTGGTCGCATTTGCCCGGCAGATCCGCAGATGCGTGGGACGTGGGTCGGGTTTTCCTGGGGTCATACCCAGGCGCATTTTTTTCGCGCCATTTTGGAAAGCGTGGCCTTCGAGTACGCCTATTACCTGGGCATTCTGAGAGATCTGATCCCGGACCTCAAATTGATTGAAGCCCGGGTTGTTGGCGGAGGAGCGCACAGCCGCCATTGGAACCAGATCAAAGCCGATGTCTTGGGCGTGCCCTACCAGCCACTGAAGCGATCCGAATTCGGCACCTGGGGCAGCGCGATGATCGCTGGCTATGCCGTGGGTATCTATTCCAACCTGGCGGAGATCGCCTGGATTTCCAATGAACCCAACGGCCCACCGGTCGCCCCGCAGGACGATGTTCACACCGCTTATACACCCCTTGTGGAGAAGTACATCAGCTGGCAGGCTACGTTAAGCAATGCCTTTCACAGCTTTGGTTAAGGAGATCGATTGGATCATGGATGTACTCAAGGTATGCCTCATTGGAGCAGGTAGAGCGGGGAATTTGCATATAACTTCCCTGGTAAAATACACTCCGCATGTGAAGGTAGTGGCAATCGTCGATCCCTTCGGAGAAGCGCTTCAGGGTACTGCCGAGCAGTTTGGTATCCCGGGGCGCTTCGCTTCACTGGAGATCGCCTTGGAGAAAAGCAAATTTGACGCAGTTGTGATCACCACACCCACCCCCACTCACAAACCGCTGGCGATAATGGCTGCCGAACGAGGCAAGCATGTGTTCCTGGAAAAGCCTATGGCGCTGACCCTGCAAGAATGCGATCAGATCATTGCCGCCGTCCAGCATGCTGGCGTTTTTCTACAACTAGGCTTTATGCGCCGCTTCGATCCTGAGTTCACTGCGGCAGCGGAACGCATCCAGGCCGGCGAAATCGGCCGGCCGATGATGATCAAATCCTTGACGCATGGCCCAGGGCTTCCCCCGCCCTGGGCGCGTGACCTGCGTACATCTAACGGAATGCTGGCTGAGGTCAACAGTCATGATTGGGATACCGTACGCTGGTTGATGGGTTCCAACCTGGAAAGGGTGTACACCGAGGTGGCCAATTTCAAAGGCTCCTCTCGCAATGTAGACACACCCAATTTTTATGACAATGTGCTGGTCAACATCCGCTTTGAAGGTGGGGGGTTGGGATGTATCTCAGGGATTTGCCCCTGCGGTTATGGCTACGATGCGCGCGTCGAGATCGTGGGAGAATCAGGCATCATGCAGATCGGTGAATTAAAGGGTCAGGCGATTGTGGTCTGCACGAACCGTGATCAGGGCTTGACCATCCCAATTTACCGCACCTGGCCGGAACGGTTCAGCCAGGCATATATCCAAGAGATGCACCACTTCGCCGAATGCGTCCTCAGCGAAACGCCCCCCAGGGTGGGTGGTGAAGACGGGCGTTGGGCTCTCGCTGGGGTTCTGGCCGGGACAAAATCCTTCCTGGAGGAACGCCCGGTCTACTTGCGGGAAGTCTTTGAAGTGGCGCAGATTTGAGGCGAGGGGAGGCTGATATGCTCGCGGCAGTCTATCACGGACCAAACGATATCCGGGTCGAGGAAGTCCCCATGCCTGAAATTGGAACGGATGAGGTCTTGTTGAAGGTCTTGGATGCCAACATCTGCGGCACCGACCTGCGCATCTACCACGGGCACCACCGCAAATTCCCTCTCGGAACGGTGCGTATCCCTGGCCACGAGACGGTCGGGGACATTGTCGAGGTGGGTAAGAACGTCAAGGGTTTCCAGGTTGGCCAACGGGTATTCGTGGCGCCTAATTGGGGCTGCGGGCATTGCCGCCAGTGCGTTTCGGGGGATAACAATTTGTGCGCTGATTACGGCGCCATCGGTATCTCTGTTGACGGTGCCTTTGCTGAATACCTGCGCATTCCCAATGCAGCGATCTATCAGGGTAATCTGATGCCCATCCGGGAGGACATCGATCCTGCCGTGGGCGCGTTAATTGAGCCTTTCGCCTGCGTCGTGCGTGGGCAGAACGCCCTGCACATTCGCCCGGGTGAGGTTGTCCTGGTCATGGGCGCCGGGCCAATTGGCGTCATGCACACCCTGTATGCCCGTCTGCAGGGCGCTGGCAAGATCCTGGTCAGCGACCTGATTCCCGATCGGCTGGAGCAGGTACGCCAGCTGGGAGCCGACCGGACGATCGATCTAAACCGGGAAGATCAGGCTCGGATCGTGTCGGAAGAAAGCCAGGGCATTGGAGCCGATGTGGTGATTGTCGCCGCCCCGGCGCATTCCGGGCAGGAAGCAGCCATTCAACTGGCGGCTATTGGAGCACGCATCAACTTCTTTGGCGGATTGCCGAAAGACAAACCGACTATCAATCTCGACTCGAACCTTGTGCATTATAAGGAACTTATCATCACTGGTACGACCGCCTGTAGCACCCAGGATTGCCGCCAGGCAGCTACCATCGTCAACTCCGGGAGGATCGATCTTTCCCCCTTAATCAGCGCTCGCTTCCCCCTGGAAGCTGCCCTTCAGGCGTTTGCTGAAGCGGAAAACCGGCATTCACTTAAAGTCGTCATCGAACCGTGAAAGATCTTAGGATAGTTCATTGAAGGACCAACCTTGACATTGAAGACAAATATCTATGGATAAACCGTTTACATTCGAGCTTAATATTCCCCAAGCCATCCCTTCACGATACGACCATCACCTCCTGCGCGCCCTGTCCGACTTGAAAGGTCAATTTTACGATCAGGTAGCGTATGAACGCAGCTTGGGCGCGGGTAACACGCTTGTCTATGAGGTTTATGAGGTTAAGCGCCCTGAAGTTACTGGGGAATTATCGCTCGGGATTTCTATCGTGCACCCCGGCAAGGTGAGTAACGAATATTTCATGACCAAGGGCCATTTCCACGACACCCTGAATACGGCCGAGGTATATTACTGCCTGAAAGGTGAAGGGCAGCTGGTCATGGAAACTCCAGAAGGGGACTGGGCTGTCGAGCACCTATATCCAGGAAGAGTCCTTTACGTCCCGCCGCGCTGGGCACACCGTTCGGTGAACACCGGAACCGATCAGGACCTGGTGACGTTCTTTGTTTATCCCAGCCATGCCGGCCACGACTATGAAACCATCGAACGACAAGGCTTTCGCAAGCTGGTCGTCGAGATCGATGGCCAGGTGCAGGTCATCGACAACCCACGCTGGAAAAGCCAGGTGTAAAGCGGTGAAGGATCTGAAATCCTGTCGCGTCCTGGTGACACCCACCTCATATTCCCGAGATGACCCGCGCCTGCGCAGCGAGCTGGAGAAGGAAGTCGGGGATGTGGTCTACAACACCACCGGCCGGTCGCTTACATCGCCAGAGCTGGCCCGATTATTGCCCGGCATCGATGGTTATATTGCGGGAGTGGATGTCATCGACGCGGCTGCCCTGCAGGCTGCGAATAGATTGAAGGTTATCGCCCGTTACGGGGTCGGCCTGGACAATTTGGATCTGGCTGCGGCGACCCAACGCGGCATCGTGGTCACTTACACTCCCGGAGCAAACGCCGTCTCGGTCGCCGAATTGACCGTAGGGCTGATCCTGGCCCTTGGGCGGAATCTCCCCTTAGCAGCAGCCGTCACCCGGCAGGGAGAATGGCCGCGCTGGAGCGGTATGACGTTGGAGGGTAAAACGGTAGGTCTTTTGGGCCTGGGCGCCATCGGCAAGCAGGTTGTCCAGCGGCTGGGCGGTTTTGATTGCCGCCTGATCGCCCACGACCCGCTGGCAGACAGCGACTTTGCCCGCCAACACCGGGTGGAGTTGCTGCCAATGCTAGAAGTTATCAGCCAGGCTGACTTTCTTTCTCTGCATCTACCACTCATACCAGAAACCCGCGGGTTAGTGGATCGAGCCTTTCTTGAAAAAATGAAAACCGGAGCTTACCTGATCAACACAGCTCGCGGGGAGATCCTTTCCGAAGCCGCACTGCTTGAGGCACTCCTATCCGGCAAACTGCGCGGGGCTGCGCTGGATGTCTTTTCCCGCGAACCTCCGGGAGTCGACAACCCCTTGCTACAATTGCCTCAGGTTATTGCTACTCCGCATTGCGGTTCACACACTGACGGTGCCACCAATGCTATGGGCCGGATGGCTCTGCGCGATTGTCTGGCGGTCTTGCGCGGCTTACCACCTAAATATCCTATACCCATCGAGGGAATAAATTGAAAGAAGAAACGCTGGCGAAACTCAAACAGATCGGCCTGATCGCAGTGATCCGCGGCCCATCGGTAGACCTCACGCTGGAGATGGTTGCGGCTTTGGTCAAAGGTGGAGTCCAGGGGATCGAGATCACCTATACGACTCCCAACGCGCCACAGGTGGTGAAAGAACTCGATCGGCAATTTGGAGAGCAGATCGTGTTGGGGATGGGCACCCTGACCGAACCGGAACAGGCAGAAGAGGCGCAGCAGGCTGGCGCCCGCTTCCTGGTCAGCCCGATCTGCTGCGCCAAGTTGGGGGCGGCGATGGTAGCTGCCGGATTGCCGGTGATGATCGGCGCTCTCACCCCGAGCGAGGTTTACCAGGCTCACCGCATGGGTTCAGACGTCGTCAAGGTTTTTCCGGGTTCATTGGTTGGGCCAGCCTACATAAAAGCCCTCAAAGGCCCCTTCCCCTTTATTGAGATCATGCCTACGGGTGGGGTCAGTGTGGAGAACGTCGCGGACTGGTTCGCGGCCGGCGTTTTCGGCGTCGGCGCGGGCAGCGAGCTTTGCCCGACCGCCTGGGCAAAAGAAGGTCGCTTCGCACAGATCGAACAGCGGGCACGTGAGTTCGTCAAAGCAGTGCAGGACGCCCGCTCGAATTAATTACTATTCAGAAGAGAATATTCAATGTCGGACACCATCACAGCCACTCGATATAAAATCGTCACCAAGACCCAGCCAACTTTCTATTTTATCGGCGTTACCACGGGCAAATCTTCTATTATGAAAGTGTTCCCCCTATGGATGATGGAACTTGGTCTCCCGCAGATCGTTCTTGAAGGGATGGACCTGCAGATCCACGCCGACCCTGAGGAGTACCGTCGAGCTGTCGCCCAGATCAAGTATGATCCGCTCTCACTCGGGGCTCTCGTAACCACCCACAAAATCGACCTTTTCGAGGCGGCCCATGATATGTTCGATACCTTAGATCCGTACGCGCAGATTTGTGGAGAAGTCTCTAGCCTCTCAAAGCAGGATGAAAAACTCATCGGTCACGCCAAAGATCCGATCTCGGCTGGCCTGAGCATAGACGCCATCGTAACCAATCATTACTTCGCCCGCACCGGTGGGCATATACTCATTTTCGGGGCGGGTGGCTCATCCGTTGCCACCCTGCTTCACTTGATGAATAAAAAGCATCCCGGCGACCGTCCGGAGCGTTTTATCGTCGTGAACCGCTCGCAAGGGCGCCTGGACCGCATGCAGGAAATGGTGGCAAGCCTGGAAACCGACATCGAAGTCGTCTATATTTGTAACCAGAATGCCCGGCGCAACGATGAGATCATGGGATCCCTGCCGGATTACAGCATCGTGATCAATGCCACTGGTATGGGGAAGGACACGCCTGGCTCACCGATCAGCGACGAGGGTTTATTTCCCAAGAACGGTATTGCCTGGGAGTTCAATTATCGCGGCGAGCTGGATTTCTTGCACCAGGCTGTGCAACAAAAAGAGAGCCGAAATCTGACTGTGGAAGATGGCTGGCTGTATTTCGTACACGGCTGGACGCAGGTCGTGGCTGAGGTGCTGCATATCCAGCTGGACGAGCCGCTCTTCATGCGGTTGGAAAAACTGGCCGGTTCGGTGCGTGGGAAATGACCCAGACCACAACTTCCCGGAAATTCTGAACTTCCGGGAAGTTAAATTCTATACCAGTTCTCTTTCAGCTGCTTCCAGGATAGCGTCTAGCTCGCGCTCCTGCTCCGGGCTCAGGTCGGGGACATGGTGAGTCGCCAGCAGGTGCTCGGCCTTCGCCTGAGCCCGCTCAGACATCCCTTCCTGTCCTTCACGCTCCCAGACTTCCCAAGGGCGTCGCTCGGCCAGCTCCGTAAGCAGCACTTCCCCGGCGCGCAAATAACGGAGGGTGTGCTTCTGTCCCAGGAAGTTATGCGTACCGTTCATGACTGCAGCGATCACCTCGACCGCCAGGGCGTCTGCCTCTGTGGAGAAGGAGCGCCTCAGCCGTGCCACGCTGGCAGCGATCTCGTTGTCGACCACCATCTGGGCGTATGATCCCATCACCCCCGCCTCCATCTCGCCGATCCCGGACAACTCGTCCGCGCCCGCCAGGGCTGGGATGGCCGCGTTGAGGGCCCGTTCGAAGCCGTTCTGGACATCCAGAACATGCGAGTTGGTCGAGAACCCATATACATTGACCGGCAGGTGGTAATGGTGAGCCAGCTGGACGGTGCCGGCAGAAGCCAATCCCAGCTCCACCCCGCCCCATACGGATATGCCCGTGCGCGGCTCCATCATCGCCAGCCTGCCGCAGTAAACCACGGGCAGCCCAGGGTGGATCACCTGCGCCAGTACTAATGCAGCCAGGACTTCTGCGTTCTGCTGGGTCAGCGCGCCGGAGATCGAGAACGGGGCGGTCGTCCCGGCGGTCGGGCAGGGTAAAGGAGCAAACGGGATACCCAGCCGGGCGATCTCGATAATCGCCGCTGCGGCGTCGTCCGGAAAATACAATGGGCTGACCGGCGAGACGCTCAGTGAAAGCATTTCTGCCGGTGGTCCGATCACTTCTGCCATGTTTACGGCATAGCGCACCTCGGCCGCGTTCTGCACACCCGGCCCCTGTAGCGGTTTGGTGGTGTGCGGCAAGCTATGGCGGTACATCGCCAGCGACATGAGTTCCCCGGGTACATCCTTGGGAGTGAATAAAGGCGTGACCGTGCTCTCGTTCTCTAGGGCGTCAAGCAGCCGGGCGCTATCGCGCACATCCTGTAGGACAGCTGGGCGTTTCCTGCCGCTGCTGGCGTCGTACACATCGCGCGCCCCGCCCAGGTTGTGCCAGTGCAGGTTCCCATCCCCCAGGGTGCGGCTCCCCCCTCCCCGGCCGCGGATAGTCACAGTTTTGGGTGCCTGGGCGACTGCCTGCTCCACCAGGTCAGGTGGCAGCAGGACGCGCTGTTGAGTCAGCGTTGCCCCGGCATCCGCAAGCAGCCTTCGCCCTTCAGGATGGGCCAAGACCACCCCTGTCTCGTTTAATACACGCAATGTGGCTTCATGAATCGCCTTCACCTGCTCCTCGTCAAACATGCTCAGCTTGATCATCGCTGCGTCGCTCCCTTCTCTTCCAAGGCTTGTGCCAGAAAAGATACCCGGCGCTTCTCCGCATCCAAAATGTTTTCTATCTTTAAGAAGCTATGCCCCTCGTCCGGGTACAGCGCCAGGTCCACCGGTTTATCCAGCGCCTGCAACGCCTGCTGGGCGGCGATCGATTCAGATGCTGGGCAGCGCGGATCATTCGCCCCGCAGATCAACTGGACCGGCGCCTGGATCTGGTCGAGGAAGAAGAACGGCGAACGCGCCTGCCACAGGTCGTAGTTCCGTTCTGGGTCCCCCATGTTCTCGAGGTCCCAGTGCTGCAGGTCCACCCGCGAATTCGCATGGGAGGTGAACCAATTCAGGAAGGGCGCTACCGCCGCGCCAGCCGCCCATAGCTGCGGGTACTGCGTCAGGCAGGTCATGGTCAGGTAACCTCCGTGGCTGCGCCCGGTGACGGCGATACGCTTTGGGTCGGCAAAGCCCTCCCGCACCAGGTAGTGCGCCCCTGCAACGACATCGGCAGTGTCGACCCCGCCCAGGTCGAAGCGGTTGGCCAGCTGCCAATCACGACCATAACCAGTCGAACCGCGATAATTGGGCGCCAGCACGATCCAGCCGCGGCTGGTCAAATGCTGGATGAAGGGCTCCCATGAGAACCGGTACAACCAGTTCGGACCCCCGTGAATGTAGATCACCGCCGGCCGCACACTGGTTGTTCCTTCTGGCTTGAAAAGCAGGCCCGGAACCGGAGTGCCATCCAGGCCGGGATAGTAGA
>DATDRM010000257.1:0-3554 GCA_035291705.1 Anaerolineales bacterium
CGAGACGCGATATGAAGCGTTCGAACAGCTCCCCTTCCTGGCGCTGGCCTTCCCCCGCGGCGATCAGTGTCTCGTAGCTCCAGCCAGCGTCCTGCTCCCAACCCACTCCGATCAGAAAGACCATCTCGCAACCTTCCAGGCTAGGCCACTGGCGCTCGAAATCCACGTTTAGGTTGGTGAAGTATTCGTAATCGACGTAGAACTCGAACGGTTTCCGGGGCGGGAGTAGGTCGGACGGCGGTAGCACCGGGCTTTGGCTCTGGTTGGCCTGCAGGATGGCGCGCATCCGCCTGGCCTTCGTGCCCCCCAGGCCCTTGATCGCTTCGAGGGGGAGCGCGTCCGGCTCCTGCGCGAGCAAAGAATCCAGGCTGGGGTATCCCAGCTCGGCGAGGCCGCCTTTGGCAACCGCTCCAACCTGGTAGAGCAGGGTCGCATCTCCCCCGGGGACTCTCTCGCGGGCGATGGTCTCCCTGGCGGTGCGCCAGCGCTCGTCAACTTCCCCCGGGTTGGCGGTGACGATGGCGTCTTTCCAGGGGACGTACTGCGCGCCGTTGACCACGATCTCGCTGAACTGGTCGCGCCAGGCGGCGAGATCGGCGTCGAGCGGTGTGTTGATGGTCGATTGAACCTCCACCGGCAGCGGATCGGCAACCCGGTCGCGGGCGATCAGGTAGCCACGGCGAGGCATGTACCCCTGCAATTGACCCAGCATGTAGGTGTACAGGCGCAGCTGGGCGGCGTAGGCCGCCAGGTTTTTGGCCTTGTCGCGGCTGTCCAGTTTCGTGCTGAACTTGAGCTCGAAAACCAGGTAATGGCCGGGATGCGGCGCGCCCACCGCGCCGTGAGGGGCCTCCCACAGGCCGGGGAACTTCTCCCGCAGACAGGCGAAGTGGACGATCAGGTCGGGGGCACCGTAAATGCGCTCCGGCGCCCACCACAAGGCAGGCTGGACGATGACCGGCGCGCCCTGCCGGATCAATTCGAAGGTCTGCCTGACCTTCTCCGCCTGCTTGGTTTCGTAAGCTTCCTGGCAGACCCAGACCGCCTGGGGGGCCATCTCTTGCAGCCATTTCTCTGCGAACTGGCGGCTCTTGGCGGCGATGAAATCCAGGAAGGAATAGGGCGATTCATCCGGCTGGAAGCCATGCTGCGCCCCGTGGTACTCCAGCCAGATGAGGGCCGGGTCTTCGAGGACCAGCGGCCGCACCTGGGAAACGGGCATCCAATCGGAGGGGACTTGTAAATAACCAGAGATGGCGGTGGTGAGGGGATCGGGAGGGATTATATTATGTCCTAATTAAATTATTTTGATTAACTCAAGTTGTCATCTGTCATTTTGAGCACCACATAACTTGTCCCGAGATAAAGGAGCGAGTGAAAGGGTGCGATGAATCCCTATAGTATCAACCAAAAAGAACGTTTCAGGGATGCTTCGCTACGCTCAGCATGACAATTGGGGGGTCGGTTACCTTCAAGTTTGCATCATAGACAATTCTGGTTAACGGTGATCTTTGTAAGATTGGAGAAAAGACCTGTCGCCTTAGAGTGACTAACCCCTACCCCGGCGAACTTCTTCCTCCCCTCTCTTGGAATTCTTATTCCAGGAGAGGGGTTGGGGGTGAGGCAGGAGAGGGAAAGGGGTGAGGCCGCCAACTTCCCGGAAGCTCGAAGCTTCCGGGAAGTTGATTAAAACAAGATTTCGACGTATGACACCGGCTCTTCAGGCGTCCCGGTCAGCTGCGCTTCCAAATCCGTGCGCTGCGGCTGCGGGGTGCCGGCCGGCACGTGGGTGCGCGCCGGGTCCTCAGCGTATTCCAGGCGCGCATTGGCCACTCTTTTCCCGATCTCAGCCAACAATTGGGGGTCGGGGATGGAGGGCCAGCGCGCGGTACGCAGGGTTGAGGCGACCGCCATACCAGCCGGCGGCGCCGCTTCGCTTACACCCTGGGGGGGCGGCAGCAGGGCTTCCAGAATCTGGTTGATGGGGTGTTCTGCTCCCGTCTCGGGATCGGGCGGCGTCCAGGGGGTGGCATTCTCGCTGCCGTGATGGCCGATCTTCAGGAAATCCAGCGGCTGTGAAAGATCGGCTTTACGCTCCTGCCACATCACGTTCCAGCTGCCATTGCTGCGGCCGGCTTTGACCTCGCCATCCCCGGCAGGGTTCCATTCGGCGTCGCCGGGGAAGAGCAGCCGCCGCCCGCGCCACTCGAGCAGCAGCACCACGCTCAGGTTGTTGACCGCGTGCCCGGCGATCTCCGCCGCGGCCAGGGCGTTGGCGTGGATGCGGCTGCGCAACTGTTTGAAATCCTGGGTGCTGATGTTCACCGGCTGTTTCAGTGCGGTGGATTCTGGACTCGGAAATAACGCCTGGTAGCCGTCCGCCAACCCCTGGGGTGCCAGCCCGCTCGGGGTAGTGATCTGGCCGTCACCACCCAGGTAATAACCGTCGATATCCGCCATCGGGGCGAGCACCTTGAGTTTAATATCCGGGTCGTCGAAGGCCAGCAACGCTTCCGCCGGCGTTTCGGCAGTCACATACAACGGTTGGATGCCATTGGCTTGCGGCAAGGTCGTGGTCAGCATCTCGATCGCTTCCGACTTCGACAGGCGGAGCAGCTCATCCACCTCATCCTTCATTTCACCTAACGCCACCGCAGAGAGGCTCTGCAAGGCGCGGCTGGCGGCGTCTTGCAAGGCGTGGAAACCTTGGGCCTGGGGGTTCTGGCGGTTATAGGCAGGGCTGAGCCAGATACGGTCGATTTGGATGCCATCCAGGAACTCCGCTTCAAAGCCTTTGTGGTGGTCCTCATGCGGATGGGTCACCACCAGCAGGTCTAGGCGCTTCTTACCGCCAGGGGCTGGGGGGAGCTCCGCTTTCAGGTGCGCAAGGCGCTGCCCCAGCAGCTCCAGCTGGCCGAACTTATTACCACAGTCGATCAGGATATGCACCGCGCGCTGCGTATCGGGCACGCGCAGGTAGATGCAATCCCCCAGGCCGACGTTATACAGGCGTACTAATAATTGACCGTCCATCCTTCACCTTCCGTGTCGAAATCGCTCTTGCGCAGGTGGGGGGTGATCTCAAAGCGCACCGCCCCGCCATCTTCGATGGCCACCACCGGTTTCAGGCCATCCATGAAAGGGTTAGCCGGTTGAGGCTCACCCACCAGGCCACGCCGGGTGGCCGCTGCGATATATTCCAGCAAAGTCGCGATGCGCAGTTCGCCCTGCTCCAGGTCGGCCAGCTCCGCCAGCTCCTGTTTGGTTAAGCGATTCTCTTTATTCGCCGGGATTGGGTTGGCGTTCCAGGCTGCCAGGCGTCCCCGTAATGCCTGCGCTTCGCTAGCGCTGATATGCTGCGTGCCGGGTTTCCGGAACCAGGAGAGCAGGTTGCCGCGCTCGTCAAAAACAAGCGTGCCTCCACACACTAGGTTGACGGCCTTGCCATTCCACTGGCCAAACCGGTCGCCCTGCAGCTGCACTTCCTCCTGCCAGGTATATTCCAGCACGACCTCGCGCGGCAGGCGTTCGGCGGCCGCGCCGAATTTCCTGTT
>DATDRM010000258.1:0-11383 GCA_035291705.1 Anaerolineales bacterium
CTCAGCCTGGAGGATGCGTTCATACCCGGCAACGAGGTCGGTGAGTTGTTTATCGACGAGGATCATCTATTGTTCACCATCCGTTTTCGGCGATCCCGATTAATTTTCCCCTGGAGGTCGTCACGTATAGTTTGTCATCCAGCCAGACACCGCCCTGCACGCGACCACTTTGCCCGAGATCGATCTCCCAAAGCGGCTCGTTCCCATTCGTAGGGAGTAAGGCACATTTGGCATACTCCGGATTAAAGGACAGTCCCCCACACATGAGGGCTGTGAAGTCAGGCCGCAGAGCGATCGCCTGGCCAGCGCTGGAGTTGTAATTTGATTCCCCGATCACCTGGTCGGCAAGTGATACCCAGACAAGTTTGGATGAGCCACCGGGAGAAGAGTATACCATCCAGGCGACACTGTCTGCTGTTACGCCAACTTGAACCGGGGCAACCACCTCACTGATCTCGGACGTGTCCCATTCTGCTTTATCGAGGATTTCAACTTTATGTCCATCCAATTGCCATTGAAAGACGTTATTGCCAACCAGCATGTAGTTCTGGGTATCCTGTCCGGGGAAATAACGCAAGACTTTGAAGTCAGATTCAATCTCGAGGAGTTCGCCACTCCTGGCTGAAAACACATCGTCTTTCAGAAAAACATATTGTCCATCGGGACTGGGAAGAGGAGCCTGGAAGAAAGATGACGCATTGACTGGAGTAATCCAAATCCCCTTTCCCTCGGGGGAGACTGCCTGGACGTAGCCTCTCGCGTATGTCCCAACCGTATAATACAATACACCATTCGGGCCGATGGTTGGACCGGAAAGAGAGTGACTGGTATCTGAGGATTCAAAACGCCAGGCCAGCTCTCCCTGAGACGTGAATCTGTTCAAACCAGATTGATCATCGGCAACGAAGATGTCTCCAGCACTATTCACCGCGGGTGTGCCTACGCCTCCTGCAACCAGGTCAGCCGACCAGACCAGTTTGCCATTGAGATCGAAGCAATCAAGCAGCCCTTCTGTGGAGACTGCATAAAGTCGGTCTTTCCCGGGAGAGGATGCAGGGCCACCATCAAAGCCAGCGGCTTCGAATTCCCAAACTACGCTTGGATGATAATCGACGGTTTGGTCTGCATTCCCTGTGACTGGGCCGGATTCAGTCGATTCAGTGTATTCAGAGGCGGATAAAGCCTGGATTAAGGTGGGAATACCGGTTGAACTCGTCGTTGAATCCAGGCGATTGGTAGGGGGAAGGAGGTCAAGTCTGCGGGACAAGATAAAAATACCGCCTCCAAATAACGCAAGCATAAGCACACCTGACAGCCCAACGCGCACAGCCTTGTGGTCTAAGTAGGTAGATAATGGATGCCAAACATGTTGATCTAGCCAAAAACCACCTCGTTCGCTTAATTGAGTCACCAGGCCACGCCGTCTGACAACCATGAAGTTGAGATTCAGACGTAAACCTTCCCCGAGTAAGTTGAATCCGAGCACGGCGATAAAGATTGTAGTTCCTACGACGACCATCGTCCAGGGTTGAGTGAGAGTAACCCAGGAAGTTGCCAACATCTGGCCAAGTTCAGGCATTCCACTCGTACGCCGATAGACAAAATCGCTGACTTCCACCCACACATCTCCGCCGATGTAATAGCCTAAGAAGCCGAGACCCGCAGTGGTCATTAAAGTGCTGCTGATTTCGAATGCAAACAGCATGGCGATCATCGGGGTGATTTGCTTCAAGACATGATGGATCAAGATTTGTCGACTAGATGCGCCCAAAGATTGGGCGGCTTCAATAAAGGATTGACTTTTAACAATGCGCGTCTGTTCGCGCACTTGCTGAGCCGTGTCTACCCAACCAGTGAGCGAAAGGCCAATGACAAATGCCCAGATACCCAGCTCAACCCCGACCAGGGCGATGGCTCCAAGAGCGACGAGCAAGACGGGGATCGCCAGCGCAATTTCGATCACAGAGTCTAACATCCTGGCGGCGCGCTGGGTGAGCCAACCAGCCAAGAGGCCAATAACGATGCCGATCACCATCCGCAGCGCGGCGACGATAGAAACCATGACCATGGTCGGGCGGATCGCCCACAACAAACGACTGTATAAGTCGCGGCCGTAATTATCCGAACCTAACGGAAAACCAGGTGTGAAAAAGTCGAAAGGCGGAATGAACCATTTATCGCCGATTTTGATAATGATATTCTCTTCAAGAGGGTCATTTGGGGCAAGGGATGACCCGGCGATGGCTAAGAAAATGACCAAGAGGACCAGCAACCCCCCGATGATCAGAGCCCAGTTTCTGTGCGGGTGGGGTACTTTAAATTGATCTGCGGTGACGTTACGTTCCGGCTTCGGCGAGCTTTGAGCAGAGCTGATCGGCCTTTCACGGAATTGCGTTCCCAAGGACACTGATCGCTGTCCTCTTTCTATGAGCCTCCCTAACGCCTGGCGTGCCTCCTGATCGTTGGGATCCAGATGGACCACACGTTCGAGGCAATAAACTATATCTTCTTTACGTTCAACACATCGTTCCAGTAACCTCCACCCCTGAGTGTTCTTCGGATTCTGTCTGAGAAACGTGACCAGGATGGCGCGTGCTTGCGCCTTATCCTTCATCTCAAGTGCGATAATTGCTTGCTGGATTGCTTGATCGCTCAATTTCGCTTCCCCGAATTAAGGTCGCCAGGATAACATTCTGGCAGTCATCTTTCCGATCCCAAACTGGTTTCAGTTTCTGTTGTTCGTAAGCGTGGATCGAATATCCGTACCAAAATTGCGGCGATGAAATCACTTACCAGGAATAAAACTGCGATTAAAACCAGCACTGTAGCCATGACTGGTGGGTTGAGAAACAAGGGCGATCCCCGGGTGGAGCTCAGCTGAGCTGGCACCAGGGTCCAGGCCAACAACCGTCCCAATCCTGGCCAGCGGAACAACCACTCGATCAGGACCTGTTCGCCAACCAGCAGACGGATCAGTCCGGCAATTGTCACGATTACTGGAGCGATGACATTTCGCAGGGCGTAGGTATTGCGTATGGAGCGCCAGGTGTAGCCCAAACTGCGGGCAGCAATTACATATTGTTTTCGCAGCTCCTCCGACAACAATCCGGCAGTAACTTGAGCCAGCTGGACAGTTGGGCGTGCCATCAAAGCCAGGACGGGTAACACCAGATGTTTATCCCAACCGAAGCCATCGAGTGGAAAAGGTGGATCGGTACCTGGACTGCTCTGGATGACGTAATAGACAGATACAAAGATTAACAAGCTGCCGATATAGAAGCTCGGCATTGCCAATCCGGCGGTTGAGATCAGGCTCAACCAACGTGCCACGCCTTGCGTCTCGTTGCGGACTGCCTTTAGACCTAAAAAGAAACCAAGAAGGGTGCTTAACAATAATGTCAATAACAAAAGCCCGAGGCTTGCAATGGTTGCATTCTTCAAGATTTCGCCGAAGGTATTCGGCGTATTCGAACGTAAGCTTCCGGGAGTTGCCAGCTCCATATTAAAATCAAGATTCAAAATAGTATTCAAATAAGCCTGATACTCGGTGAGTAAGGGACCAACTTCTTTGTCCAGGCGAGAATATGGCGTGCGCTCAGCGCGGATCGGCCGGGCGTAATGAGCGTAGGCAAAGCCCAGGAAATTAACTATAATCAATAAGAGTGGGATAAAGACCAATCGCCGGAAAATAAAACGTAACACGAGGGATATTCCTCTCCGATTGCCTTTAAGTGATTACTGAAACAACTAAAAGAAAGTTCATTGAAATAATCTCAGAGAACTCCGCCAGGAATGAATACTTTGGACGAAATCATGGTGATCCGGTCTCTGTGATTGTAAACAAAGGTGAGCTCACTTCAAGAGCTGGTCCAGTGATGGTTTTTATTACGATTACCAAGGTTTCGCCAGCTGAAGTAGAAGCGGGGATGATCGTCTCAGCTGCGCAAGTGCCGTTGATATCAGTCCAGGTTGATTTAATCAAGGCGAATTCAACACCTTGTTTCCATAAGCTTATTTCAATAGGAGTGTAGGGCGGAAATCCGCTGGCAACGATATTTAGATCAGAGCTCACTGGACCACTTAACGGCCAGATTGTAACAACCGGTTTCAACGATTCGGCCGGTTTGGTCACGATGAATTCTTCGGAGATCGCTGTAATCCGAGGTTCTTCAACTCGCGCCAGGGTGCCAACGACCACCCAGCGTTCTCCTGGCCTGGCAGAGCCTGGAATTGCTGCCTGGGTCAGAAAAAGACCGTGCCTATCAGTGATGGCCGTTTCGAGAAGAGCGTAATTGGTTTTCTTCCGGCCAAGGCCGATTTCAACTTTGGCATTGGCTGGAAAGCCGCGCCCTCCAACTTGCAAGATTGTCCCAGGCGGACCGCTCAGCGGAGATATCGCTATGACCTCTTCGATCCTGGGAATAATCAGTTTTTCTTCGGCGTTCAACCGGTTTGGATTGTCGATCTGGGGATTGGCGGAGAGGATCGATGAGACGCTGCGTTGATAGATTGCCGCAATCTCATTGAGCGTATCTTCGGGCTTAACGATGTAAATCAGGGATCCATTCGGATCCCTCGGTTGCGTGACTGTGAAGAGGTTGGAAATTGCCCTGACTTTGGGTGAGCGGGTGGTTTCACCGGTGACTACCCAATACTGGCCGGGTAGAGCTGTGATGGGGATGACGAGGCTGGTGGTGAAGGCCTGGTTTGAATTTACCACTTGTATGCTAAGCGAGGTATAGTCTGCGAGATATCGACCGGTCATAATATCAACTGTCGCTCCAGCAGGGAATCCTTCGCCGGTCACCTGGACTGCTATTTCAGGCGGACCGCAAACAGGGGTTAAACCAATTTCAGAAGCTCCGATGGCTTGAGCTGGGATCGTCAATCGTTGTCCGGTCTGAAGTTGAGTAGGATCGGTAATCTGAGGATTCGCTTCAAAAATCGCGTCCAGACTGCGATTAAATTTAAACGCAATGCTTCTCGGCGTATCGCCTGGTTGAACGACATAAGTTGTGGCAGCATTTGGGTCGGCAGCCGGGGCGATCACGGAAAAGGCGTTCGAAGTGCCTGTAAAACTGGTATCACCGATCCTAGCCTCTGCGATGATGTAAAAAGGAGTTCCAGAAACTGCTGAGGAGGGGATTGTGACTTCGGTGTCTATCCAGCCAACCGCGTCACTGACCACCCGTCCTGCGATGAGGACCGGCCTGTCTTTCTGAAACAGCCTGATTTCTACAGTTGAGTTTGGTGGGTAACCACTGCCCAGGACGAGCAGTTCAGTTCCAATTGGTCCACATTCAACTGAAATAGCCAGGACTGGTTCATCTTGACTACGCGGGATGCGCAGGGTCTGGCCAACAAAGATGCGGGTCGGGTCGGTAATCTGGGGATTGGCTGCCAGGATCGCAGCCACTGTGGTTCCACACAATTCGGCAATTTCACTGAGCGTATCCCCAGGCAAGACGGTGTAAGTATCTCCACACACGCCTTGAGCTGCTGTTGAGAGCGCAAAACTGGGGTAAATGAGTAATGTAAGCAGGAGGATCAGGATCCAGAGAGATTTTCTCAGAAACACAACTTTACCTGTCCTTCTATGCCGATCTTTACCTGAAAACCTTCAGTTGGTCGAGTTATTCAATACCAACCTTTTTGCCGCCTCGCGCTGGACCTCCTCCCGCGTCCACAACATTGGGAGATATTCGCCTTTCAGCCAGGGATCAATCAAGTCATCATAGTTCGGGCTACCCAATTGACCAGACTGCCCAGGAGGGATAATCGTCAAAGAACGGGAGAGATCGCCTAAATCGACGATCTGGCGAAAAGATGGTGACCAGGAATTATTATCATAAGGGTCGTTGGGAATCATACCGGTCTGGCAAGGGGTATCCGGGTCGCCACCGATTGGAAAAGGTCCACGGTTAAATACTTTATCCAGCGGCTTCTGCAAGCTCAATGGATGAGAAAAAATAACCCGGTGAATCTTGCCCCATTGCCAGTTGTCTACCTCAGGGCCTAAGTTCTTGCGCAACCAGGCGACAGCTTGTTTGAGGCTTTTTTCGAGGAGGGCTTCTCTGCCTCCGGCTTGTTTGATCCACCAGGAGTCGGGATTGTCTAACAGACGGAGCATGGTCACCGTGTCATGGCCGTAAAACTCATTGGAAGGCAAAAGAATCGGATGTAATCCCAGGCCCATCATGCGCAGGCTGAGTTCAGGACCCAGGCCTGGTTCTAGCAGATATCGCACCAGAGTGTAACGGACGACTTCATATACGGTTCCTCCGATGCTATCTGGAGAGAGATCCCCGTCCCAGTCGCGCAGATGCTCAAGAGCGAGCTGGACATCAGGATCGGCGCTGTTCATCGCTTGCAGCCGGGAAACGAATTCTTTACCAGGGAGGCAGGTGTAATCGAGGTGCAAGGAACGGAAATCATCAGCGGAAAGCTTGGCTTTGCTCTCAAGAACATCTGTGATGTGGCGGGCACGGTATCCGTTCATCCAGACATCGCCCAGGAAATACGGATAATCCGTAGAGATGATGCGGTTATTGGTGTGGACTACATATCCCTGGCTTGGGTTGAGGGCATGCGGCATCTTCTCGAAGGGGACTTCAGCGATCCATTCATATTCCCCATCTGAGCCGAGGGCAGGGGTACGACCATCGCCCTTCAACCGGATGGGGACTTTGCCGGTGACCCAATAACCAATGTTGCCATAAATATCAGCATAAGCCACGCTGAGCTGGGGGGCTTCGATCAGGCACATAGCGGCGACAAAGTCATCCCAACCTTTAGCCATGTTAAGGGCCAGCCAACCATTTATAGCCAGGGTAGGGCGGAGGGCCATAGAGTTTACTGCCAGACGTTTCTGCGCATAGCCAGCAATATCTGAGATGATCGGCCCGTGCCGGGTGACTATCACCTGTTCAACATGGGGCTGTGGTCTACCTTTGACCTTAATCGGTTCGGAGATCAGCTCCGCCTCAAGCCAGCCAGCCTCTGACCGGTAACGAGATGAATTTCCTGGCTCGAACTCTTCGATGAACAGGTCTTCACAATCGGTATAGGCCAGGGTCATGCCCCAGGCGAGGTGGGCATTATGTCCCACCATTACGGCGGGGGTGCCAGGCAAGGTCACTCCGGTTACCTGATAATCCCCTGCAACCAGGTGCGCCTGGTACCAAATACCGGGCAGGCTGAGTGGCAGGTGCATATCGTTGCACAGGTAAGGATCACCAGTCACGCTCTTCCAACCGGCAACAGCCCAGGCGTTGCTGCCCAGGCCGCGCCGGAGGAATGGACCTGACGTTTTAAATTTAGTTTCACCCATGACAAAGCGGTTGAATTCGATTCCTTCTGGCAAGATGTCCGGATTCAAGTCTGGGTAATGGATCTCCAGCTCATTCGCATTTTCAGCGCCGACAGCTTGCTTCACCCAGGCGCGCACGAGTTCGCCATACCAGGCGTGGGAGAGTTGCCAGATCATCACGCGCATGAAAGCGAGGCTATCGAGGGGGTGCCAGGGTTCAGGGCGGAGCTTGAGCAGTGTAAATTCGACTGGCAGCTTTAAGCTGGCTTGATCCAGAAAGGCGTTAACCCCATCAGTATAAGCGATTAAGGCATCCCTCCCCGGGTTTGGCATAGACTCCCAATCAACCCTGGCTAAGCGATTGAAACCAAAGGTGCGGGCGGTGCGGTCGGTGTCCAGTGCCAGTTCACCAAAGAGTTCACTCAGGTCTCCCTGGGCAGTGCGCCGGTTGAGCTCCATCTGCCACAGGCGATCCTGGGCATGAATAAAGCCCTGAGTGAAGAAAAGGTCGTGCAGGTCGGTGGCGTAAATATGCGGTACGCCCCAGCGGTCGCGGAAGACCTCAACTGGAGCGTTCAGGCCGGGGCAATTAATCGAGCCCTCTGTCTGGGGCAGGCTGCGGCGGCTCATGCGGTTCAGGGCGGTACGGGCTATAGGGGCGATGAAGTCGGTGATGATTGGCATTGGAAATCCTTTCAATGGAGCGAATGGGTGATCATCCCAAACGCGCGGACGGGAAAAGAGCCGAAGCCTTTGATTTTTACGGGCACTGCGAAAAAGTCGAAGCCTTGATCTGGCAGCTGTTCGAGGTGACAGAGGTGCTCGAGGATCGGAATTTCGGCGCCAAGCAGGATAGTATGGACGGGACGGGTTCCGTCAGCCGTGTCATCGATATTGAGCGAATCGATCCCGACTAAAGCAGCACCTGAATCTACTAAAAATCTGGCCGCATCTCGGGTGAGGAATGGATGGCCGTCGAAATACTGGTCTGTTCTCCAATTGGCGTCCCAGCCGGTATGGATCAAAACCGCTTTTCCGCGCAGCTCAATCCCGTGAAATCTTTCAGAGTCAATGGCCCTCCCGCGACTGAATGGAGCGCGAATGACCAGCCCTTCCAAATTCGCCAAGGCAGAAAGAGGCAACTCTGAGAGGTCTTTGCCTCCTGGGTATCGGTGGAAAGGGCTATCTAAATAGGTGCCTGTGTTGGCTACCATTTCGATTTTTCCAATCTGAAACTCAGCGCCGGGTGAATAGAACTGGCGAGAGTACTCGCGACTCCAGTAATCACAGATGATCGGTGCCGGCAACCCTTTGTAGGTGATCAGACCGTTTTCAATGGTATGGCTGACATCAACAAATTGGTAATGAAGGTTCCTATTAAGCCAAGCTTCAATTGAGGGGGCATGCGCTCGATAGTGCTCGTATGAATTCTCGGCGATAATCTTTCCAGGCGACCAATCGGGCGGCATATTTTTGAAACGGCCTGGATCGGTAAGATCTTCCTCAGGAAGCGACTGGAGAGCCTCGAATAGTCCCTGGTTTACCAGGCGTGCTTCAGCCAATACATCCTGCAGGGAACGGTGTCGATTTTGCTCGAAGATGACTGCGTTACGCTGGCCTTGAGGGAGCTCCCAAAGATCGGACCCGATTAACGCCTGCGCCTGGAGCATCCCAACCATTTCGCGCTCGAACCAGGTGATATGGCAGACGATGTCCTTCACTGACCATTCCCCTGCCACCCCCGGGCGGAGCATATTAGCTTCGCCAACCTTGGCCAGCAGCGACTCCCACTCAACCCTTGCGATCCGAAGGTTTTCCAGGAAATCCGATTTTAAGTAATGACCATTCATGATAGTGGCCTTCCTCAAAGGAGAGCTGAGCAGGTTTCCAATATTACTCTCGTCAAGTATTATACCTGTGTAAACGCCAAAGCATAGCTAAAAGACGAAATGGTTTAGTTTGGCATCCCGGATGGTTTATGAAAAATAACTTGATTTACGGAAAGGGTGAACAAACCAGATAATATCAAACCTATCCCTCCAAGCGCGAGTGGGGTGTGTTGTTCCCCGAGTACAACCAGACCCAGGAGGGCAGCAGTGAGCGGTTCTGCCAGGGATAAGGTGACCGCGGTAGCCACGGGGATAAGCTTTAAACCGCGGGAAAACAAAATATATGCTATTGCAGTGGTAACCAACCCGAGGTGTAAGGCCACACCAAGCCCACGCGGTTTTGCGATCCACGTCAAGTCACTGGTGACCAGGACAGGGAGAAGGAGAACTGCGCCGAGAGAGAAAACGATCGCCATTGCAGCCTCCGGCGGCTGTTTCTCAAGCAACCTTTTACTGGCCACAGCATAGGTTGCGTAGGCTAAGCCAGCCCCAAGCGCTAAAAGGATTCCAGAAAGGTTAACGCGTAGCTCTCCGCTATCCGCAATCAAGAAGGCACAGCCTAAAACCGCCAAGGTAGTCGCTATCCCCCATCTCCATCCTGGACGCTCCCCATGGACTGGCAGTCCGATGAGTCCCGCAAAAATCGGTGCGCTGCCAATGGCAACGATCGTGCCCGCTGCGACCCCTGTCCTGGCGACTCCGGCGAAGAAGCACAGCTGGTAGAGTGCGATACACACAGCGGCAGTGATGGTTGCACGCGACAGCCATTGCTTTTGGCCACGAAAAGCGCCTCGGAGAGCAGCGAATAGAAGCAATGTGAATCCACCCACTATCAAACGAACTGCTCCAACGCTCGACGGTTGGGCCCCATCCGGTGCGAAGGCCTGGGCGGTGCCGGTTGTCCCCCAGAACACAGCCGCTGCCATTACAAGCCACTGGCCGCTCTGCTTATTTTGTCGCGCTCGCTTGTTGACAGGCATCGCTGCGTTCAATGTCGACGAGAATGTCGGACTTATCAAGCACTATACAGCTCGAGCGATTCTGTTTCGGCGTTTGGTGAGATTATTAGGACGTTCGATCGGATGTTTTGCAGATGCCTATGAACGGCCTCTTCACCGATCCCGGCCGGGGCGTATGTAGTAAAAAGCACGCTTCGAGTGCCAGGCTTAATGCTAGTACGCAGATCAGGGCCATAAATCACACTCGAAATTACTCCTAAAGTGTCAGCAATAAACATGTCGCCTTGTTTGAGGATTTGTTCTTCACCTCGCAACGCAGTGTAAAGCTCGTTACCTCTTGCAACGTCTAACCTGATTGGTACTTGCACAGTCTCTAAGCCATGACCAGCTGTTAAGAGGAGATCTTGAAGCTCTGCCATAAATACAGCTTCGACCAATGCAGCGACATGGGGGATCGGTTTGTGTTTAAAAACGACCGATTCAAGCTGCAACAGGAGGTGATAGGTCTTCTTAAAGCTCCGGTAGTAAGTTTGGTAAGCCTCGATCTCTGGGAGTCTTTCCAGGGTACCTCGGTCAAGATTGAAATATCGGTCGCGTAGCTGATCTTCCAAGATTGCCTTTTGCTTTTCTAGCTCAGGATGATGTTCGGGGTTAGCGACGTCATGCATGACAAGAATTCCGACAACTGCCCCAGGGTACACACTTTTCCAAGAAGATGTGATTTCAAGCATTTGAGTTGATTCTTTCTTGATTTGTCTGATAGTAACACCGAGAAGAAAACAAAGCTATTCAACCAATGGGTAATACGACTTCTGGCGTGACGGCGCGGTACAAAAAATATGCCAACACTACCGCGCCAAGGAGGCTAACAACAAGGATGATAGAGAGGATGATCCTGGCTATCGGGGAAAGGCGCGCTCTTATGAGCAGTACGAGCATGCCAATGCTCACCGCGACCAGAAAAATGGTGCCTAAAATGAGTAGGGTATTGAGCTCAGGGTAGTCCATAGAAAAGTTATTACTCTGCTCAAAAGTTGTATTTTTGCGTATCTTCCTCAGCAATATTCCCAGGAGATTTGTCTTTGCCTGGGTCAGCAGCTCGAGCCCGGATAGCTGTGACTCGTTTCCCGCCAACCATCATGGGTAGAGGATAGAGAGTGACGCGCTTGCCAATCCAATGATCGGTTTCTTCGTCCCCGACTGCCTCCCCGACCTGGTAAGCCAGC
>DATDRM010000259.1:0-5793 GCA_035291705.1 Anaerolineales bacterium
CCATCCAGCTCGGGTCGTTTTTGTGCTTCTTCTTCATTCCAGAGATTTCTTGGCATGGATAAATCATCACTCCGCTTGCAAAACTAAGTTACCTTTATTGTACTTTCACCGCATTATGCTTGGGCGCTTCACATAATGCCTGAAATACTGCGTCTGTCACAGCCGCTGGCACCTCACAGCCTGGGCTGAGCATATAGCGCGCCCCCTGGGCCACTCGCAGGCACTCCATCGCCCGCGCGGCGCAGGTTTGGGGGCTGGCCTGGAGCATATCCGCCACAGGGTCGAGGTTGCCTTTGAAGCACTTGCCGGCCCTGGCATATACTTCCCGGGCTGCGGAGAATTCCACCAGGTGGTCCACGTTGAACAGATCGGCTCCAGAAAAGACCATATCGGTCAGGAGGTGGGCGGTTTTACCGCAGATGTGCAGTTTGATCAGGGCGCCGGCCTGATGGACGGCCGCACACACGCGTTGTTCGTAGGGCAGAGCGAACTCGCGGTACATCCTGGCTGAGATCAAAGAGGCAGCTGCGTCGCCAGCTCCGATCACCGGCGCGCCAGCTGCTACCTGCATAAAGCAAAAATCGATCACAATCTCCGTCAGGAAGTCCAGCAATTGGTGAGCGAGCCTGGGTTGGTCGACCAGCATCACCAGGAACTCGGAGACGCCACACACGGAACACGCCTCGGCGAAGGGCATATCCACCCAACCCAACACCAGGCACTCGTCGCCGGCGGCCTGCACCATCTCGCGCACGGCCAGGGTGCGGTCTGCCATGCGGCATTCTGGACGGAACCTAAGCGGCCTTTTAAGGTTTCTCAGGTCGTGCTCGGAACGTACCAGTGGTTTTGCCAAGTAAGGAGGCCTGTCTTCTGGATAGATCATCTCGCCGTCCAGATCGGCCGAAATGCGAAAGGCATCGCTGCAGGCAGTGATGGCGTCGACTCCAAAGGTCTGGCGAACCTTGAGCTGTGCCTCAGCCATGGAATGACCGTCCGCGGCGAACTGCCGATAAGAGACTCCCACCCTGTCCGCCGAGAAGGACATCAGCAGCGGAAACACCGGCACCCGGTCCACAGGATCTCCCTGGATGGTCGCTAAGCAACGTTCCTTGCTATTCATCAAATTCTTTGCGTTAAAAATCGCATGAACTACCTGTACAACGGTCCGAAGTTGGCACAGGCGCGGAAATCAGCGCCCTCCAAATCTAACGTGCCGAAGGCCGTCCAAGCGTGCGGCCGGTAAACCTTCTCCTCAGGCACGTTGTGCATGTACACCGGAATGCGCAACATGGCGGCCAGGGTGATCAGGTCAGCTCCGATGTGTCCGTAGGAGATCGCCCCGTGGTTGGCGCCCCAATTGTTCATCACGCTATAGACATCGCGAAAAGGACCGCTGCCGGTCGTGTTGGGCACGAACCAGGTGGTTGGCCAGGTCGGGTTGGTGCGCTCGTCGAGGGCCTGGTGCACGTCGTCAGGCAGGTCGATCGTGTAGCCCTCGGCGATCTGCAAGGCTGGCCCCAGCCCTTGCACCAGATTGAGCCGGCACATGGTGACCGGCATCTCACCGCGCGTCCTGAAACGCGTCGACCAACCTCCGCCGCGGAAATATTCCGTCATACCGGCATGCCAGGTAGTCGCTCCCAGGCAACGCTCGACTTCTTCTGGAGTGATCTGCCAGAAAGGTTTCATCCCTGGCTGGCCCTCGATCTCTTGCTGGCTCGTGGCGTCCAGCGCCGCCGGCCCGGAGTTAATCAGGTGCAAGAAACCGCCCGCCGCGCGCCCGGTGAGATCGTAGCCGGTCATGCGCGTGACCGCGGTTGGACTCCAGTAGGTGCGCACGTCGGCGAAGATCTGGGCTGTGCCGGTCAGCAGGTGCCCGAAGAGCATACTCACCCCGTTCAGGGCGTCGTTTTCAGTGGCGAAGATGTAGGGCTGGCGGATACCATTCCAGTCAAAGGAGGAGTTGAGAATGGCCTCCATGAAGTCGCCGTTCGGGAAGTGGTCGGTCCACTGGCGCTGCCCCTGGAAGCCACCGGCGATGGCGTTGCGCCCCTGAGCCTCCTCGGCGTAGCCCAGCCCGGCCAGGCGGGGATTGCCGACCATCAGGTCGCGGGCGATCAAGGCCATCCTGACGGAGGTGGCCCAGTCCTGGTCTTTTTGCGCCCGGCTGCGGGTGTGCTTGGAATCATTGTAGTCCTTGCCTTCCGGGCAGTTGGCCTTAACCCAGGACATGGCCTGTTCGTACTCCTCTTTATCGAAGATCTCTTCATCGATGCGCCGGATGAACTCGCTCATATCGATCGATTCCACTCGCATCCCCAGGTAGTTCTCGAAGAAGGGCTGGTCGACGATCGAGCCGGCGATGCCCATCGAGACACCACCCATCGCGGCGTAAGACTTGCCGCGCATCCAGGCCACGCTCAACCCAGCCCGGGCGAAGCGCAGCAGTTTACCCTGCACGTCCGCGGGGATGGTCGTGTCGCCCAGGTCCTGGACATCCCGCCCATAAATGCCGAAGGCGGGCAAACCTTTTTGAGCGTGCGCGGCCAGAACGGCTGCCAGGTAAACAGCCCCTGGGCGATTCGAGCCGTTGAAACCCCAGACAGCTTTGGGGATCAGGGGGTCCATATCCATCGTCTCCGCGCCATAGCACCAGCACGGCGTAACCGTGAGAGACACCCCTACGCCTTCCTTGGCGAACTTAGCCGTGCAATGGGCCGCCTCGGCCACACCGCCGATGCAGGTGTCGGCGATGACGCATTCGACCGGCAGGCCGTTGGCATGGTGCAAGTTGGCGCTCAGGAAAGCAGCCACATTCCTGGCCATCCCCAAGGTGGTATCTTCGAGCATTTCGCGCACGCCTTTCCGGCGCCCGTCGATGGCTGGGCGGATGCCGATCTTAGGCTGTTCGCCGATCAACCGGTTTAGTGGCGGGTTCATTTTGATTTCAAAGTCAGCCATGGTTAAATACTCCTTATGATCACACCTTTTCAGTAAATCCCTCCTGGATAACCCACTCCAGGTGGTGGTCTAGCAAGGTCTCGTAGCGCGGCCGGCCAGCGTCGTCCCAGCCCAGCATGCGGTAATAAGTCTTGATCGCCGCCATAAAGGCTTCCTGGTCGAGGTGTTTTCCGTCCCAGCGCGCCCCGGGCATGCGGATCGGCTCTTCGAAGAAGCGCGCTGGCAGGGTATCCTCAGCTGCGGTTAACCCTTCCCTCAGGTTGTAGACCCGCATCAGGTGCAGGCGCCGCTCGCCAAAGCGCATGATCTCGTAGGCGGAGGTGTTCCAGCCAGTGACCGCGCCAAGCAGCTCAGCCATATCCTGCAGGCTCAGCAGGCGGGTGGGGGCGATAGCAAATATGCACAGGTCGAGCGCATCGGCGGCAGACCAGAGGGTCGCCAGGGCTTTGAAATTGCGGACTTTATCCTCCCCCAGGTAGTCCATCGGGATGCGCTCCAGGATGCCGACCGTGCGTGAGCTATCCAGGGTGTGTTCCCAACCCACCTGGGTGTCATAGTCCCAGTCGTGCTCGCAAATCTCGTAGCGCGGCCCCACCGGAGCGGTGGCATAGCCCAGGGCCAGGTTGGTCTGGGTGCGCGGCTCGAAGCACACCATCTCTTGACCTTTGACCTGAAGGGCATATCTTCCCGCCTCGCCGCCGATCTGCGCTGCAGCGCGGCGGGAGCCTTCAGCCAGCAGGTCGCCAAACCCTCGCCGGTCGGCGATATCCCGGATCGTCCCCAAGACAGCGGCCAGGTCGCCGAAGCGCAGCGGCTGATCGACCATGCTTTTCGGCAGCAAGCCCAATTCAGCGCATTCCATCGCCATTGAAAGGGTGAAGCCAAGTGAGGTGGGGTCCATGCCCAGTTCGTTGCACAGCACGTTGGCCTTGAAGATCGTCTCCAGGTCGGAGATGCCCAGGTTCGGCCCGAGCGTCCCGGTGATCTCCTGGTGGATAGCGCCAGCGCGCGGGTCGTAAGCGGCGTCGTCAGCGGTTCCGAAGAACTTAATGCAGTTGTTTGGGCAGCCAGGGCAGACGCCATCTTGGCGGTAATGGGGAAGGAACAGCCTGGCTTCGTAGCTGTCGGCGGCCGCGAAGATCGCCTGGCGGTAATTGTGCGTGCACAGGGCGGCGTCCAGGCCGTGCAAGTGTACCCAGGCCGAGAAACCGGGCGGGTCAAGCTGCCAGCGGGTGAGGGCGTTGACGCGCATCTTAGCCCGGTAGGTGTCTGTGAGGCGGGTGCAGGTCCCTTCATCGGCGACCGGTGGGCGGTGGTCGCCCCGGATCACGACCGCTTTCAAGCGCTTTGACCCCATCACCGCCCCTATCCCCATGCGGGCAGCCTGGTAGCTGCGCTCGCTGACCAGGCTAGCAAAGCGCACCAGGCGCTCGCCAGCCGGGCCGATGACAGCGGTGTGGATCCCGCTCCCCAACCTGGCCTCCAGCCTGTCGACCGTTTGCGACACCGGGCGTCCCCGCAGGTCGGATGCGTCCTGGAATGTCCCCTGTCCATCTTCGATAACTACTATTGTAGGACGCTCGGCTGTGCCATGAAACACCAGGCTGTCCACGCCGCTGCCCTTCAGAGCGATGCCGAAGGGGCCTTCGCAGCGCGCCTCGCCGATGCCACCGGTGAGCGGGCTTTTAGCGGCGGCGGTGTAGCGCGCCAGGCCAGCGTAGGGATGCCCGGCCACGACACTGGAGGTCAGGATCAGCAGGTTGGCCGGGTCAAAGGCGTCTATGCCTGGGGGGCAATCCCGCAAAAGATAATAAGTCGCCAGCAGACCTCCGCCGCCATAGATGCGCCAGAAGCGCTCGTCAGGCCCCTCGACCCAGCTGCGCTGTGTGGCCAAGTCGACGTGCAACACTTTCCCGTGGTAGCCGAAACGGTTAATCGGATCGGGCATGCTTCCCTTCTATTCGCGCTTTCTATAACCTACCTGGCAAGGATTTTGTCAATCTTTTCTTCCATGCGCTTTGCTTCTGCTGGAGCCAGGGCGCCCATTTCAACTTCGCAGCGATATACTCCTCCGGCGGGGATGATCTTAATATTCCCCTTGGATCTTTCAGCCAAGTAGCCTTCCGGTTCGGCGGTGGCAGGTTCGATGAAGCCCAAGGCGTCCTGGTCTGGCGTGCGGCAGATCCAGCGCACGCCCTTATCCAGCTGTGCGGGCCGGTGGCGGACGTAGTCGGCGCTGCCGTCGGGGTGGACCTGCATGCTGTGCGCCCAGCCATCTTTGTCAGCCAGGTAATCGATGAAGAAGACCACCTCAGGATCGAAAGCCAGGCCAGGGGCCATCACGTGGTGTTTCTCAGGATGGTGTTTCAGCTCCTCGATGAATTCCACATAACCGGGTTTGGGCCGGATGTGAGATGGGATGCTGGTCCTCACCCGCACGTGCTCGGGCGTCTTGAGTGCGCTGTAAACCAATCGTCCATAGTCCACCGGCTTGAAGTTGATGTGCGCCAGATACATTAACTCCATTGCGGTGTGTTTGAGGTTGGTAATGGTCAACGACATCCACAACAGGGAAGAACTGGCATACAGCTTCAGCAGGGGTTCAGCCAGGTAATTGTGGCTGAAGGCGACGGTGTACTGGTATTGTCCCCCCAGGCCAAGATAAAGGCCACGCTCGTCTTGTCCGAGCACAAGGTAGGCCTTAAGATAGGGCGCGTTGGGCAGTTCGCCGTGCAGGGGGTGAGTGTCTTCCCTGGAGGGGCCGCCCATCGCCGTGGCGCCGCAGTGGAGTAGAAAGCCGCCATAGGTGTCCAAGAACTGGCGGGTGGGGAC
>DATDRM010000260.1:0-11924 GCA_035291705.1 Anaerolineales bacterium
ACGGAATGTCCTGGGATGAGATGTTCCCCCAAGACGAGTACTACCAGCTGACCCATATCACGATGCCCAAGGCTCACCTGCTCCTGGCCGAAGCGATCGTTGGTGAGATCGACCAGCTGAAGAATAAACGCGCCTGGATCATGATCCATCCGATCCCCTTCATGGAAGTGGAAACAGCCTGGTCGCGGGCCTGCGCCTGGCTGCCCCCGGATGGGATGGATGAGAACGAGTTCTTCCAGGTCATGTCCTCCGCCGAAATGCTGGACTTCACAGTCCCCTTCAGCGTTCAAACGCCTCAATGGGCGAACTATATCCCTTTGACGGTTACCTACACCAAGCGAGTCGGTGGCCAGTACTTCGGCATGGGGAGGAATGGTTCGATCTGCAATGCCAGCATTCACCTGGCCTCCCACATGGATGGAGAGAAGCACTTCTGGCCTAGCGGACGAGCCATCGGCCAGGTGCCCCTGGAGCATTGGGTCGGCCCGGGGGTGATCGCCGATATCTCCCACCTGGTATCTGACACGAGTGTGTATACACCCCAAATGATCGAAAGCGTGGTCGATGTCCGCCAGGGAGACATCCTGATCCTGAAGACCGGCTGGTACAAGTATGGATGGTGCAGCCCGGACTCGGATGAATTTCGTTATATGATTAAACACCCAGGTCCTTCACCGGACTTTTCGCAATGGTGTATTGATAAGAAAATCAAATGGCTGGCTATCGATGCCGTAAGCCAGGACCACCCGATGAACACCATCCAGCGCCTGTGGCATCCCAAGACTTTCGAGGAAGCCAACCGGAAGCTGATCAGGGATTTCGGCAAGGACTGGGATGAAATGTATCCACTGGATAAGTTTTACCAGGACACACACTTGAACCTGTTTCCGAAGAAGATCGTCCACGCCGAAAACCTGGGCAAAGATATCGCTCAGGCTGAGAGTGGCCGCTACTACCTCGGTTGTTTTCTGCAGAAATGCCTGGAAGTCACCTCCATGTGGGCCAGGTTTGTCGCCTTCAAAGAATCAGGCTGATCAATAATGAGTTATGATACTCATCACCGGCGCTGGCGGTAAGACAGGTCGGGCGGTCATGCGAGCACTGATCTCAAAGGGAGAACCTGTGCGCGCATTGGTCCACCGCTCTGACCAGATCCAAAGGGTAGAATCTCTCGGCGTGCGGGAAGTCCTCGCTGGAGATATGAATTCAGCTTCCACGATGGATCGGGCCGTTCGGGGAGTGCGTGCCATCTATCACATCTGTCCTAACGTCAGCCCGGATGAGGTGTCCATCGGCCAGACAGCTATCGCAGCCGCCAGGGCTGCAGGGATTGAGCATTTTGTCTTCCACTCTGTGTTCCACCCACAGACCGAATCCATGCCGCACCACTGGCAGAAGCTGCGCATCGAGGAGCAGCTGCTCGAATCCGGGTTGCCATATACCATCCTGCAGCCCACAGTCTATATGCAGAATATCTTAGTCCATTGGAAGAAGATCCTGAATGATGGCGTCTACCCGGTTCCTTACCCGGCAGAAACGCGCTTAAGTTTTGTCGATCTGGAGAATGTGGCGCAGGTGGCTGCGATTGCTCTGACTGAATCTGGGCATGCTTACGCCACTTATGAGCTGGTCGGGACGCCTGGCTTGTCCCAATCCCAGGTGGCAGACGCCCTGAGCCATCAGTTAGGACGCCCGGTGCGAGTCACAACCGTGCCGATTGAGACCTGGGAAAGGCAAGCTCGCCACTCAGGGATGGGAGAGTACCAGGTTGAGGCCTTGATCGAGATGTTCCGCTATTACGCGCGCTTTGGTTTGTGCGGCAACCCACAGGTCTTGAGATGGCTTCTCCTCCGTCCCCCGTCAACTTTAGCAAATTTTATCGAAAATACCGTCCGCCAACAGGTGCAGCAGGAACCCATATGAAACCCGCTCCATTCGACTATTATGCCCCCACCACAATCGAGGAAGCCTTATCCCTCCTGGCCAGGTATGGCTACGATGCCAAAGCCCTGGCCGGTGGGCAAAGCCTGATCCCCATGATGAACTTCCGCTTGGCGCAACCTTCTGTGCTGATCGACTTGAACAATATCCCCGACCTGTTCTTCATCCGTGTCGCGCAGGAAGGTGGCCTGCGGCTGGGAGCCATGACTCGCCATGCCCAGGTGGAACGTGACCCGTTGATCGCTGAACGAGTCCCCTTGATCTTTGAGACCATGCCCAAGATCGCTACCCCGCAGATTCGCTCCCGGGGAACCTTTGGTGGCAGCATCTCCCATGCAGATCCATCGGCTGAATTGGTGACGGTGAGTGTGATTTTGGATGGGAGCTTTCGCCTGCGCAGCCAGGCTGGGGATCGCTGGGTTCCAGCCAGGGAATTCTTCATCGGCATGTTCACCACCCAGTTGGAGCCGGACGAGTTGCTGACCGAGATCGCTTTTCCCCCTCTGCAACCGCGTTCGGGTTGGGCATTGTTGGAAATATCCCGCCGCCCGCATGATTTCGCCCTGGTGGGTGTTGCTGTCGTAGTTAACCTGGACGAGGATCATCGCTGCCATAACGCCCGCATCGGGTTGCTCAGCGTCGGGGATGGGCCTGTGGAAGCTCACCGGGCTGCTGAAGCGCTGATCGGTCAAGCGCCAACCTCCGCAGCGATCCAGGCCGCAGCCGAGATCGCGGCTGCTGAAGATATCGACCCGAGCAGCGATATTCACGCCTCGGCAGGCTATCGCCGACAGCTGGTCAAAGTTCTGACTCGCCGGGCTTTGAGTTTGGCTTTCGAGCGAGCCAGCACCAAACCATACTGAAATGCGATTCTCTCACCCGCCCATGATCCCGATCAGGAGAACGTTATGAGCGATCTTTATGAGGTAGCCGTCACCATCAATGGGAAAAAATACCAGCGCTCGGTCGATCCACGGCTCTTGCTAAGCGACTTCCTGCGGCATGAGATAAATTTGACCGGAACGCACGTTGGTTGTGAGCACGGCGTATGTGGAGCATGCACGGTTTTATTCGATCGGCAGCCAGTCCGTTCCTGTTTGATGTTTGCGGTGCAGGCCAATGGACACGAAATCATTACCGTCGAAGGGTTAGGCACTCAAGAGAAACTGCATCCACTGCAAGAGGCTTTTATGGAGGCACATGGTTTGCAATGTGGATTCTGCACGCCAGGTATTTTAATGACGCTGGTGCCTTTCCTGGAAAGCAATCCTGAACCCGATGAAAGCGAAATTAGGCATGCCATCTCCGGAAATCTCTGCCGTTGTACCGGTTACCAAAACATCGTTGAGGCGGTCAAACTCGCTTCAGAGAAGCTGAGAACCTGACCATCAAAACCAGATGACCAACTTCACCTTTCCGATTCAAACCCTAGGGAATCATCTTACAGGATACGATCTATGCCGAAGATAATTGGTGAGCGGATTAAACGCAACGAAGACCCACGACTGTTGACCGGGGAAGCTTTGTTTGTAGATGATGTCTCCATTCCAGGCATGCTGCATGCGGCTTTCTTGCGCAGTGACTACGCCCACGCCTATTTGCGGAGCATCGATACCTCTGCAGCCCGGGAGCGGCCGGGCGTAGTTGCGGTCATCACCGCGCAGGATATGGGCGACGAATGGCAGCCTGGCCCGCCTCTCGTTTCACCACCCCCCACGGTGAAAGGCGTTGTCTTCCACTCCCGTCCCCAGGTGCCCCTGGTCAAAGATAAGGTGCGGCATGCGGGTGAAGCAATTGCGCTCGTCGTCGCTGAAAGCCGTTATATTGCCGAAGACGCTGTGGAAGACATCCTGGTTGACCTTGATCCCATCGATGCCGTTGTGGACATAGAGAAAGCTCTGCATCCTGATGCACCCCTTGTCCACGAGGATCTCGAATCGAACCTGGCTGCCCACCTCATCCAACAAAGAGGCGACTATGCGGCTGCCCGAGCCAGGGCTGATGTGGTGATTAAAAGAAAGATCGTCATCGATCGGGGAGCCGCGGGAGCCATGGAAAACCGGGGCATCGTCGCCGATTGGGATGCAAAAAGCCAGCATCTGACGGTGTGGGACACCACTCAGGCACCGATTCCAATTCGCAATGGGATCGCTACCAGGCTAGGACTGTCTGAAAGCCAGGTCAGGGTGATCGCGCCCTTTATCGGGGGTGGATTTGGCCCTAAAATGATGATGCACTATCCGGAAGAGATTCTGATCCCCTGGATAGCAGTGAAACTAGGCCGGCCTGTCAAGTGGATCGAAGACCGGCACGAAAACTTTTTCGCGACTACCCAGGAACGGACGCAGGTACATGAAGCCGAAATAGCTCTAACGAAAGATGGACGCGTGCTTGGGGTCAGTCACAATTTCCTGCATGATTCCGGTGCCTATGATCCCTATGGGTTAACCATCCCGCTCAACACGCAATCCCACGTGATGGGAGCCTATGATGTCCCCAATTACTACAGTGATCTCAAGGTAGTATTCACCAACAAGACCCTTACCACTCCGATCCGGGGGGCAGGTCGCCCTCAAGGGATATTTGTCATCGAACGATTATTGGACATAGCTGCCAAAGAGCTGGGTATCGACCCGGTTGAGATCCGGATGCGAAATTTCATCCATCCGGATGCTTTTCCCTACCAACGCGAGATCATTGACCAGGCTTTTGCACCGCTCATTTTGGACAGCGGAAACTACAAGCCCGTACTCGAGAAAGCCGCGACCATGATTGGCTACGATCGCTTTGTAAAAGAGGAAGGCCCGCGCCTGCGGGCCGAAGGCCGGCACGTGGGAATCGGCCTCGTCTCTTTCATTGAGACAACCGGCGTTGGGCCCTATGAGGGCGCCAGAATCACCGTTGAGGCGAGTGGCAAAATTCGTGTGGCTACCGGAGTCGGCACGCAGGGACAGGGACACTTCACCTCCTTTGCCCAGATCGTCGCCGAGCAGTTGGGGGTAGGTGTCGAGGATGTGCATGTGTCAACTGGGGATACCTCTGAATTCCATTGGGGGACGGGCACCTTTGCCAGCCGCGGGGCGGTCGTCGCCGGGAATGCCATCCACGCTTCGGCCCTGGCGGTTCGCTACAAGATCCTCAAGTTGGCCAGCAAGGTGCTCGAAGCCCCTGAAGAGGAGCTGGAACTCGAAGATGGCCAGGTGAGGGTGGCCGATATCCCCAACATGTCGATCAGTCTGGGCGAGCTGGCTTTGCTGGCGAACCCCTTGCGGGGAGCCGTTGAGCCTGGCACAGAACCCGGCCTTGAAGCAACCGCCTACTTCGGCCCCCAGTATGGAGCCGCGGCTTTTGGCGTCCACGCCATGATTTTAGAAGTAGACCCCGAGACAATGATGGTTGAGATCAAGCGCTACGTTGTCGTCGAAGACTGCGGCACGATCTTAAACCCAATGATCCTGGAGGGGCAGATCCACGGGGGTGTGGCGATGGGCATTGGCAATGCTTTTTATGAGCGGCTTGTATTCGATGAGAATGGGCAGCTGCTGAATGCCTCCCTGGCGGATTATTTGATCCCTACCGCCTCCGAGGTGCCGCGCATAGAAGTAGGGCATGAGGAAACGCGCAGCCCGCTTAACCCGCTGGGCACGAAGGGCGCCGGCGAAGCTGGGACTATCCCGGTCCCGGCTCTCTTTGCCCAAGCGTTGGAGAATGCCTTACCCGATCTCAATCTAGAAATTCTTGAAATGCCTCTCAGCCCCAACCGGTTGTTTGAGCTGGTGCAGGAAAAGGAGAGAGATAAATGAAACTGGTCGGAGAATACACCTTTGATGGTCCCCGGGAAGAAGTTTGGAAACTCATCCGGGACCCGGAAGTCCTTTCTACTGCTCTACCCGGTACCCAGAGTCTGGAACAGGTCAGTGAAAATGAATACCAGGGGGAGATGAACGTGCGCGTAGGACCGGTCGGAGGCGTTTTTATGGGCAGGCTCACAGTTTCGGACGAGGTGCCTCCCGAAAGCTTAACCATGACTGTGGAGGGGAAAGGCAAACCCGGTTTCCTCAATGGGAGCGGCCATGTCCAATTGATCGCTCAAGAGGATGGCAGGACTCTCATGAAGTATGACGGCGAAGTGCAGATCGGAGGTCGACTGGCCAGCGTAGGCCAACGTTTGATAGATACAGCCAGCAAGAGTATCATCGGCCAGGCACTGGATACGCTGAACCAGGCTTCAAAGGCGCGCCTGTCTGCTCAGGTTACGGGACAGGCGGTCGAGTATAAACCCCCCTCGGAGACTGAGTTTGCGGCTTCGGTCGCCAAGGATATGGCCGGGGAGGTCTTCTCATCCTCGCGGTTGATTTGGATTGGAGTAGCCGTTTTAATCATCATTATCATTTTGGCTATATTCTTAATCAGTAGCGGGGGGAGTTAACCACCAATCGATAAGAAACTTACTGATGGATTGACCGATTTGATCATTGCCTGGCAGCGAAAGGAGAGTGATGATGGACTCTAGGTAAAAAAAGCATGATTGACAAGCAACCGGGATTTCAATACAATGAGACCTAGATCAGAGATGAGATCGCGGGTGTCATAAGCCTAGTGGCTCAGTTTGCCAATTGTTTATTTGGCTGAGCCGCTCCCAATAAACAACAAGGAGGATCGAGATGAAAAGCAAGCTCATCGGAAAGAAGGGAATCTCAATATTCAGAGCGCTAGTAATCTCTGCAATATTGATCGCCGTGGTTCTTGGAACCACGATGTGTGCTCCAGCACAACCCACCGAACCGCCCCCAGCCCAACCTACACAACCACCTGCGGCCCCACCAACAGAAGAACCCGTAGTGCAACCGACCGAACCGCCCACTGCCCAGCCAACGGAACTTCCTCCTGCGCCGGCAACAGAAGAACCCGCACAGGAGGTAACCCTGGCGATCTTGCATTTCAGTGTCATCGAAGGCACAACCTGGTCCGGAGCCCAAGATCGGGCCGCGAAGCGCATCGTTGAAAAATATCCAAACGTAAAATATATCTACAGAGAGGATCTCGGACCTGATCTCGTCGTCCCGTATGCGGAAGAGATGATCGCCGAGGGGGCGAACATCGTCGTTGGAAACGCGGAACATGTCGGGATGCCATTGCTGGAGATCACCGATAAGTACCCGGATGTTAATTTTATGGCTGTCATTGCCAGCGATCCAACCACAAAGGCGAACTTCATCCGCTACTTCCCCAGGCAATACCAGGTGTTATACCTGGAAGGCCTCATCGCCGGGGCGTTGACCGAGACGGGCAATATCGGGATTGTATCGGCATTCCCCAATGTCCAGGTCATCCGGCGCACGGCCGGCTTTTACCTGGGGGTGCAGGACGCCGCCAAGTTGCTTAACAAAGAGATCAACGTGTATGTGAAGTACGTCGGCGGCTGGTTTATGCCCCCCGAAGAGCGCGATATCGCCAGCACCCTGGTTGACCAGTATCAGGTTGATGTCATAACCCAGCAAACCGATTCCGGGTCCCCCCTGGATGTCGCCACAGAGAAAGGCATCTGGTACGTGGGCAAGGATATGGATATCGTCGGGGAGTACGGCTGGTCGACCACGGATACCGTGGCCGTGTCTTTCGATACTCGCTGGGAGGTCCTCTTCGAGGAGGTATTGAATAGCACGATGGCCGGCGTTCCGGAACCAGAACCAATATTGTTCTGGGGCATGGACCACACAATGGAACTGGCAGATGGCACAGTTGAAGCAGCCGTTGACATCATGAACGACGGCAAGGTCGGCGTGGAAGCCATCAGTCCGAAAGCGCTGCCTTTGATTCCGCAAGAGATCGTGGATCTCGTCGCGCAAAGACGAGAGCAAATGATGGCCGGCGAGTGGGATCCGTTCACCGAGCACGAATTTGTCAGCAACGGGACCGGACTGGAGCTGGAGGGTCTGCCCATTCCTGCCGCGGGGACGGTAGTCAAGCCCGCGGGTGAAACACCGACAGACGTGTGGCTGCTCTCACAATTCAACTTCGACCTGCAAGGCATGCAGATCCTGGACTGATACAGGTTCCTGCATTGATCCTCTATTGGGTCGATGCGTAACATTCTCACCTAACCAAGAAGCATGAGGCTCCCTTTCGCGAGGAGATTCTCCCCAAAAGGGAGCCTTATGCCAGGCGGAGGTTGGGAATTATTTGGGTTTATTTATGGTTGAAATACTGACCCTGGCTTGAATAATGGCCCAATTTCCATTCAGATAATCTCCATAAGAGAGGCAAGCCCTAAATTGCTCATTAAAGATATCAAACGCGGCGAAACGGTTTTAGAGGCAAGAGGGATTACCAAGCGCTTCCCCGGGGTTCTCGCCAATGACCAGATCGATTTCGAGATTAAAGTGGGTGAAATTCACGCCATCCTTGGGGAGAATGGCGCCGGGAAAACCACCTTGATGAAAATCCTCTTCGGGCAATACCAACCGGATGAGGGTGAGATATTGATCGCCGGTAAGCCAGTCAAGTTCCGATCGCCTTTGGACGCCATCGATCAGGGGATAGGGATGGTTCATCAAAACCGTAAACTGGTATCCGCGCATACCGTCATCGAAAATATCATCCTGGGACACCCCCATGCCGGGAAGATCCTGAACCTGAAGAAGGCGGAAGCGGAAATCGACGAACTCTGCGGAAAATATGGATTTAAGGTCGATCTGAATGCCAAGGTCTGGCAGCTTTCGGAAGGGGAAAAACAGGTGGTGGAAATCCTGAAAGCCCTTTATCGCGGGGCTGAAGTGCTCATCCTGGACGAGCCGACTTCGGCATTGGCGCCTGTCGAAACGGAGAAACTCATCGCCTCGGTCGAAGCCATGGCGAAAAATGACCTCGCCATCGTCCCGTTCATCACCCATAAACTGCCCATCGTGCTGGCGATCAGCCACCGGGTGACGGTCCTGAGGCGAGGCAAAGTCGTCAGCTGTACAAAAACAGAGCATGCCACCGAGCGGAGCCTGGCAATGGAAATGGTGGGAAGAGAGGTCATCTTCAGGATTGAAAGGACGAAGGTCGAGAGGGGGAAGACCATCCTCCAGGTAGAAAATCTTTCTGCCTTCAGTGATAAAGGTTTCCTGGCTTTGAAAGATGTATCTTTTTCGATCCGTGAAGGCGAGATCTTCGGCATTGCTGGAATCTCAGGCAACGGGCAACAGGAGTTGGTTGAAAATCTGGCTGGGCTACGTCAGGCCCAGAGCGGTAAGGTGTTTCTGGATGGCAAAGAAATCACCCATGCTTCCAGCTTAGAGCGATGGCGATTGGGGATGGGATACATCCCCTCCGATCGCAATGAAGTGGGTTCAATCGCTGAATTCTCACTTGTGGAAAATACCTGCATGAACTATTACTTCGATGATGACTTTTACCAACGTGGGACTTTAGATTACAAGAAGCTAAAAGAGCTGACGGAAGAAATCATCTCCGAGTACAACGTGATGACTCCCAGCGCGGATATTAAGGCCAAAAGTCTCTCCGGAGGAAATCTCCAAAAGCTCATCCTGGCGCGTGTGCTCTCGCGCAATCCTCGGCTGGTGATCGCAGATTTACCCACCCAGGGACTCGACGTGGGCGCGACAGAGTTCGTTCGCAACAAGCTGATCGAGGCGAAGAAGAATAAAGCCGGCGTTCTGCTCATTTCAGAGGATCTTGATGAGGTTTTGGAGTTGAGCGATTGGGTGGCGCCCATTTATGAAGGAAAGATCATGGCTATCCTCCCCGGCGAGGCAGCTAAGAGGGAAGTCGTGGGTGGGATGATGGCTGGCATCGATCTGGAGGGGGAAAAGAAATGAGAATCGGCAGCCACGCGTTAAAGCTCGAAAAGAGGTTTACCTTAACTGGTTGGCAGGCAGTGATGAGTTCGATCCTGGCAATTTTTATCGCCCTGGCGCTTTTCAGCATCATCTTCCTTATTGCCGGGATTAACCCCCTATTCGCTTATCAAGAAATCTTCTCTTACGCTTTCGCAAATCCGTTTGGGTCGCCGCTGACTATTAACCGCTTCATCTTCCTGTTGCTCTGCACCTATGCATTCATCATCCCATATCGAGCCGGGTTGTGGAATATTGGGATGACCGGGCAGCTTTACGCCGGGGCGATGGGTGTTTTCGCAATTGTCGTCGCCTTTGGTGGGAGGGAGTTTAACGCCACTCTTTCCCCTGGATTGCTTATCCCATTGATGTTAATCTCTTCGCTTATAGCCGGCGCACTGCTTGGTTCGATTGCCGGCTACATGAAGGGGAGATTCAACGTCAATGAAATTGTGGTGACGATGATGTTAAACTTTATCACCTTCTGGCTGGTATCCTTCCTGATCAAAGAGGGGGGTCCTTTCATGAGGTCTGGAGGAGAGGGCGATGGCTTTGAACTACCCTCTTCTATATTCGCGCCCATGATCATTGGCGTTCCCTTCACGATCTTCATCGCCTTGGGTTTAGCATTATTGCTGTACTATATGTTCGCTAAGACTAGAATTGGATACCAAATCAGGGCCTACGGCCTGAAACCGGCGGCGGCTAGATATGCCGGCATCAGTACAGTCATGATCCCGCTCCTCGTGTTTATGATGGGGGGCGCTCTGGCGGGCCTGGCTGGTTACCATTATTTCGCGGCAGTTCCCGGCCTCTATAAAATTCCGGTGAACTACGGCTATTTCGGCGACCTGGCTTTTTATGGGATCATCTGCGGGTTGATTTCCCTGGGAAATCCGTTGATGGCCATCCCGGTGACGCTGCTCTTCGGAGGCCTGTCGGTAGGAGGCAGATTCGTCCAGGGAAAACTCCATATGAGCTATGGCGTGGATTATGCCCTGCTGGGAGTATTGATGATCACGCTCGTCGCTTTCCAATTCTTCTACCGGTATAAAATCCTTTGGGTAAAGACCAAGAAGGAGAGCCTGGATGTGGGAATTCCTGGTTAGGAGTCTCGACGCTTCGACGATCTTCACCATCGCTGCCCTCGGTGAGCTGATCGGGCAACGGTCAGGCGTTCTAAACGTAGGGGTCGAGGGGGTGATGCTGTTTGGCGCCACCCTGGGTTTCATCGTTGCTCAAACCACCGGGAGCTATTTGCTCGGTTTCCTGGTGGGAATTGCTATCGGAGGGCTGCTTGGCCTGCTACATGCTTTCTTTTCTATTACGCTGGGGGTCGACCAGGTCGTGAGCGGGATGGGGATCTGGATCCTTGGTTTTGGCTTGACGGCCTATATCGGCAGCCCCTATACCGGGCCTTTAGGGATGGAGCGGATCCCCTCCAGCTTAGGTTTTTCCCCATTCTTTATTCCCGGAATCGTGCTGGTCGTGATTACCTGGTTTTTGCTCTCCAAGACCAGCCTGGGGCTGCGCATCAGGTCGGTGGGAGAAAATCCCTCGGTGGCCGAGGTCTCGGGAATTAACGTCGCCAATACTCGCTACCTGTGTGTTGTTGTCAGTGGGATGCTCATGGGATTTGCGGGTGCGATTTACTCCCTGGATTACAACCCGGTCTGGAACTATAACTTCACCTCGGGCTGGGGTTTCATCGCCCTGGCGCTCGTCTTTTTCTCGATGTGGAATCCTTTAACCCTGCTGGCAGGTTCCGTGCTTTTTGGAATCTTGTGGCAGTTCTCGCTCAATCCCCAGCTGGTGTTGCCTGGCGTTTTGTCCAGGTACATCTGGCGGACGCTTCCCTTTGCTATCACCCTGGGCGCCTTACTGCTCATGTCAACCAGGTGGTTCAGGGCCCGGTGGGGGGCAGCCAAGCCTGAAGCGCTCGGACTCCCTTACGAAAAAGAATGAAGTGCTAACCCTATTGTATATAACAGGCAGGGTGGGCGGCTGGCAGAGTTAGCCACCATCATGGATTCCCGCCAGCTTGCTGGCGCGCCAGCGTGCTGGCGATCAGGATGCCGTTCGCCCAGTAGAAGCCGGTCTCCCCGGCAGGCAGCAGGTCGTAGGTGGCGTGGCCTGCGTACG
>DATDRM010000261.1:0-35065 GCA_035291705.1 Anaerolineales bacterium
GCGGCGTTTGGGTTGATCAGCGGGGGGGAGTTCTTCCCGGCGGGCTTTTTCCTGCCGGATAAGCTTTCGAATGAATTTGGATCGGTCGGAGTCGTCCTCGACGACCATCTCGTCCAGATCCCTGGCCAGGTCCTTCTCCACGAGGATGTGGACCCAAGTTTTATTTTTTTCCGTGTCGGACATTTCACTCTCCTGGGTTATGACAGATTGTCGCAATCTTCTGACACCCTGAATGTTACAATGGATGATAATATTTGTCAAGGGCTTAAGACAAACTCGTAATAACCCTTTTGGGTCATTTATGACAAAATGTCCATACTCATGGACGTCACCTTTGCAAATTGGCTGAACGAAAAAATGAGGGAACACAACTGGTCACAGTCAGATTTGGCGCGTGCCTCCGGGTTAACAAGACAGGCAATTAGTTATTATCTAAGCCAGAAATCAAAACAACCAGATGAGTTCGCTTTACAGAGAATCGCTCATGCTCTAAAACTTCCTCCGGAGCAGGTCTATCGGGCAGCCGGCATTTTGCCTCCTAAAACCAGCACAGATGAAATGATTGAACAGATCCTTCATGAAGTCTCGAAACTTCCTAAAACCGATCAGGAAGAAATCCTTGCGTTTATCCGTATGAAAAATAATTTACGAAAAAAGAAATGACTGCCGGCGATCACAACCCTACTGCCTCGCGGATTGCCTTGCTGCTGATTAGACTTTTCGTGACTCGTTTCCCGGAAGGGGAACATGACGATCGCTGAGATCCTGCACGCGCTCCAGGATGCTCATCCAGATGATCTTCAGATCATCAGCCGTTACGTGGCTTGGGTTGCATTTCGCCGGCGCACTCATAACGAGTTTTTTTCCACCTTCCATTGGGTGAGCCCATCACATTCCTGTCACTGGATCAGCTTTTGAAAGGGATGCCCGCATGCAACCACCGGCCATTCAGCAAAAAAAGCCATATAACCTCAAGAGATTGCTCTGGATCGCCGCGGCGGCCGTGATCACGTTTTGTCTCTGTATCATTTCCCTGGGAATATTCGGAAGCCGGGACGATCAGGCACCAACCCCAACTTTCGCACCAGATCACGCGGCTACCGTTGTCATCAACACGCCCACTTCGACAACCCTTTCAGAACCCACTGCCGTGCCCACGCAGCCCATCCTGGGTGAGACGCGCGATCAGCCTTATCCGGCTGATGCGGTTGTAGAGATCGGCGATGATATGCAGCTGTCGATCCTGGGCGTCGCGCGCCCGGCCAATGATCTCGTCGAGCAGGGCAACATGTTCAATGACACCCCAACACCCGACCAGGAATATCTCGTAGTCCGCCTGCATGTCCAATGTAACAAACCCAGCAACGACAAATGCACCTTTAGCGGCTGGTATTTCCACGCCGTGGGCGCGGATGGTCTGGTCCGGGACGAGGCGTCCGTGGCAGGGATTCCCGAAGACCTGGACTCAACCACGGAGTTTTTCGGCGGCGCATCCATCGAAGGCAACCTGGTCTTTCTCGTGCCGGCAGGTGATGCCAGGGTGGTGCTGTTCTATGAACCATTGTTCTTCGGGTCGCCGATCTATATTGCCCTACAATGAACGTCGATCTCCTCCGCCAAGACCATGCAACCCTGTCTGAGATCTTCACCGCGCGGCGCAGCGTGTCTGCAGACACGCTGCCGATCGGCCTGCGCATGGTCTGGCAGATCTACCTGACCATCCTCGAGGATGCACTCAAGACCCTCGACTCGCTGATTCAATCCCTGGACCCGAAGCGAGGAGCCTTATGATTCGCTTTGGGATCCTGGCCGGCGTCTCCAGCGACGCCCAGGTAGAAGATAAAGAATCCATCCCGGACCAGATTCGGACTTGCCGCCACGCGATCGCGCAGCTGGCCGGCGTCGAAATCGCCTGTTACACCATGGACGGCTACAGCCGGACCGGGTACGACTCCCTCGCCGATGCCATGAACGATATCCCGCCCTTGAAAGAAGCCATCGAAGCCGCGCAACGGGACCAGTATGATGTGCTGATCCTGGACAACTGGGACCGGCTCGGGGACCTGGGGCAGCTCGTACACACCCGGTTCAAGAAATATCGCAAACAGATTTATTCCGCCCGTCAGTCCGGGCGCCTGCAGGACCCGGAAAGTTACGACCCCTATTCCGATGAAAGCGCCGGGATCGATATGCATATCCAGGGCATCCTCCAGAAATACCGCGTGAACAAATTACGCCGCGGCTGGCAGATCGGCATGCCCAAACGGGTGGAAAAAGGACTCACGCCCCTGCGCGTGCCGTTTGGCTATACATGGGTCAGTCCCAAGGAACCGCCTGAGCTCGATCCGACCCGCGCGGCGCTGATTATCCAGATGAAAGATCTCCTGCTGAGCGGCCGTTCTATGCAGGCCATCGCGCGGCATGCGGATCGATCCGGCATCGCCCCGCCGAATGGCGGCGCCAGGTGGGATATCGGTACGGTCCGCTACATCCTGGCCAATCCTTACTATGCCGGCCTCGTCACCATCCATCGCACGGTATCGGTCCATGACCCGAGCCGCAAACGGAAACGCCGGCCAATCAAACAGCCGCGCGCCAAATGGGTGATGGGGCAGGGGAAACATGAATGCATATGGGATCAGACGACTCACCGTGCCCTCGTGCACGAGCTGGAGCGCCGGCGCGAGAGCCACAAGAATTACGCGGTCCGCTTTCCCCTTTCCGGGCTTTTGAGATGCGCGGTGTGTAGGAAGAAGCTCTATCGCCGGTCTCATGGCCATGCGTCCGCGCCCAACGGCCGCTGGAAGGTGTTGACCTGCGCACAAGGCCCCTCACATCTTATTCTTCCCTATGAGGAAAGCATAGACTTCATTGCGCGCCAGCTCGCTGCCCAGCTGGCCACCTACCAGGCGGAGCCGGCTGAAGCGCGAAGGGATGAGGCGCAGAAACATGACCGGGCAGCGCTCGACGAACTGGCCAAACGGCGCAAGCGTATCCAGGATGGATTCGAGGGCGGCCTCTACAGTCAAGCAGAAGCCGCAGAAAAGCTGGCGGAGGTTACGAGACAAGTTGAGAACATTGAGCACCAGGTCGAGGAGCACCAGCGCCGCGCCGATTTGCGCGCTGAGTTCCTGGGTCCTATGCAGGATCACCTCGACGATTTCCCGGCATGGATCAAAACGGATGACCCGGCCATCGTCAACCGCCTGCTCGGCGCGCTGTGCGAGACGATCCTGATCTACCCGGACCGCAGCGTGGAGATCATCTGGCGGACCTAACCCGCAGGCTCGGGTTTCTCGATAATATCTCAAGATCACGGGTCAACCCGATCTAGCGCGTTCCTCTCGGCGGCGTAAATTTACGCCGCCGAATTGGTGGAAAAAGTTTCCACGCGGGCGAGTACAATCCAATCCCAGATGTATTTCGATTCGTGGAAGGCGCCGGATGCCAGCGGCAAGCCGCGCGCTCTCCAAGCCTCTGGAGGACTGAATGACAAGTAAAGCTGCCGCCTGGCTGCTCGAGCAGCGCACGGCCCGCAACCTTTCCCTGCGCGAGATGGCGCGCCAGATGGGAACCGGAATCACCCACACGACCATCTCTGATGCCGAGAAGGGATTCGCCTCGCCTGAAACCTGGAAACAATTGGCCGAGTTTTTCAAAACGCCTCCCAACCTGGTCTTATCCTGGGCCGGCTTCCTGGACGCGCTGCCGAGCAAAGACGAACTCATCATCAGCATCGAAACGGACTTAGAACAGATGACCCCGGCCGGCCGCCAGTTGGCAGCCCGGATGATCCACGCCCTGGTCGACGACCACAAAAATAGATAACGATTCTGTAATCTTCGCGCGGTAGCCTTTGGCCGGTTCGCGTGTCATGTGTGCATCTCTTTCCACAGGAGTCACGATGCACACGCCAAACCTGCGCCAACAGCGCTATCCCATCCTCTTTCTCATACGCCTGCTCGTCGGAGTGATCCGGCTTCTCTTCGATCTCCCCTCGTTCTTCTTCTTCCTGCTGAGCGGCCGGGTCGATCCCCGACCCAGGGCCCGCCCCTGACCCCGTTTCCGTGGAAACGGCACGGGATCATATAGATAACCATCTATGCAAAATCGCGCATTTGTTCTATAATCACGGCAAGAGGCGCCCTCGCCCGACGCCTCCAGCCGCGTGCGCGACGCCGGGCACGCGGGACGCTCGTAGCCTTGTGCTACATTCTGAAATCCCTCGCCCGGGTGTACAGTGTGGTGGGGGATTTCGCTTTACCTGGCCAGGTACAGCTGCATGAGCCACCAGGCGAATCCCACCAGCCCGCCGGCGAGGCCGACCGCAAAAGAAATGACGACTGCCCGGCCGGCCAGCCGGAAGCTCTCATGCCACCATTCGGCATTCTTCTCCCGGCGTAATTTCTCCCGTTCCGCATAGGTCAGTTCTGCCGCTTTCTTCATGCGCTCGTTGGTATCCACCGCTCCCGCAGTATCACTTTTCTTGACCAGCAGGCGCTCGTCCACGATCTGAAGCCGCTGCTCGAGGATCCGGCGCTCGCGCTCGGCCTCTTCGATCTCCTCCTCCAGACGCCGGATGCGCGTCTCGGCCAGGTCCGCCGAAAAGCTGGTCAGCAGATCCTTGATCTGCAGCTCATCGCGCTGGAGGGTCGCCATGCGCGCGGCCAGGGCCTGCAGTTCCTGTCGCAGTTCACCCCGCGTTTTCTTGATATCCTCGAGGAGCGCTTTGCGCATCTCGTCCATGCTGGTCGCAATCCACGCAGCATCCAGCGCGGTGATCGGATCCCCGGGCCGCTGCTCATTCGTGTTCATCCGGCTCCACCATGGCCACGAAGCCAGCCACCACCGCAGGATCGAAGCGGATCCCACTCTGCTCTTGGATGTAATTGATTGCATTCTCCTGCCTCCATGATTTCCGGTATGGCCGGTCCGAAACGAGCGCGTCGTAGACATCCACCACGCTGAAGATCCGGGCCTCAAACGGGATCTCCTTGCCGGCCAGGCCGCGCGGGTAGCCGGACCCATCCCAGGTCTCGTGATGGCAGTACGGAATATTGATCGCCGCCCGCAGGAACGGGATTGGCGACAGCATGTCATAGGCCAGCTGCGGATGCATCTGCATGATCTTTTCCTCGTCCCGGCTGAGGTAACCCGGCTTCAGCAGGACTGCATCCGGGATGCCCATTTTCCCGACATCGTGCAACAGCGCGCCGCGGTGGATATTTGGGAGATCATCCCTCGAGACATCCATTCGTCGCGCCAGGCGCATGGTCATGTCGGTCACCCGCTGCGTATGGCCGGCGGTGAAATGATCCCTGAATTCCAGTGCCTTCCCCCAGGCCTCGATAGTAGCCTCATAGGACCGCTCGAGCTCCAGCCGGGCTTCCATACCCCGCGCCGCGATCCGCAGATCCCGCTGCACTGCAAAGGGTAGTCGATTGAGCTTGTCCTTGCTGATGAAGTCGTCGGCGCCTGCCCGCAACATCGCCATCACCGTATCTTCGTCTACCGAGCCACTCACCACCAGGAACGGAAGGTGGCGCGCGCTGTGCTGCGCGATCGCGAGCGCTTGGTCGGCCGAGAATGACGGCAGCACATAATCGCAGATGATTACATCCCAGGCCTCGCCCTCGAGCGCAAACTGCAGGGCGGCTTCGGTCTGCACGCGTTTGCAGATCACCCGGTACCCGGCCTTTTCCAGCTCGCGCACCACAAGAAGCTCATCGTCGGGGGAATCTTCGATGAGCAGGATGCGCAGAACTGGCCGGCCGTTGTGGCGAATCATCGCGCGTCAATTCCCCGCGTCCTTGACGTTGATCAGGTAGAGCACTTCCGGCTTCGAAGGCGAGGCGGCGTTTCCCACGGCCTGGACTTTGACATAATGCAGGCCGACGACGGCAAAGGGACCGAACAACATATGAATATAGGGTGAGGCAATGGTCTTCGGGATGGTCAAGGCACTGCCGCTGGGCGGCGTGTGGGTAATGTTCGCGCTCGCCACAGTTTCCCCTTCCTGCAGGTCCAGGACCTGCACGGTGATCGGCTTGACCTCGGTCTTGCTCATCTCCAATTGGTATTCGATCATAGGTCGTCTGCCTTTCTCCTCTGTGTCTTATGCGGCTCTTTGGTTTGCGTCGGGTAATTCACGCGTCTCTGGCTTCGAAAGATCTGCGCGGCCTTTTGAATCAAGACTCCGCCTCCACTGATCCATTCCGTGGCCAGTGCGCCCGCGGTCGTCAGAATGCCGGCCAAGCTTTTGCTGATCGATTTGACCATGGCACCCGCGCTCGTCAGCGTGCCGGAGAAGAACTTGCTGGTTGATCTGGTCAGCGCGCCTGCGCTGGTTAGCATGCCGGCTCTGAAAACGCTGGTGCTCTTGTTGACCGTGCCGGACCCGGCCAGGGTTCCGGTAAAGGTCTTGGATGTGGAGCGGAGGAGTCCTCCAGCACTCGTGAGTGTGCCGGCAAGGACCTTCAGGACCGTCCGTACGCTCGTCAATGCGCCAGATGATGCGAGTGCACCAGTAAACGCCTTTGCTGCGCTCCTGGTTGTTTCGCCTGCACTGGTTAATGTTCCAGCAAACGTCTTGCCAGTCGATTTCACAAGCACACCCGCGCTAGTCAACGCGCCGTCCATTGCCTTTAGAAATGTTCGCACACTGGTCAACGCGCCAGCGCTTGTGAGTGTTCCAGTAAAGAGTTTGTCTGCTTGCTTGATGAGCGCACCAACACTTGTGAGTGTCCCGGCAAAGAGTTTACCGACCGATCTGTCAAGCGTGCTCGATGATGTTAGCGTGCCAGTGATGCTCTTTGCAGTTTCTTTTACCAATATCCCGGCGCTCGTGAGCGTCCCTGCGAAGTCACGAATATAGCCTCTCGCAGTTGTCAACAAGCCTGAACTGGACAACGCACCCGCCAGTATCTTACCCGGCTCTTTTAGTACACTCCCCGCGCTGGTGAGGGAGCCAGCCAGTATCTTACCTGCTTCCTTTATTAATGCCCCCACGCTCGTCAAAGCCCCTGCAAGAATTTTACTAGCCGACTTACTAATATCTCCCGATGAGGTAATAGTGCCTGCGCCAGCCTGTTCATATGTCGCACCAGCAACAGATTTAGCTGGATATAGGAACCTTACCTTTACCGGAAACCCGCGCCCTAATCTCGCCATGTCAACCTATCGGAGGAGCTTGCACATTATTGTTGAGTAACTCGATAGATATAATAGCAAAATCATCACTTACGGCTCCTCCGTCAAAAGAGATTTCCGCCTCTTCTGGCAATGGACTGACCGGGCCAATGTCTGAAACGACATGAGAACCCGATGCGCTCTCAACAGTGACTCGTCTGTTTTGTGCTATTCCAGTGTCTATAATCCCCGAAAGCGCCGCACTGATGAAGGTTACATAAATAATAGAGTGTTCGAGTAATAGAGGCAACCCAATACTTCCACCCGTGCCAGTTCCGCTAAACGAGTTAGTTGCACCAATGCTTCCTAAACGACCATAGGTTGATGCGCCAGCACTACTATTAGTGACTCCCGATAAAGTAACTTCTATAGTGTAAGCGCTTGGACTCAAGTCTGGAATATGCCACACCTCGGCGCGTATATTATTTTTGGTTATGCCGTGAGCAAATGTAAGATTTCTTGTCACGCCTCCCGTCGTGGCCGTCACAGATATGCCAGTAACAGACGAACTGAAAATTGCCAGACTGACCACCAAGCCATATAACTGCTTGGGATCGTTGACATCTGCTGCGGTATGACTCCAGCTATATGTCGAGAGAGAGGCCTGGTATCCAGAATCGCTTGAGACAGCGTGTCTAATCATTTTCTTTCCCTTTTTTTTGTTTGCTCCAGGGTAGAAGCAATGCCGCCACTCCAACACTGATGATCTTTAGAAAGTCGCGTCGATTCATTCTGCGCCCTTTCATATGACTGATGCGCGAACAACGGCCTGCTTGATTGTCAGAATCTTTTTGGATGGAACCAGAACAGCGGCGACAGGCTTGAGAGCAACGACAAAGTGCCACTTATAAGCGCTTGTCGCTTTGGTGTACGTGGTGTCACCTGTTGCGCCCGCGGACGCCAGTTCGCCGGTTGCCAATCCAAGGTGACCACCATTACCCGAGTTATTTGCGTTATCGACTCTCTCTGTCAGGCTTGCAAGGTTTGCATTTGTAAAACCGGATACCTCAGCCGTGCTGTTTGTGTCGGGTTTGGCCGCGCCGACAAATATCGCAATCAATCTATCCGCGCCGCTGGTATTGTTCCCTGTCGCTGATCCGCTGGTATCCTCAACGGCTTCTGAACTAACTTGTATAAAATCCCAGGGATTGCCGCTTTCGATGCAGCCGCTAAAACAATATCTCTGTGCAAGAATGTGGTTGCCAGGGTCGTTGGTAACAGGGGCGGCCTGACCACTATACCGCCTCCAGAATAACGCGCCGCGAGTTGCAACCGTTGCAGTACCGCTTGGAACGCTGATTGGCGATCCTGGACATTCCACAAAACCATTGGCGGTTGCCAGTGATATTGCCTCATCCATTGATTCGCAGAGCAAGAATTCTATATCTTGATTTGCCAAACCAGCGCCAGCAGCGGGAGTAACAGCATTTATTGAACCTGACAATGCTCCGGCAGAACGAAAGGCGGGAAAAGCCATTTCCTACTCAGTGAACCAAACGTTCACAAGATAATCCGTGACCGTTTCGGCTGATTGCCAGGTAACCCGGACTTCCCAAAACTCAGATACCGCCAGTTCAATTTCACGTCCTAACGGGAACTGAATTACCATGCCTGATGTGGCAGGGACAAGATAACCTTGTTGAATGGTCGGGGACGAACCATCTGTTGTGTCATTGATACGTGCTGTTGTTTGAGACGTTCGACCACCTGGCTGATTGAGCAACGGCGTATAAGTCGAACCGCCGGAAGGCGCGGCGGTCGTCTTGACCAATTCCACCTTGACAGGTTTCGACGCCGCGTTTGTACCGTTGAGCGTTACATCAATCTGCGTAATGGTCGCGCGTACCTGTGCGCCTGTGGCAAGAGCAACAGCGACTTTCACCGATCCGGCTGCTGCCCCTGCTGTAAGCCCGGAAGTGACTGAATAGAGTTGCGGCATATTAGCCTCCGGCTGAAATTGTCAAGGTATAAGTAAATTGGATCGAATCGCCGTTAACAACGTTTATCACCGTGAATACCGTTCGATCCATCAGAGTCCCGGCGGTTACGTCGTTGAATAGCCCATGTTCCGTAATCGCCTTCGTCGTGGTGTATGAAATCGTTCCAACTGACCGGTAAGCGTTCGCGGCGCTTTCGGTCTGCGTCCCGGTTGCGCGGCTCTCGCCGTCGGTAGTCTCAATGCCGGTGTCAGCCACATTCTCAGCAGTCGTGCCAACGCCCGAATCGTGGAATTTGAAATCGCCAAATACCGATGTCTCGGTTTGCAGCTGGTCGGTCACAAAATTCACGAACGCGGTCGTGACCACCCTGTAGCCCAGGACGCCATAATTGATCTTGCGTCCATCGGCGCAAATCTTCAGCGCTTCCAATTTTCCATATGCGACCGCCAGCCCGAAAGCGCGGGCGAGAGGCACGCCGATATGAACAGCCAGCCAGCCGCGGATATACGCCAGGCGGCAAACATTTTCTATCCGCCAGGCCAGCGGAGCGCGTTTCGCGCGCTTGACTTTGATGCCAAGCGCGCCTATGGGCTTTAGTACAGACGAAGGGTTCATGTTGGTCTCCTTTGCGCCTAAGCGCCTTTCAATGTATAGATCGGCTCGAGGGAGATCTGTCCCGTGATGCCGTTTCGGATTTGCACGTATACAAAAGCATCCTCTCCCCGGATGTAGGGTGTGGTCATATATCCCTTGTTCTTCTCCGGCGCGCGCCGGGGATTGTCGATCGTACCCGGAGGTGTGTATGCCCGAATAAAGAGTAGGGGAGCATACGTCGAGATCGTCTCGATCCAATAGCTCCTGTCCCAATCGTCCCAGGTGATTTGCTCGAAGCGGTCCGGGATCATGGACTACACCTTGAAGACCATGTTGAACCGCGGGATCCGGCAACCGCCGCTCGCCGTCCATGCCACAGCTGCGCTCCTGAACATGGAGATGGCATTCGACCCCGGTGTGATCATCGCACCAAATCCAGCCGCGCCCAACACTCCGTTGTCAACAGGGACTCCGATCAATCCCTCCGCCAGGGCGTTGGTCGTGCTCTCCAGCTTGAACGGAGCGGTATATGTCTTCGTGCCAAGATTGCTGGTGCCATTCGTCCCCTCGGCAACCATCAGCCTGACCATTCCCTCCGGCAGCACCTGGTACCTGTACAGCGCGCTCCCAGGGTTCACCGAATAACCCGTGACAGATGGCGTTTGCGTCAAAGGCGCCCATGTCAGCAGTCGCGACTGATACACAGGCCGGTTGATCACCACCTGGGTTGTGATCGACCAGTTGTAGGACGCTGCCGCAGATAACTGCGCTTCGAAGCGCCCGATCAATGACACCTCATCGGTGCTATTGAAATTCGTCCAATTGCCGGCTGGATATTTTTCGTCGGTGGACGTGTTGACAAAGTCGGCCATCGTGCGGGCATGAGACAGCCGGCTGAAAAGGACCTTGAGGCCGGCGCTTGCTCCGGTCTCATAGAGCACGTACACAAACCAGTCGATCGGCTGGCCGGCCAGCTCCGCGCTCCCGGCATTGCACCAGTTCGTGCCGGCGTTTTTGGTGACCGACAGGGACGATGTCACCACGCGGAACGTGTCGCCGACCTTGAACGCCATCGGGTTGTTGGCGCTCGGGCTCGAGCCGTCCAGGTGCTGGATGGCCACAGTCAGATTGTTGGACGCCACCGAGGGTGCGATTTTGTAGAACTGGTGAGACACGGAGGCCAAATTAATCCGGAAGTCATCCGGGACCCCGTCCGGGTCCTCCACCAGGTAGAGGATGCTCTTGCCTTTCAGCTGCGCGGCTGCGGCCTTGGTCAGTGCGATCAAAGATTCATCGGGCATAGTGGTCTCTTATGGATAGGAGGTCAGGGAGGGGTCGGCGCCCTTTACCTGGTATGTGGCACTCATGGTGTCATACGTCACAGTGCCCGGCAGTTCGAACACTCTATCCAGGACCTTCATATCTCGTGTGATGGGGTCGCCCACATAGGTCTCCCAGCGCGAGCTCCTCACGAATACACCCTGGAAGTGCAGATCGGTCGGAACGGAATCATAGTCATTCTCTCCGGCCGCGATCTCCGCGATCTCTGCTGCAGACAGGATCCGGCCATAGACCCGGACGTCTTTGATCAAGCCATCCAGCCTTCCGGCCAGGTCGTCGCTGATAAACTTTCGGTTGCCTAACATAAAAATCGAGCTCGAGTCGCTGGCAGGCACGCCAGCAGGGGTCTCAAACTCAGTGATCGCCACCGAGGCGCCGTCGACATAGAGGATTGGGTCATTGGCAACACTACCCTTGTCGTAGGTCACGGCGATGTGGTGCCACGCGCCTGTCTTGCCCACCATCACACCGCTGGTGGTATCCCAGATCCCATCCTGCCCCCCCCCGGCGTGATTCTGCCTGAAGCGCAACTTTCCGCCCGTGCCCAGGACGACGAAATACCAGCCATTGGTGACGCCATATTTCGCCATGAGCGTATAATTGTCGAGAGTCCTCAGGTATACCCAGAGTGACAGGGTTTTTTGCTGCAGGTCCGTCAGCCGGGGTGACGTGTCATACAGCACCGCATTCTTGCTGTTCGCGACCCCACTGAAATTGACGGCCAGGGCTTTCAGCGCTACCAGCTCCTTGCAGACCCACGAGAAGGTGATCACCCCGCCCGGCGTGATCTTGAAGCGCAGGCCCTGGATGAAATAATACGCATCGATCGCGGGCTTCGTGCACTGGATCTGGGTCAGGCTCCCGATGTCCACATGCAGGAAGGTCTTCATGAGCGGGTCCGACTGGTTGGCTGCAAAGAAGGCCTGCACCATCACGTTGCGTGGGTCCTTCTCGGTGTCCAGGATGAGGTTGGCTTCCCGGGTGGCCCCTTCGATGTTTTGCTGGTAGACCTGCCGGATCGATAACGGCCGTTTTCCATATATGTCCCGGGACGACGGATCTAAGGCGACGATCTCGACCGGATCGTATGGGTAGATCCCATAGCCGCGCAATTGCAGGAAGGTGGTATAGCCTGCCGCGCCGGTGTTCGAAAAGAGCAGGGTGGCACCCTCGGATGAAAAGGTAGGGGTGATAATCAGGTTGGCAGTCAGGTCGGTCCCGGTCCCGTCTTGATTGGCATACATCTTATAATCCGTGGTGGCTACCGGGTTCTGCAGGTTTGTCCCGTTGATCGATCGTCCGCCGACCGGGTCGCGGAAGTACACTTTGACCTCCACAGTCCCCAGCTCTGGCAGGAAGATCGGCTGCCCCAGGCTGAAGAGAACCTTGAGCGTGGTGTCGACGGTCTTGGGGTACACGGTGAACGCCACCTCGTTGAGGATGTGTTTGCCATGCACGATCTTCAGGTCCTGGAAGGTGTTGTTGTAGACGGCCTGGACAGTCCGGTTGAGGAGCAATTTTCCCCCATCCACCTTGCGTAAATAGAAACCGTCCGATTTTTTGAGCGCGCTGCCGTCCGAGTTGACCGGGAGCTTAGCCAATTCACCGATGTTCTTCCGGGATCCACTCGCCTCGACGCGCAGCCGCTCGCCGCCCTGATCCAGATAGGCATAGCCAAACTCGCTCAGGGTCAGATCGTTGAGCTCTCCATACACCATAGTGTTTTTGGTAATGGCGTCGAAGACCGTGGGAAAGATTTGGGCGCTGTTCTCCACCAGGACCTGATCCGGCTGGATGGGAATACCTGAGAGCAGCGTCGTCACCGCGTCGGCGAGACTCCGGTTGGTCTGCACCGCCGTCTGGCGGACCGGCTGATTAGCGGCCACGTCGAACCAATCCAGTGCGGTGACATGCATGCGCTGGTTGCCCCAGACCCCGGTGTCGATATCAACCTGACTGATTCGTCCCAAAAACTTGGTACGTGTGGCACCCGCGTACGTGACCTGGATGCGCACCGGCGTACCCTTCGTGAACGCCAGAGATCCTGACCCTGGCGTGAAGTCCCCGTCTGCATTGTTGAGATCAAAGCGCAGCCGGCCGGGTTCCGCCAGGCGGTTCTCGTACGAATCATCGGATATTCCTACCTCCACTTCAAGGTCGGTGACCACATACTGGGAGATAGCGGTCCAGGATCCAGTCAGGAAGACCTCGACCATATGCTCGGCATAGACGGCCATCAGCGCCATCCCGCTTTTTGCAACTGCACCCCCAGCACCCGGCCGAACACGGTGGCCAGCCGGTCCTCGTCGATCGCGACCAGCTGCGGCTGCATCGGCTCCACCCGGCCGTTCACATTCGGCCGGAACACTTCCGGCTGGAAAAACTCTGCGACCTGGTACGACTGGCCGGCGATCACCGGGCCGCCCGATGCTCTCCGTTTGGGCCCGGGCCGGCTCCCTCCGCCAGTGGTGCCTCCTCCGGTTGTCCCTCCGCCGCCACCACCTCCGCCAACATCGAGCATATTCGCAAGCCAGTTGGGCATGCTGGCATTCACGCTGATGGTGATGGAGCGGATGATCCCTCTCAGAATGGTGTTGATCGAATCCCTCAGTTCTTGGACGGCACTCAGGATCCGCTGCTTGCCATTCTCGAACCCCTGCACCGCCTGCTGCGTCCAGGCCAGGGCGCGCTGAAAGAACGTCTTAGCGATGTCACGCAGCTTGGTATTGATCTCGACCCCCAGGGACGACAGCCGGCCCAGGAGCATGCCAGCAGCCGGCGCAAACCCCATCGTTAAGTTGTTGGCCGCCAGCTGGCCGCCGGTGAGGAATATTTGGGAAAAGTTCGCTCGCCAAGTGGCCATGGTCGCAATGGTCGTCGTGACGAATTCGGAGATTTTGGTGCTGATGGTGGTAAACATCCTACTGAAAGCATCGATGTTCTCTTCGCCGACTGCGCCGGTAAACCAGTTTACGACAGCATCTTTGATCGCCTGGCCCGTGCTGGATGTCTGGAAGAATGTGGTCAGGACATACACCCCTGGCAACGCCAGTCTCAGGAGCCATTGATCGTCTAGCTGGACTCTGGATTCGAGGTCCGTCGTAAATAGCCTTTCGATCGCATCCCCAAATGAATCCCCGGATGCTTTCCAGTCATGCTTGTTGATCGTCTCCGCGGTCTTTTCGTCGATGGCCTCCCCGATCGCGGCCCAGTCGATCTCCCCCACCGCCTTCACCATGGCATCCATAAGGTGCTGCGCGCCGGCCAGGATTTTGGATTTCGAGCCTTCCCCGTCCCCCAGCTTCTCTACCCATGACACGATCTTCTCGGAGAGTTCTTCCGGCCCGCCGCCCGCAATCCAATTATCAATGGATGTGCCCAGGTCATCGATCAGGCCCCCAATAAACTCATCGGTCTCTTGCAGGAAGCTCCCGAGAGTAAGATTCGGGTCGGAAAGCAGCTCGAGAAACCCCTCCAGCGCCGGCATGACCTTCTCGGTAAAGCCGACAGCCAGGCCCAGCCCGATCAGCTTCAGCTCCTCGAGATTTCGGTTGAACTGCTCGTACCGGCCCGGGTCGATCGCCAGGCCCAGCCGCTCCACTTTCTCGGCGACTGCATCGATCCCGCCCTCCTGGGCAAGCGTGTCGAAGAAGTCGACCAGTTCGGCGCCGCTCCGGCCGAAGACTTCGGTCAGGAAATTGACCCGCTCTTGCTGCGTGGCAAAGGAGTTGTACTTTTCGGAAATCTCCCCCATCAGCATGCCCTGGTCCTTGAGAACGCCGTTCGCGTCCTTGACATTGATCCCCCAATCCCTCAGCGCCTTCCCGGTGGTGTCCAGCCGGCCGTGCGCATCCACCAGGCCTTTTCCCAGAATTGTCAGGCCCTTCGTGAGGGTCCCGGTATCGGTACCGGATTTCCTGAGCACAAAGTTGAACGCCGCGGCCTGCTTCGCAGTCCCGCCGATCACGTCCTGGATTCCATCCAGCTCCAGCGCCCATTTCTCGGTGGCTTTGAAGGCTGCGACTGCGCCGGCCGTGAAGCCGGCCACCAGACCAGCAATGCCGGCGATCGATGCCCGGAATGTATTATCCAACGCTTGAACGGGGATCTGTAAACTCTCAAGTAACACGCTTGGCCTCTTTTACTGTAGCACGGTACCGGGCAGTGAACTCTCGGAACTCTGCGTGCTGTTGCTCCAGGCTTTTGGACTGCGCAACCATTGGCGGGTGGCCGAGGTGATTTGGCATAAACACACGTTCCGAGACCGCGCGGGCCAGAGTTTTGCCACTCATATTGGCGATCACCGCGGCGAGCATCGCGAAGCGTTCATCTTCCCGGTCCTGGCTAAAAGGGTAGATCTCAAAGTACACTTCCCAGTCCATGAGCTCGCTGGCCGGCAGCTCAAGGACCTCCTCTACGGACTTGTGGAGCTCCTGGGCGAGTCGGTAGTGGAAGAATCGAGGGCTTTTTTTAGGTTACTGGCCACCTCGTGCACTCCGGAAAGCTCCAGGGCTTTGTCGGCCACTGTGCGCAGTTTTTCAAAGGGAAGATCAGAGAGAGTTTCCACATCCGCCTCGGTGAAGAGCAGATTCCCGTCTCCATCACTGACCGACATGGAGACCAGCAATGCGGCGAGGCGCATCGCCCTCTCCATGTTGACGTCCGAGCCATTGGCCTTCATCGCATCGATCTGCTCGTTGAATCTGACCATTTGGCGCCCGGTCAGCTCGCGCACATAGACGGCACCCAGACCGTCTATTTCCACAGTTTCCCTTTTCAGGTTTTTGGCGCTATTCAGGAACGCCTCGCGCGTGGCAATCTGTCTAGGTCTCTTCGCCATGCCAGCTCCCATTACGGTGTGATGATCAGGGAACCGGTGGGGGCAATGACGACGGTTAGCTTGCTGACATCCGGGCTGTTCGCGTCGGCTGCCTCTTTTTTGGCGGAGAGGTAATACCCGTCAAACGTCATCGATTCAACGCCGTCCGAGATCACCACGGAACTGATGGTCTTGGACGCCATCTCATTTCGGATCGTCGCCAACACCCCATCCACGACGATCACAGACAGGGTGATATCGCCCAGGGTGATCAAGCCATTGGGGATGCTTTCGGCGTAACCGCCCGAGCCGTGATTGGTGGTGTTGGCTTTGCCCGTCGCAATCTCCGGGAAGTCGATCACCATGCAGGCGCCAACCGCCACACCACCCTTGGTGAGTGTAGAGCCATAATTGGTATAGGCTTCAGTTGCCATCTTCAAACTCCTTCAGTGTGCCAGATGAAAAATTCCAGCAATTTGCGATAGAGGCCCGGTTCCGGGTCGGTTGTGTCAAATTCATTCTCGCGGGTGGCCAGCTTGAAATTCGTTTGATTGAAATTCAACGCTGCCTTTACGTTCTGCGTAATCGTCACGCATTGATCGTAGCTCTTCGACCACACTGACACCTGGAGGCGGACACGATCCATCACGCTCTCGCCATGCGCCCGGATTGGCAGGGTCGAAATGAACTGATAAACGATGAAGGGATACGGGGTATCCTCCGGCGCCCTCAGCGGGTACACTTTTGCGCCCCGACCCTGCAGTACAGTTACCACGGTTTCCTCAATCGTCATGAAACACGAATCCCAGGAAATTGACGGGAACTCGCCGGCGGTCTGACCCACCTGCTGGAACCACGACCGAGGGCAATCCGCATTTCACCGATCATCGCCTCAGCCACTGCATTCAGGATCTCACGGTTGTGTTGGTCAATGGCTGTACGCAGGAAGGGCTGGGCTGCCATGTAGCGAGTGCCGAATTCCACGAAGCCGCTATACGGCGCGCGGGATTCGACATTGGACGTTTTGCTGTAATGCCTGGCAATGATGTGATCTCGCAGGTATCCCGTCTTCACGGGTGCATTCCGTCGAGCAATCTCTGCGATCTTTTCAGCCGCGGCCACGGGAACGATCCACGGTACATTCTCGAGCGCTTTCAACTGTGCAATCAGTTTTGCATTCGGGCTTGCCATCCGTCAGGCTCCTTCCGGCAGCGCTGAGATCTTCAGTGCTGCGCGGCGCACGGTCAGGCCGTCGACCATGCCGTCCACCTGGTAGGCTTTTCCTCGGACTACCACATAATCGTGGACGTTGATCGTCTGGTCCAGCCGGACCCGCAAGACCGCATCGCCGCTCAATACGACGACCTGGCCGCTGCGCTCATCCTGAAACTCTACCTGCCGGACCTCGAGTCCACACGGCACATCCTCGATCACGGCCCAGGCATGCTGCTCCTGGCCAAAGCTGTCCTGGTAGGCGCCGCTGCTGGAATAGATCGTGCAGATCTCGAACAGGCTCTGCTCAGCAGACGCCTGGAGGTCGGCGAGCTCGCTCTCGGAGATCGGGAACATCTGGATCAGAGCTGCAGCGCGGCATACTTGATGGCCACATTGGACGCTTCGAAGTAGATCCGGCTATCACTCTGCTCCCAGCCGGGCCGCCGGAAGCGGAAGGCGGCGATCTCGCCGGCTGCCAGCGAGTAGGTAGTAACATCACCGCTCCGGCCTTTGTCATCCGGAGCAGAGGTGAGGGTGAACGTGTAGGTGGTCGTGGCGTGCGTATTCCACACAAGCAACAGATCATCTCCGCTGGGAACGATCTGTTCCTTGTTCACGGTATCGGCGGCAGTAAAGGTGAGATCCAGGGAGTCGGCCGCGACAGGCAAAGTCGGATACGGTCCCTTGGGGATGATTTTTGTGAGCGTTACTCGGGGCATGGGATACTCCTTCTATATTCCCGTTTCATCTTCGGGTCGGTAAGCGTAAGGATCATGTTTTTGGTCGATGGCTACCACCTGGGCCTGGTACGCCGGGTCATACGGCAGGGCGGCCTGCTGCGCGAGGACGAGCGACTCCTTGGCTTGCTTGAAAAGCTGGCTGCGGCTGTAGCTTCCGCCATCGGCCGAAAAATCGTAGAGTGCTGCGAAGTTATCGACCACATACCGCCAGGCCGCGACCCGGGCCAGCGCGCGCAGCTTGGTGATGTTGGCCAGCCCAGTGATCGTGCTAATATCGGTCGTGCCGCAGGCCAGCACCGCATCGTTGACGGCCTCGGAAAAGTCGCCGGCGTCGCTCGGGCCGGCCGTGAGCGCCAGAGCGCTGGCCACCTTGCCCAGCAAGGTCTGCATATACTGGCCGAGGGTCTTCTCGGTGTACGCAGCAGGGATGGCCATCACGACTTCTTGGTGCGGCCGCGCGCCGGCTGTTTTGCGGGCGGCTCAGGTTCATCTTCTTCAGCGGAGGGGGGCCGGTCGGGTTCGGCGGGCTCGTCAACCGGTGTAGCTGCTTCAGGCTTGACCGTTTCCATGGAAACGCCTTCTTTGATCGCGCCCGCCTGGATCCCGATGGCCAGCAGCGCATCGGCGACCGCCTCGAGCAGCATCAGGTCTCTGACCTGCGGATCCTTGATCCCGACCGGATGGAGCCCGGCGATCAGGACGGGGACCAGGCTGAAATGTTCAGCCAGGGCTTCCGACGCAAACACTACCTTCCCGACCGCCTCCGCCTTCCGCTTCGCAAGAATGGTTGGATGCATAGTTCCTCCACGCCGCCCTTGGGCGGCAGTCCCCTCTCCCTGGCCGGGAGAGGGGAGATCTTGAAAGAAAGTAATTCGGGGAGCTTACGCCATCGGGGATGTATATCCCGTCGGAATCGCGTACGAAGCATTGGAGACTCGGTAAATCACGGCGCCGACACGATTGAACGCGCCGAAGCCGGCACTGCGTAACCACTGGCTCTCATAGAACGGATGGTCATTCCGCTCGCCAACTTTCTTGAAACCGCGCAGGGTCTCCTCCGGCTCTTCGCGCATCTTGAGCGGACGCGCGCCGCCGGTAGTCATGGACACGAGGTAGTTATCAGGTAGCGATTTCCATTCGGCAATCCAAACCTTGTCTGTGTAGCCCAGAAGACTCCGGGGGCCACTCGGGAGCGGGATACCCAGAGTCCCGGAGAGCACACTGACTCCCGAGCCTTCCTGTACGTTCGGGTCCCGTTCGGGGTAGAACGTGGCCAGGCCCTCCACCGCACTCTTGACGTTGGAGGGAATGAAGGCAATAACCTCGCCCTCATTCTCCGGGTGCTCGGTGAGCTCGGTATAAATGGTGGGGAAGGGGTTCGAAGCGTCGGCGATCGCTGCCGCCTGCGCCAGGTAATGCGTGTCAGTCGCCCCCGTGTCCGCGCCGGCATGCACCAGGTATTTGACCGCGTCGCCGTTGGCCAGACCTTCGATCGTTAGGGCATCGTGCAGCGGATCGTTAAAAGTCCAGGCGACATTGGCGAAGAGCGCGGCGAGGATATGATCGCGCAGCCAGCGCACGTCAGCGCTCGTGAGGGTGGCCGTAATATCGTTGGCCTCCTGCACACTCATTTTCTCGCGCGCCTTGAAGGTTGCCCCCCAGGCTGTGCCGCCATCCTGGAGGGGATAGGCCACACCGTACTGCCCGGCCATCTTGATCGGGCGAGCCCGGCCCTGCTCATCCAGGGGCTGGAGGCGCGCCACGGTCGGTGAGTTGAATTTCTCTTTGAAATCGGTTGTGCGCTGGGCAAAGAGCTCCAGGATCGCGTCGATCTGCCGGTTGTGTTCAGCCACCGACTGGTTGATCGCGTCGTTGACCACCTGTACTCCGACCTCGGTCACGCGCCTGGCGGCCAGGTCTTTGAGCTGGATAAAACCGTAAAGCAATTGGTTAGCCATTCTATCCTCCTCGCTTTACAGGTCGACAAGCAGGAGCTTGTCGAAGGCGGTCCCGAGCGTGGTCGACGTGCCGGGGATGACCCGGCCCACCACGACTGACACGGTGCCCGCAGCATCGGCGAGCGCGCCATCGGTATCACTTAAATAGACAGGCGCGTCGTAGGCCAGACCGGACAGGTCATAGCCATCGACCACGCCTTTGCGAATCGCCGTGACCGGTTCGCCGGCCACGTTCGCTTTCCCACCAACGACAACCCCATAGATCCGAGCCTCGGCGGCTGTGGTTCCGTTGGCCTTGGTGTATTTGCCATTGGAGGTGTCGAGACGGACCGCCTGACCCGGGCTGCAGACCTCAGCGGTCGGCAGGGTCATCTGCGAGATGCTTTCGACCACCTCCAATTTATTTGCAGTAACCAACGCTAAGTTGGCCATTGTTTACCTCCTCCATGGCGCCAGCGCCATGATGTTAGAAACTTCGGGTGATGACGCTGGTGGAAGCTTTTTGCGCTTCCTTCTTGTCATCATCGGTGACCTTCTTCTCTTTTCCATCCGGCGTTTCGCTGTAGGTCGACGGCTTGGCGCCCAGCTCTTCCGCGTGCTCGGTGATGTACGCCATCGCCTCCACGGGATCCAACTTCTCGATCAATGGCAGCAGGTGCTTCGGCAGCTTCTCTTTGACCTTGTTCAACTGGTCCTCGAGTGCAGCCTTGTACTTTTTGGCCTCGGCCTGATACGACTCTAGCTCTGCCGATTGCTTCTCCAGTTCATCGATCCGCGCCTGGCGCTGCTCGGCGAGCTTCTGCCATTCCTGGTTTTTCGAGAGCGCTTCTTCCTCAGCCTTCTTGCGGACCTTTTCGGCCTCAGCCTCAGACTTTTTCCGTTCGCGCTCCAGGCGGTCCTTGACGATCTGGTCTAGCTCGGCCTGTGTGAATTTCTTCTCATCCCTGGCCTTTGCCTTGTCCTTATCGTCTCCAGCTTCTGAATCTTCAGCCGACTCGTCTTTCTTCTTGTCAGCCGGATCCCCGGCGCCGTCGTCCGTACCGGATCCACCACCAGTCTCTTTGTCAAAGTACAAACCACTGAACAGCCAATCGAAAAGCATTTCTTCCTCCGTGTTTTTTCCGCCTCACGTGTGGCGTAAAGGTGGGGATTACACTTGCACCTGCACGATTTGGAAAGCCAATCGAAGTGCAGGTGAACGAAAAACCGGCCACCAGCGCTTCCTTGCAGTTGCGCAGTGGCCGGTTGGGTCTTCCGGCAATCCCTCATGAATGCCCCAGCGGGCAATTGACTAACGCATTATAGCATCATTGGAAGATGCCATGCAATGTTTACTATGTTTCGTTTAGATCAGCAGCAGGATGCCGGCCAGTGCCAGGAAGATCCCCGTCAGCCAGCCAGGGACGGCAACACCAAATCGCTCAAGCGCCATGAGTAATAAAGCAATGGCAAGAAAAATTGTCGGGGCCATGGAGACTCCTTTCTTCAATTCACACAGGCCGCGCGCCAGATCACAATTCCGCGGCGCCGGATCTCTTCCACTTTGCGGGTCTGGAGATCGACCAATATGTAATCGTCGATCTTCATCTGGATGGGCGCAACGATCTCGACTTTGTGGCCGGCCACCAAATGGCCACAGGCTGCCGGCGTGCCTTTGGGGAGCTCAATCAGGATCTGGAATTCCATCAACAGGGAAGGGAAGCTGACAATCATTCTGCCTCGCTCTCCTCTATGTCGGGAGTTCCTGTCCGGTATTCGAACGTACAGTGACAGTTGGTCAGGCAAATGCTATCCCCGATCGCCGGCAGGGTGCCGATCGGCTGCCATCCCTCCGCAGCATAATCGAGGCAGTCCGGGCAATGATCTGCCTCGCCCAGCACTCTCCTCTCAAATTCCATGCCATTCATCGTCCGCTCATAGCGCCGGCGCATCTCCTCGAACGTGCCGCGCGCTGCATCTCCATACATATCAGCCCGGACGAGGGCGGTGCCATTGAGGAGCTGCTCTCCGCTGGCGATCTGGTCGGAGAAGTTGCGGAGAAAATCATACTGCGTGCGAATCAACCGCCCGGCTGCACCCCAGTCGCTCTGGCTCATCTGAGCCCAACCTCCGCGCGCGCTGGCCGCCGAGGCCGTGTGGGCGAGCTTGACCTGCTCCAGCATGCCCGATTGCCATTCGGCCAGGGAGATCTGGCCGTCGACCAGGCTCTTCGTCAACACATTGATCCGGATTGCCGACGCGTCGATCACCGACTCGAGCGCGTCGCGCACATCGGCGAAACGCACAAATTGACCGGTGCGCAAATCAATGTACCGGCCTGTGGCCTCATTCCACCCATAGCGGGATGTTAGAACATTTGTTTGGATAGGGAAGGTCACTGCTCTTCTTCCTCTTCAATCGTCTGGGCATCGAGGAGGCTTGCAAACTTCGGCGGTGCGTTGTTCCGCCAAAAGGCCTTGGCTTTTTCGATATCCTCGGGGGTCACCTGGGCGAGCTGGTCGAGCTGCTCGTCCGTCAGCTGTAGGGGCCGGCCGAGGGGCACACGGTTCTTTGCAGGGTCTGGCATTCCTACTCCTTCACGATTGCTCGCAATACCGGTAACATTATTGCTTCACCGCCGGCACGCGGTCTTCCTGCTGCAGTTTGATGGCCGCGAGCCGCTGCGTGCCCAGATTGCTCAGCTGCTGCTGCGTCCATCCCAGCCGGCGGAGATATGTCTCGATCGGGATGCCGGCAGCCACAGCTTTCTCGGACGCCTCCCACAGGAGCTTCTCGATGCGCAGGCGATACTCATCGCTCAGGGTCATCTCCTGGATCTGCTCGTCGTTGAAACCATTGAGCTTCATGGCCGTGACCAGCGGCATGCCGGCAGCCACTTGCGAGGTGATCAGCTCGGCCTTCTCGTTCGGGCTCATCGGGATCACCTCGCGCTCGGCAAAGGTGTGGGTGAGGTCACCGCTCTCGAATTCCCCCAGGTTGCTAAAGCCATCCAGCCCGTGCACGCCGGCGATCGTCAGCGCCATCTGGTTGGCACGGACCAGGGCTGGCTCGGCATTGCCCCGTGCTTCGATGACTTTATCGATTGCCGGCTGGAGCATCGTCCGCAGCGCCACTCCGGACAGATCGCCTTTCTCGGTCAACTCATAATAGAGGATCTCGGGGAGGTCGCGCGCCAGCTCCTGCATCTGGGCGTTCAGGATGGCCAGGGCATCGGCATAATTGAGGCTGGGGACCATCTGCTCGAGCTTTGACATCCCAGGCAGCAGAAACAGATCATCGTCTCCCAGCTTCAACGCGTCGCCTTTGGAGCTGTCGCTTCCCTCCCGGCCGGTAATCGTCGGAGGGGGGAGCGGTTTCCCACTGGGATCCATGGCGTTCGCGGAAACGGCATTGGTGGGTTTGTTGTACCTGAACAGGATCTGGTGCAGGCGCGTCGCCTGGCGGTTGGCTTCATCGATCTTGTCGAGCGCATGCACAAAACAACCGATGCCGCGCCTCTCGCCGATGTCCTGGAACTTGGCATGCACGATCGGGATAAAGTCAAAACCCAGATCTGTGAATAGCTTGATTTCCTTCGGCTGGCCCAGCTGATGGATCGGCGTCTCCAGGGCGCGGTTGTGCCTCCACAACCGATATCCCCCAAAGTTCTTGCTCCAGACCTCGGTATGCATCTCGTTTCCATCCGGCACATCGATGCGAATGAACATAACGAAGCCGCGCTCATCGAGCTCCAGGTCCGTGACATATTTCGGCTTGATCGGGTCCAAGTACACGCGGGTCACCTGGCTGGCTTCGGTCTTCTCGGTCACTTTGATGAACAGATCGCCGAAATTCGAGAGCCAGCGCGCGGCGACCTGCTTCTGCGAGGCCCAGTTTGACCATCCCCAGATCTTCTGGATCGGCTCCGCGATCCGCTTGTTCTCCGCGACGATCGGCAGCGCCCGCTCGAGCGGACCAGGCCAGAGCTTGGAGACGTAGAACTCCACAGCGCGATGTGCCGGGTTCCTGAGCGGCTTCATGCCTGGCGTCCAGATGGCGTTATCGAATAAGGCCTGGCTGACCAGGTCGTACAGGCCGTTGTTGAGGTAATACTCCTCGAGCATCTCGTACCAGGCCGAGGGCAGGATGGCCTGCGCCTGCGCGAGAGATTTCATCAGCGCGACGCGCTGCCAGTAGGTTTGTGCGGTGTCACCGAAGACTGCTGCCATAAGTACATCCTTCCGTTATAAGCTACCGTGCTCGTTTGCGTTTTCGGCGGGGTTTGAATCCATGGTCGATGGCGCGCAGGAGCCGCGCCTGCTTCATGGCCTTGGTCTTGGTGGTGCGTTTCGCCAGGACACGCCGGCCGATCCGAACACGGAACTTACCGCCTTTGAGTTTGCGAATCTTGACGGGCATGCTTTCATCCTTTCAGGCCGAGGCGCAGTTTCCAACCTTCGGCGAGAAGATTTTCAAGGAACAGGATGCCCATCGTGAAGGCGTCCTGTGGGTCGTCGATCTTAGTGCCGGGCCACTTGAAGAGCAGCTCCTCGAAGTCGAAGAGCCACGGGACTGACTCATCCGGCACGGGCAGGAGCACACAGTCCCGCTCGCACCACTGGCTGGCCCGCCGGCCGCGCTCGGTCTTGGAAACCGTGCCTGGGTTGAACTCTATCAGCAGTGCAGCGACCTCCGGCAAGGCGCCCTGGCGCAGGGTTTGGAGCACGGCAATCCCGCTGCCCTTATCCTCGACCACAGTCCCGCGCAGCTTGCCGTCATAGTTCCAGCGGAGGGTATTGTCGTTGACGTCCGCCGTGACCTGCGGGACCTGCAGCCGCTGCCACCAGGCCTCCCGCAGCAGGATCCGGTAATCGGGTGTCAGCTCGAACACGATCCGGGCATTCGTGTCGTTCTGCTCCTTGTCCTTAAATGCCGTGTCGTAGAAGACCCAGCGCGCGACACTGCGCTGAAAAACACTCGAATCTCTTGGGTCATAGCGGTTCTTGGCGTCGAACCACTTACGCAGGAAAATCACACCGCCTGCCGGCGCCGGGCGCTGCTGGAGCTGGCCGGCTGTGCCGCGCTCGCCCAGGTCAACCTCCATTGCAGCCAGCTCTGGTTTGGCGATATGCTCGGGCCAGAGCAGATCTCCAATGTTTCTGCGCGGGTCCGCCAGCCCGATCCCGGAGACGAAGCGCTTGGGCTCATAGCGGGCAGGCAGGCACAGGAGCTCGTACTGGTGCGCCCCCTCCGTCTTCATCTTCTCGAGCACGTGGCCGGGCAGGTCGTCCTCGTGCAGGCGCTGGCCGATGATCACCCGGCGGACCGTCTTTGGATCGTTGGCCCGCGTCGAGAGTGACTCGTCCCAGGTCTGGTTGACCTTCTCGCGCTCGGTGTCGCTGTCGGCATCCTGGGCCTTGAGCGAGTCGTCCACGACGATGAAGTCACCGCCCTCACCCGTGAAGGCGGTGTCCATCCCAAAGGCCATACGCAACCCGGTCCGATCGTTTTCATACCGGCTCTTCACGTTCTGGTCACCGGTGAGCTGGTAGACATCGCCAAAGCGCTGCTGATACCAATCCGACTGGATGATGCGGCGGCTTTTCAGCGCGTCGCGCGTAGCCAATCCGAGTGAGTAGGAACCGGTCAGCCAGCGCGACGATGGCATGGTAATCCATACCCAGGTCGGCCACATGACCACCGTAAGCAGGCTCTTCATGTGCCGCGGTGGGATATTGATGATCAGATTCTGGATCTCCAGGCGGGTCAGGGCCGTCAGGTACTCGGCGATCAGGCCGATATGCCAGTTATCCACAAACCGTGTGGCCGGCTCAACGATTTGCCAGGCCTTCGGGATGTAATACGAGAGACTGCGCGCGCAGCGTTCAGTCTCGATCTCGATCCGGCTTGGCAGCGTCTTGAGCAGCGTGACCGCGTTCCAGGATCTCGGCGGCGTGCTCAAGGACGGTGAGTTCATCATCAGACAGGCTCCTTAGTTCCTTCAAATCCAGGCCGGGGCGGGGCAGGGGGCGGCCCGCGCTGGTCAGATCGGTCTTGCGGACGCGCTCCCCCACCTCGGCCGCGATATCATCCAGGACGCCGCGCAGGGCATCGATCTCGGCTTTGTTGAATTCATAGTACTCGATGCGCTCATAATCGTCGCCGCGGCCAATCCCCTTCACCTGCAGCAGCCACCATTTATCTTGCTCGAGCAGATCTGCCAGCATCTTATCCGCAAGGCGCTGGAGTTTCGCGACCCGGTTCTCCTTGAGCGCCAGCCCGGTTTTGAGCGCGTCGGACTCTCCGGACTGCTGGAGTTCTTCGAGCTTGACGGCGCGCGTCTTGCGGTAATGATCAACCTGCTGGCGCGTGACTTTGAAGCGAGGTTTGAACTTCGCCGCGCGCTTGTTGATCTCATCGGTCTCGAGACCTTCGGCGATCCAGGCCAGCAAGACCTCACGTTGTTTCTTGGTCAGGCGTTTTTTGGGCGGCATCGTCTAATCGCGTCTAATTTCACTCTACTGTCGGTTCTGCCTCCGATGCATCAACCCATTCAATCGTCACCTTGGGGATCTTGCCATCTTCCTTCAGTCCAAAGGTGAGATTGTCCTCGGGGCTGATGAAAGAAATGTGTTTTGTAATTCCCTCCTCAACCATCTTGTTGACGACCAGCACGCAAAGGTCGTGAAGATCCAGCTTCAGCAGAGTGCTGGGATCGATCGTTATGACTGCATCAATCTGAGACATTTTCTTATGTCCTTTCTTTAGGGATGAAAAGATAAGGGCTGGGCGGCTGGGATCCTGCCGGCAGCTTGATAAGATATTTCAGCGGGTAGTACACGTCGAACCGGGAAACGTGTGGGAAGAATGTATATGGCCTCCCGTCTCCAATCCAGTCATACACCGCGCCGTTGTTCCACGGCACGTACTCGCCGTCGACGTTGACGATATTCGCCACGCAGAACAGATGTCGATGGGTACGTGGCAAATATAGGTAATCGTCTGGGTTGATCTGGCTGACCGACTTTGGATAGCTCCGGCCAGGCTTCAAGGGCGGGGGCTTATTGCCGTCCAGCATCGTGACCTTCAGGAGACTTCCCGCTTCCACGCCAGTCATGACCGAGAGGGCCGTCGTACGCACTTTGTCGAAATCCGGGTTGTCCTTATCCAGGTCTTTGCGCTGGAGCCAGTCCGCCCGGACTTCGTCCTGGCGGTTCGTGAAGGCTTTCTTCCAGCCGAACAGGGCGGCGACATGCTGGACGGACATACCATAGTTGATGGCACGCATGTAGTATTGCCACTGTTCAGTGATTTCCGTCTTGGCATCCCCGGACATCGGGAAGATACACGGGCAGGGCACGCACAGGCGCAGTCTGCCCAACACACCCAGGTCATCCTTGTGCTGGTAGAGCTGTACGCGCTGTTCCGGGAGCGTCCCCGGCTCATCGAAGTGAATATGCACTCTCACGGGAATGTCTGTACCGAGCCATCCGAGTAGCTGATCGTCACCTTGGCGGGATTATCAATCACGATGCCAGTCACGGTCTTGGCGGGTGGAGGCGGTGGGGGCGGGTCATCATCGTCTACTTGCGTGGCATTCAGGTAGCGTTGGCCTTTGTGAATCTCCGCAATCCATTTGGGCGTCGTGCTTGGAATGGCTGTCCCGTTGGCCTCATACACCAGCCACCATTTATCGTTTGCCCTGGCCTGGAGTGTGCCATTGACGATAACGTCTGACGAATAGACATAGAAAGCATCCAGGGTAGCCTTGGCATGGTTGCCTGCCAGCAGACGACTGGACTCGCCGGACGCGCCCAGGATGTGCGGGACGGTCGGGTAATTGGTCTGCGCTCGCAGGGAGCGCCACTCAGTCGAGACGTTCGAGACAAGTTTCATATAGCTCATTGCATTCTCCTTATGCAAAATGGATGCTCACGGTCATGTTCTGATTCTGAGAAGGCGGCAGGGCAGGCAGATCAGGCAGATTGAACTCGGCCACCAAGTCCGTCAATGTTCCCAGATAAAAGATGCCGTCGATCTCTTTTTTGCCATCGCTGCCCATGTAGTACCCGCCAATCTGGTGCGGCTTGAGCAAGGCGGTCCATTGCCAGAACGAGACCCGTTCAAACGGGGCGGGCGGCTTGGGGCAGGATGGGATGTCCTGCCCGGCCAGCACGCGCTCGATCTTTGCATCCCTGACGGCAGCCGGCTCCCACTTATCATAGTAATACTGCGCCAGCCAGAGCTTGAAGGATTTCAAATAGGTATACCTATAGGCGAAGTTCTCCGTTAGGAAGCTCGGGCTGGTGTACAAAATCGGCCTCACGCCCGTCCGGGCCTCATACCAGGCCATCCAGGATTTGGCCCGATCCAGCACATCCGCCCGGCCGTCTGTGACTTCCAGGTCCAGCGCCAGGGGCAGCTCGCCCAGGTCGCCGCCAAGATACTCAATCGTGCGCGCCACCGAGGTCTTGGGGTCGACAGCCGGTCTAAAGAAGTGATACGCGCCGCGATAGATGTGCCCTTTGGCGGCAGCCCACTGCCTGAGGAAAGCCGGGTCGATGAACGTGCCCTCCCCGACTTTGATGAAGGCATAGTGCCAGGGATACTGGGCCCAATTCATGATATTCATGAAGGGCTTTGGCCCTGCGTCCCAAAGAGAAGTGTCTATGCCCGGCAGATACATCCCGGACCGTCGGCTATCCCCGAAATCCCGGTACCTGGGCTTTGCGAGCGGTCTTGATCAGTCCGATCGCGGCCAGGATCGCGACGATCAATGCAAGCGCGGCATTGGCGACGCCTTCCCATTCCAGCGGCACGGCATTCAAAAGATTCTGGATCCACAGGACCGCAGCGCCCGCAACGGCGACAGAGGCTTCATCAACGTATTGGCCAAGAAAGTCCTTCAGGAAGGGCAGCGCCTCGGCAATCTTTGTGAAGATGAAACCGACGACGAACGTCACGCCGGCCAGGATGGCCAGCTGGATCGGCGAGGGCAGCTCGACCACCTGCTGGGCCACGCCCTGCACAGCGCAGGCCGAAAGTAGGAGGGCGGTCAACAGCACGAAGAAGACAGATCTGAGTTTCATTTGGATCTCCTTTTGGGTATTGGGACCGCCACTTAAAGAAAATCACCCGACCACAACGTTTCCGTGGAAACGCCGCGGCCAGGTGGGTAAGCTGGCAATCCCTCATGGATGCGTGACGCGATCGCGCCGCAATTAACGATCAGATTATAGCACGCTACTCTGGCATGTACGCGGCCATGAGCTGGCCATAGACCAGCGCCATCCGTTCAACGTCCCGTTCGCGAATATTCCAGTGGAAGGTCCAGCCACAGTGCAGGCAATTGGCCTCCTGCCGGGTGATCAGCAGGTCTCCGCAGCGCAGCTGCGTGATTCCCTGGATCTCTTCAAGAACAAAATTAGCAAAGGCTCTGCTGCATCGCTGACAGATCACTGGTTCGCGCGCCACATCTGTGGCGCCGCGCGGGGCGAAAGGGGAAAGGCTTGGGGGCATGAGATTCTCCGTGGGCCGACGCTGTAAGAATTTTCTGCCATCATAATGAATTGTGTCCTCTCACGCCAGTCTGCAATAAATTACACCCGGGAAATTAAGAAGGGAAACGGCCCGCAGGCTGAGGGGGGCAGCCAACGGACCGTTGAGAACAGCATACAATGTTTGAGGGCAAAAGTCAAGCACGAATTTTCAATGCGGAAACATGTCGAAAACGTTTACGGCTGCTTGCCTGGTTTTTCTTCCTTGTAAGGTTTCGGTTTCACCCAGCCTTTTTCTACAGCCGTGGCCATAAGCTGATACAACGTCTCGGCACCTAGCCGGGTCCTGAGCCTGGCGAAGTGCACGCGCGTGGTTTGGACATTCTTTCCCAGCGCGTGCGCGATCTGCTTTTGGGACATGCCCTCCGCAAGCATCTGGAGCATACGCCGCTGCATTTCATTCGGCCTTATCTTCAAGACCTCAAGCAGGAGCTTTTGCTCATCCATCCACATCAATGTGTTGGACAAGGCTTTCCTGGAAGAATAAGGCCGGCCGGCCGCGGGATCGATCCGGCCCAGCTCGTGCTGGTAGAGCCACCAGGCAGTTTCTTTGATCCGGCTCGGCAATGACTGAGCGAATATTTTATCCTTGGCGTTCTTCTCCGGGTCTGTCGTTTTGGCCATGCTATGCCTTGTTGAAAATCCTTTCGTAATTCTCGTCAAGCTCAGTATTTGAGAAATGGGCATAACGCTGTGTGGTTACGGTGCTTTCATGGCGCGCCAGCTCCTGCGCCATCTTCAGATTGCCACCACTGGAGAGCATGACCACGGTCACAAAGTAGTGTCGAAAATCATGGATCCGGACTCGGGCGCCCGCCTCCTGCATGCGCACCTTGATTGCCTTGCGCATGCCGTCGATGGTCATCGGCTTGATCTTCTTCACTTTTCCATGCTGGGCAAACAGCGGAAGCGATTCCAGCGCTTTCCCGGACCCACCATCCAGCTGGGCCCGCGCAGAGAGATACTCCTTGAGCGCGGCGATAGACCTCTTCGAAAATCGGACCACGGCGGTTTTTTCACCTTTACCGGTGATCACTGCTCGCTCATCCCTCCAATCGATATCGCCGCGCTGAAGGCTACACAGCTCCGAGATCCGAAAGCCGGTATCCGCCAAGGTGAGAACAAAGGCTCGATCTCTGAGCTCCATGAGATTGGCGCGCAGCGTATCGCAGTGAGCAATGATCGTTTCGACCCCGTCCCGATCGAAGGTGACCGGCTTGGTCTTGATCTTCCGTGTGTAGTGCTCATTCAACTTCTCGCGCTTGATTGGGTCGCCGATTTCGCAATACGCATACAGGCCCATGACGGCGGACCGCAGGACCCGCTTGGTGGAGGGGGAGAGGGGACGGATCTGAGCCAGGAAGCTTTCATACGCTTCATCGCCCAGCGTTTCGCCGGCCAGGCGGAAATAATACGACAGAGCCCAGCCGTAGGTCTTGAGCGTATTCGGTAGGCGGTCCAGAGTCTTGAGATATTTTTCAGCCTGTTCGTTCATGTTTTACACTCTACATAATGGAATTTATCTAGAACGTCTCAAAGACCACGGGAATTCTTACTTCTCTTCTAACGACCCTGCGCTTTAGCGGCGCAAGGCACTAATAGATTATTTCCGTTTCGCCGCGCCTGCCCTGCGTCCGTTCTGCAAGCGCCTGTTAGCACGCTTCGCTGCTTCTTGAGCAAACCTGCTCGGTCTACGGCGATTCTCTTTTGACCAGTCCACTTCCCGCATTGACACACCGATAAGCGCAAGGATCAGCAGGCTTATAAGACAAAGTATAGTGGGGTCAACTGTTTGCATATTACCTATCCTTTCGAGAGCGGGCTAACGGCGAGCGTTAGCAGCGTGGGGCATAACCGACTGTCCAAAAATTGCCCAGCCTGCCCCACGTCTGCTGCACGCATTGTTAGCTGGCACCACTGCCGAACATAGCTTCGCCGAGCCAGTAAGCCGCTTCTTGCAACTTCGTTATGGCAAGCGCAGTTTCACGATTTGCAGGCTTACCATCTTTGCCGCGCAACTCTTTGACGAGTGCCTGAATGATACTGCGGGCGGTTGTGGGATCATTTGTAACTTCGAGCTGTACTTTATCTTCGTTCATTTTTTCTCCTTGCTGGGAATGAGCCAGCTAACGGTTTGCGTTACTTGCGGGGTGGTGTCTGCGAAGCATCACAGACGGGACACAACCCATTGTAGCCATGCTCGCAATGTTTCGGGGTGCGTACCACCCCGTCAAGTGCACGCATTGTTAGGTGGCGCTCATTGGCAATTGCAATCAAGACGAGCCACCACCCAAAGAACGGCGATACCCAATCTACCGACAGCAACATAATCACCGTGCCCAAGAAGGCGATGAAATAAGTTGAAGGGTGGATTTCTCCAATTAGTTTGAACATAGTTTTGAACATAAGCCACCTAACTATCCTTATCCATCTACTGACGGATAATACTCTCCACCGGAACATTATCCAGCGGGCTTTCCACGCCTTTCCAGCCCCCTGGGTGGAGAATGTGCAAATAGACCATCGTGGTCTTTATGCTCTTATGCCCCATCAGCTCCTGGACAGTCCGAATGTCGTACCCTTTCCAGAGCAAATGGGTTGCAAAGCAATGACGGAAAATGTGAGGCGTGACCCTCTTTACCACACCCGCCCTGATGGCCCCAGCTCTAATGGCTCGCTGCAACTCACTCTCGTGCTGATGGTGCCGCCTGCGTATCTTGCTCACAGGATCCACGCTGTAACTTTGGGCTGGAAATACCCAGAACCATCCCCACTCACAACTAGTATTTGGATATTTCACCTCAAGCGCATCCGGGACGTAAACACCTGGCATCCCGCGCTGCCTGTCGATATTCCATAGATGGCGGGCAATGTTCATTTGATCCATCAAGGGCTTAACCAGGCTTCGCGGCAGTGGCACGGTCCGATCCTTATCCCCTTTTCCACCCCGGACCGTAATGATATTCATTCCAAAATCAACGTCCTTGATCCGTAATTGCTGGCACTCCTTCAATCTCAGCCCCGCGCCATAGAGCAGCCGAGCCATCAAATTGAATACATCGCCATCGACACAGTTCAAGACCTGCAACGTATCCTGCTGATTCAGCACCGTTGGCAAGCGCTTCCCTTCCTTCGCGCGCATTGCATTGATGTTCCCAATTTCCACCCCCAGCACTTCCCGGTACATGAACAGGATCGCATACAGACATTGGTTCTGTGTGGATGCGCTCACACGGCGCACATTCGCAAGGTAATTCAGGTAGGCCTCGATCTCCCTGGTACCCATCTCGCGTGGATGCCGCTTGCCATGGAACAAAATGAACCGCCGTGCCCATTCAACGTAAGCCGATTCTGTCTTGCGGCTATAGTGTTTCATCCGAATTCTATCGGCGAGCTGCTCGAGTAATTTCTTCTCAGCCATTTTTTAGTGGAAAATCCGGCTATTTATTCTGACCATGGGTGTCGCGCCAATTCCGGAACTCGAATATGATATTGGCAGCCGCATTCTCGCCTGCCTTTAGATCCTTGCTTACAAACTCGAACATAAAAGCATCCTGCTCTGCGGCTTCTGCTGCTTGCAGTAGATTCAACGCCAAGTCGCGCGCTTCTTCAGGCAGCAGCTGCAGGGGCTCCTTCAATTTTTCAGTCTTGATCTCGACGAACGGCTGGCGCGTGTTGTTACCATAGCCGCTGGTGACGTTGATTATTGATCGATTCCAGTGCGTCATGCTTTACCTCGTCTCAAAAGTTTCAAGCGCAATCCCGTTGGTTTTACTGCCTGAATGCGGAAAGTACTTCCGCGTATCTCTATGATCTCGCCCTCTCGAAACCAACCGCCGTGATCAGGATATTGCGATTCCAAGGCCTTTATTCTTTCCAAAAGCTTCTTTTGATCATCGGCTTGCATTTGCTCAAATTTTCCTTCTCCAGTGTCCATGATTATCACCTTTCAAGTCATAAAGGTTTCGACGTGCTATTGCCCGGTGTGTAACTCGAGCTCAGCGTGACCCGATCGTTCTCGACGTCTAGCTTCATGCTGAGGCCCATGGCTGAGCTGGAGAATTCGCTCAAATGCTCGATGGTCATCTGACCGCCCGCGCGCTGGACTAGGATGGCCAGGAAGGTCAGCAGATAAGAGACCTGCTCCTGGTAAGTTAAATATTTTTTGGGCATGGTTCTCCTGCTACTTTGTTGATTCATTTCCATCAAACCGGATCGCCCCTCCCCCGTCTATGTACGCGCTGATCAGCACCTGCCGTGCCAGCTCTTCATCCTCCACGACCGGGATGCCCAGCAGCGGGAACGGCGCCTGAAGAGACATGCCGGAGATCCGCTGTTTCAGCTTGATCCAGGTCAGCGTGTTGATCAGCAGATGCCACTTGCCCTCGTGCAAACATTTCAGGCCCGTATCCGGTGGCGCCAGCCGGGTGATCACGATCACGCTGACCTCCTCCTGGCGTTTCCGCCGAAACGTTTCTGCGACTTTCTCGAGCTCCTCAACGACATCCGGATCCATCGCCGGTTCATGCGTATCGACAGCTGCTGCGAAAGCCTGGTGAGCCTCCTCGTCGAGGAGCACTCTCATCACGTTGTCGATTTGTTTTGCATTCATGGTGATTGATTTCTCTTTGTGCCAAGTGACGTTGCCTTCACCGCCGTCACATTTCACTGAGCCTCGGCGCCAGAGACTCTCTTCATGCATGCGCCAAAGGAAGTTGAGGAGCCGACGGTAAAGCAAGATCATGGTTGTCATCGTTCCTCGTCGGGATCATCGTCATTGTCTTCATCCCACAGATCTTCGCTCGGCTGCCCGGCCGGCAGCGCGCGCAGGCGCTCGATCTGCTCTTTGTACTGACGAATGATCTGCTCTTTGTACTGACGAATGATCTGATCGAACTTTTCCTTCGTCACCAATTCTGGAACGTACACACTGACCGGATTCACCTTGGTCTCTTCGGCGGTTAGCCGCGCCACCTGCTCGCTCACAAATGTGATGCAATAGATCGCGGCCTCCCCGTAGAATTGTGTGAATTCATGGTATAGGCTGGTGGCCGGCACGTCGACGCGGAGCAACGGTGCGCCCAGAAGCTCGCTCTTCGAGACCTGGCCGGCCACGACCTTATGCCCCATCAGCTCTACAATCCCCCAGTTCTTGGTGTTGTCGTCAAGACTGTTCATTAGGATCTCCTTATTGATTAGAACAAAGTCGTTTGAACTCTTGGCGAAAGCCAGAGACATTCAATTCGGCTTTTGCCTTGATGAGCCTTGGCGGTCTTCTTGGTTGATCGCCAGTCTTTATATAATGTTTGGTAGGCAGCGGAATTGTAGCCGCTCAGAATGGCCTTCCCTTTGATGGAATGTAATAATTCCGCCAGAAGAGCGTGCTCTTTCTCACCATCCATTTCGTTCGCGTATATGACCGAGTCGATCGTCCGGGTTGAGCGCAGATAAGGTGGGTCAACGTAAAACTCGGACTGTGGTTTGCTGCGTAGCTGAAAAACGACGACTCATGAATTACCTCCTTGTTCCTGACCAGCTTGATCTGCAGCGTTTCTTTTACTCAACCACGCTGCAATCCTCTCGACCATGTCGGCCGGCAGCTTCGAGCCGGTTGCAACGATACGCTGCTCGTCCAGCAGCTCGCCGAGATTGAGCCCATTGCCAATGTACGCCTTACGTTGGCCGGTGATCTCATCCTCGCCCAGGACGATGCCAATGCAGCCAAAGATGCCAA